>NZ_JACJPL010000001.1:0-300000 GCF_014696065.1 Leptolyngbya sp. FACHB-261 | reverse complement strand
ACTATTACCTGCTTCTGCAAGTTGCCCAGACCTTTCCCGATTCTCGCTTTGCACAAGGTTGCCGGGACTATGCAGCAATTCGGGGCGGCACCTACTTTGGCGACTACCGACCCTACAGCTATGAGGCTAGAGAGGTGCACCGGCAGTTACCCGCTGCTGAAGAAGAAGTCCGCTGGCGCGATTGGCTCAAAACCTATCCTGATCACCCTGGAGCCGATGACGCTGGTTACTGGCTAGGACGCACTCTAGAGTGGCAGGGCCGACGCACGGAAGCCCTCAAGCAATTTGCTGATCTGCTAGTGCAGCCCACTGGTGATGGCGATATGCAATACGCCATTCGCAGCCGCTTTCTAATGATGCTGGATGTTGGCAGTACCAACTCAGACCTAGAGCAGTTCCTGAAAAGTAATGCAAACCATCCTCTAGCTGCGGCTATTCAATATGCACTAGCCCTGCATTCAGCCCGTGAGCATCACTACTCTGATGCCCTCAAACTCAGCCAGAATCTTTCTCTTACAGAAGTCAGCCGCAATTATCTCAACAACAAACTATTCGATTGGAGCTCGGAAGATCCCGCTCAAGTCCAGTTTGACTTTGAAGAGCAGCGCCAACGCTGGCAAACGCTGAACAAGTTGGCGGACTTATCTCAACTACAAAAGCGTTATGCTCTGGCTTCTGCCTGGGCTAATGCTGAGGGTTGGAAAAATGGCTATTTAGTTTTCTATAACGGAGGGCGAACCGGAGAGTTGGCTTTTGGCATTTATTCCAACGACAAGCGCGATAGCCAAATTATTGCTGAGGGCTATCGCAGTGCCAATCATAATGCTGTTGCGCTAGACCTGCTATGGCCATTGTTGAAAGGGCAGAATGTGCCTGCTGACTTGGTTGAAAAGAGCCGCTACCTTCAGGTCATGCTGCTTTACCGACAGTTTGTGAGCTATCCGCCGCCTGAAACCGAGACCATGCACCCCTTGCCGCATTTCTCGGCAGAGGTCGGTGCGGACACCAGTCTCTACATGCCTCCAACTCAGCCTTATGCGCCCAAACCCAATGATCCCTATTTCCCAACCTACCAGGCAGAGCAGGGGCGAGATGCTTGGTATGTCCGTCAGGCAGCTCACATAACTAAACAGTTAATCACCCAATTTCCAAACAGTCGTTATGGCGATGATGCCTTACTAGCCCTCTACGAGATGACTGGCGAAGCTCACTATTTAGACACTTTGCTCAGCCGTTTTCCTGGAGGTGATCGCTCAGAAGAAGCGCGCGCTGCTCAGTTTGCAAAGCAACACTCGCCTGATGGTCAATCTTGGCCATTACCTTAAAGAATCCCGTCAAAAATCTCTAGAAGATTTGAGGCAATCCAGGCAGTTTAGAGCCAGAAGAGATTTGACTCAAAGGGCTAAGCTAAACCTGTACGCCTTCAATCTGCTGCCATGACTGCCACCTCTGCTGAGCGGGAATTGCTGAAGATTTTGATTGGGGCTGCTTGGTTAGACGGACGCATTCAGCCCGAGGAGCGACAGTATCTCTATCACCTCGCTCATCAACAGGGCTTAGCCGAAGATCCGGAGATCAAGCCCCTGCTCTATGAATTGAAGGCAGTGACCAAGCGTCAGTGCTATGAGTGGGTGCGGGTGTATCTGGGCGACCATCCTGGTGCCACAGACTGCGAAACGCTTCTAGAAGCCGTGAGTGCTTTGATTTACAGTGATGGCGAAATTGCAGCTGAAGAGGCCCGCCTGCTCTGCTCCATTCAGCAAACTGCTGATGCAGGTCCCCTAGATCACCTCTACGAGAACCTGCTACACAACGTCCGAGCGCTTTATCGGAACTGGATCAGCAAACCCCCTAACCAAGGTTAAGGCTGAGCTGATTAGAACCAATCTAGAACTTGCCTGCCAAGGCACCCACACAGCGCTCACACAGGCTGGGATGCTCAGCAAAGTGCCCAACCAGGGTCGAGTAGTTCCAGCAACGGACGCACTTAGTACCCTCCGCGTTCACCACCCCTATGCCTAAGGCCTCCGTCTTCAAGGCGTGCTCCAGTCCTTCTAATGCCGAGGGCGAGTCTAGAAGTTCCGCTTGGGAGGTTAGAAACAGATAGCGCAAGTCAGCCCCTACTGCTTCTAGGTCTGAGTGCAGAGCCGGGTCGGCAACCCACAACAGTACCTTCGCTTCCTGGGAGGCCCCAATCAGCTTAGATACCCGCGCTGCCTCTAGCACCCGGTTGACTTCACCGCGCAGATCCCGCAAGCGCTCCCAACGTTCAGCCAATGCAGGTTGCTGCCAACCCTCCTCGACCTTCACCCATCCTGCCTGGAACACCGACTGCTGAGGCATAGAGTAGGGAATAGCCTGCCAGATGTCTTCAGCCATGTGGCACAGGACCGGCGAGATCATCGTCGCCAGGTTTTCTAAGGCGACTGCCAGGACCGTCTGACAACTACGACGCCGGAGACTGTTTGCTGCACTGATGTAGAGCCGGTCTTTGGCAATGTCCAGATAGAAATTGGACAGGTCAACAACACAGTAGTTCTGCACCGTCTGGAAGAAGCGGAAGAACTGAAAGCTCTCCATAGCATCAGTGACTTCTAGCGTTACCTCGCGGGTGCGATGGAGCAGATAACGGTCAAACTCCGGCAGTTGATCGTAGGGAACTGCGTCTTTAGCTGGGTCGAAGTCATGCAGGTTGCCCAATAGAAAGCGGGCTGTATTGCGGATCTTGCGATAGACATCAGCCATCTGATTCAAGATGGTCTTGCCTATGGGCACGTCGCTGGAGTAGTCCACTGAAGAGACCCAGAGCCGCAACACATCAGCGCCGTAGGGGGGCTCTTTTTTCTGGTCTTTGCCGCCGTTGATCACTAGGAAGGGATCGACCACGTTGCCTAGGGACTTGCTCATTTTGCGCCCCTGCTCATCTAGCGCAAAGCCATGGGTGAGAACGGTTTTGTAGGGAGCCTCATTATTTACTGCCACGCTGGTCAGTAGGCTGGACTGGAACCAGCCCCGGTGTTGGTCAGAGCCTTCCAAGTACAGGTCTACTGGGTAAGTCAGCTCGCTGCGTTGCTCGGCTACTGCTGCCCAAGATGAGCCAGAGTCAAACCAAACATCCATCGTGTCAGTACCACGGCGGAAGCTGCGCTCACCCGAAAGGTGCTGGCTGCGATAGGGTTCGCACAGCAAATCTTCGACCGGCAGTTCCCACCAGGCATCTGATCCGCGTTCGTGGATCAGTGCTTGAACGTGATCAACCATCTCAGTCGTGAGTAGAGGCTCGTTGGTGGCTTCGTCATAGAAAACTGGGATGGGCACCCCCCAACTGCGCTGTCGCGAGATGCACCAGTCGGAGCGCTCCTGCACCATTGAGGAGATACGGTTTTCGCCTTGAGCTGGGATCCACTGCACCGAGCGAATGGCTTGCATGGCGGCTTCGCGGAAGCCTTCTACCGAGGCAAACCATTGTTCCGTAGCTCGGAAGATCGTGGGTTTCTTGGTCCGCCAGTCGTAGGGGTACTTGTGAACGTAAGGCTCCTCTTTGAGCAGAGCTCCTGCTTCACTAAGAGCTGTGATCACCGCCTTGTTGCCCTCGCCCAGCACATTTAACCCAACGAAGGGACCCGCTTCAGCAGTGAAATCTCCCCGATCATCTACAGGAGCAAGCACGGGTAAACCGTGAGCTTGGCCCAAAATAAAGTCGTCCTGGCCATGGCCGGGAGCGGTGTGGACCAGACCTGTGCCAGATTCCGTGGTGACATAGTCTCCCAGCAAAATCGGGCTTTCTCGATCGAAGAGCGGATGGTGGGCAACGGTGTACTCCAGCGCCTTGCCGGGTAGGGTAGTGAGGACCTCAAGAGATTGCCCCAAGGTCTGCGCCAGCCGTTCCACCAGCTCGCTCGCCACGATCAGGTAGTCTTCACCCGCTTGGACGACGGCGTAGGTTACCTTGGGGCTGATTGCGATTGCCAGGTTGGCTGGAATGGTCCAGGGTGTTGTAGTCCAGATGACTGCCTTGAGCTTGGGCAGGTACTCTGAGAGCATCTGTGCCCCCTCTGCCAAGCGGACCACTGGAAAAGCGACATAGATGCTACGAGAGGTATGGCCTTCCGGATACTCAAGTTCTGCCTCGGCTAAGGCTGTTTGCGAACTAGGGCTCCAGTGGACTGGTTTAAGACCCCGGTAGATGTAGCCCTTGAGGAACATCTGACCAAAGACACTGATCTGAGCCGCTTCGTACTCGGGTTTTAGAGTTAGGTAGGGATGATCCCAATCGCCCCAAACCCCATAGCGCTGAAAGCTTTGGCTCTGGCGTCTCACCGTTTCCAGCGCAAAATCGCGTGCTTTGTGGCGCAGGCTTATAGGAGTCAGTTCCTTGCGCTGTTCAGCGCTCAAGGTTTGCAGCACCTTGAGTTCAATTGGCAGCCCATGGCAATCCCAGCCCGGCACATAGCGGACCTTTCGCCCCTGTAGCAGTTGATAGCGGTTGACAATGTCCTTGAGAATCTTGTTCAAGGCATGGCCCATGTGCAAATCGCCATTGGCGTAGGGCGGACCATCGTGAAGCACGAAGGGGGCGCCGGGATTGTTCTGAGCCAACGTCTCGTAAATTCTCTGGTCTGCCCAAAATTGCTGCAATTGTGGTTCTCGTTCACGTGCATTGGCACGCATAGAGAACTCGGTTTGGGGCAGATTGACAGAGTCTTTGTAATCCTGCACGGGGAGTTCTACCGACTTAAAACTTCAACTTTTCTTATTATCGCCTAAGGTTATTGTCTTAAGCGCTAAGCCTCTGGCGGCGGCACCGAGGGTTGGGGTTGGACCGGTTCCGCATCCCAAGGATCTGCGGCTTGAGCCTCCGAATCGAACTCGCAATCCAATAGATCTGGGGATTCAGGCAGCTCAAAAGCTGCGGTGGTGCGATCGTCGCCGACCAGTTTTACCTGGCCAGGTTCGGTTGCAGCCTGACTGGTTTGAAGCGGTTGGGCATCTTTTTGGGTAGCCTGACGATCCAGTTCTTGCAGGCGAAGCGTTTGCCGGACTGTCTCTTGGCTGTCAACTTGCAAGCGCAATGAAAGAGTTTGCCAGCCGAACCAACCCAAGAGTGCAACTGCAGCGATCTGACTGAGGAGGAGCCCCCCCGTTTCCTGAGCCGCATAGACCCACAGGGCCAAGGCGTAGAAAAGTCCCACGCCACTCCAGATAAAGTCGCTTTGGCGATGAATGGCTGGAAAGAAAAAAGCAGCCAGGTAAACCGCCAGACTTCCTAGCCCAGTCAGGATCGATAGGATGTAAGCCAGCATGAACCTTGATACACTCCGCTTATACTCAGCTGTTGTTTCACTGGGCTTTGGCAAACTCTTTAATACCTTTGCACACCTCATACTCCTTGGGGAGTGTAATTCCTGCCGAGCAGCAGAGACTAGGACTATACTCGTCTTGACTGAGAATCTTACGTCTTGTGTTGAAAAGTGGATCTTCGGGACCGAGTTGGCTAACAGACCCATATGTTTGCCCAAGCTGATCTCGAAGTAAACAGCGACTTGCACGCTCTAACGCAGGTGCAAGAGTGGTTTGAGGCGTTCTGTGCGGAGCAGATTGCCTGCGAAGACTGTGGAGAGCTACGGCAATGGCTGGGCACGCAGGTTTACCCGCTGAGCTTAGCCTTGGCAGAGGGGTTCACCAATGCTGTACGCCACGCTCATCACAACTTGCCCCTGAGCACACCGGTTGTTTTGCAGATCCAGTTAGATGAGAAACGACTGGCAATTCGCATTTGGGATTATGGCAAGCCTTTCGATCCTAGTACTTTAAAAGAACCGTCGCCTGGCACGTTGCAGGAGGGTGGCTATGGTTGGTACCTGCTGCGGCGTTTGGCTGATGATTTGCATTACATCCGGACTGATCGGGAACGCAACTGCCTAGAAATTGTCAAATATGCCTCTCCTACCGCCAATTCTCATTCCTCTGAGCTGAACGGCTAAATCTGGGTCAAACCCATAGGCCAAGATGATGTGATCTTAAGGGTGCGATTTAGGGTTTGGCGCTCAAGCTTCTGAGCAGGAATCAAGCAAAGAGACCAGGTTCTAACTGCTGCTTGAATCTGCTTCAGTTGGGTTTGCTACCCGGAAGTTCTACTTCGCTTGGCAAGCTTGATAGTTAGCGCTTTTTGTTTTGATAAGCTCAGCCCACAAACTGTCTCAAATGCTTGTGATCTCTGTCAGCTTTGCCCATCGCTGATTTTGCGGAAATTGGGTTGCAAGCCGAGAGAGGCTAATTCCGGTTGGCCTCTGGGAAGCTGAACAATTGAGGTCAGCGGATGCTGGCAAAGACTGGACTTTGCACCGTAGTTTCTCTGTATTAATACTGGGATGAAGCTCTAGTAAAGATTAGAAGCTCTGCGTTGACTGGGATCTAACGGATGTCTAGCATCGTATTCGAGTCTCTCCAAATTGTCGTCGAGCTGTTTTTAGCAGAGCCTTCTGCATCAGACTGAGCAGGGGACTAGGACGACCCCCTGCTTGAGATCAGCATGTTTGTCTAGGCAATCGTTACCGACGTTGAGTGTGCATGGTCAAAACAGCGCTGATCACGGGCATCACTGGCCAGGATGGCTACTACCTTAGCCGTCTGCTTCTGGAGAAGCATTACCGGGTAGTCGGACTAGTTCCACCTAACCGGCAGAGTAGTGTTGCCAAACTCGGTGCTCTCGCCGACCAAGTTGAAATTTACTCAGTTGCCCTAACCGATCCGGTTGCGCTCGCAGAGGCAGTAGAGCAGCTCCAGCCTCAAGAGATTTACAACCTTACTGCTCCCAGCTTTGTGCCGGATTCCTGGAAAGATCCCTTGGCAACCCTAGACCTGGTCACTGGGACTGCTACTCGACTGTTGGATGCCGTGCGGCAGGCAGGTCTGGCAACTCGCTTCTATCAAGCCAGTAGCTCAGAAATGTTTGGTCAGGTCGATCAGTCTCCCCAGGATGAAAACACGCCCTTCCGTCCTATGAATCCGTATGCGGCAGCAAAAGTACATGCCCATTGGACCATGGTGCATCACCGCCA
Source organism: Leptolyngbya sp. FACHB-261 (assembly GCF_014696065.1). NCBI lineage: Bacteria > Bacillati > Cyanobacteriota > Cyanophyceae > Leptolyngbyales > Leptolyngbyaceae > Leptolyngbya > Leptolyngbya sp. FACHB-261. Next base: position 292,939 of record NZ_JACJPL010000001.1, on the reverse strand, counting down.
GCGCTACGGTCTGTTTGCTTGCAGTGGCATTCTGTACAACCACGAATCGCCCTTGCGTCCACCCAACTTTGTCACTCGCAAAGTTTCTCTAGGCGTCGCGTCGATCAAATTGGGTCTGAGCGACCAATTGGAGATGGGTAACCTGGATGCCAAGCGGGATTGGGGCTACGCTGGCGACCATGTTGAGGCTATGTGGCGAATGCTTCAGGCGGATGAGCCTGAGGATTATGTGATTGGCACAGGTCAGTTGCATAGCGTGCGGGAGCTGATCGCAACAGCTTTTGCCTGCGTGGACTTAGATTGGAGCCGCTACGTAGTTGTGGAGCCTGGATTGCTGCGTTCGGATGAGCACTTTCACCTGGTAGCAAACCCAAGCAAAGCTAAGCAAAACCTCGATTGGCAACCTCAAATTAGTTTTGAGGCTCTGCTTGCAAAGATGGTCCAGAGGGATATGGACCGTCTTAAATCTGGAACCGCAAGCTCGCCGCTGTCCGTAAACTAGTCATGAGTAAAACTCACTTGCTTAGCGAACCAGCAACTCTAAGTCCTAGCCTCAAGGGGAAAGCCAGAGGCCACGATCTATTTACTTTTTTGCAAATCTTTGAGCGCGAAGGGGGAATTCAGTCTTATGTCAAGGATATCCTGTCAGCCTATCTAGCTCTAAACGCTCAACCTCGCGCCGATGTAATGCTGCTACGGGATGGGCCTGGCTGTCCCAACCCCTTCGAGAATAGTCGCTTCAAGTTTCACTATTTCAAATCCCAATCCGAAGCCGCTGGGCGAGCGCGGTTTACGGCTGCCTTGCTTACCCAGCTGATCCGACAACGGCCTAGGCAGGTGTTTTGTGGGCATATCAAGCTGGCAACTCTGGTTCAATCCTTCTGCCAACCACTGGGAATTCCCTACACCGTGCTGACCTATGGCAAAGAGGTCTGGTCACCCCTATCGCCCCGTGAGCAACAAGCCCTTCAACGAGCAGCAGCCGTTTGGACGATTAGCCGTTACAGCCGAGATCAGCTCTGCTCAGCCAACAATCTCGCACTGGACCGAGTGCAACTACTGCCGTGTGTGGTTGATACCCACCGCTTTACTCCTGGGCCAAAGTCCTCGGCTCTGGTGGAGCGCTATGGCCTAAGCGGGGCCAAAGTATTGATGACCGTCGCACGCTTATGGTCTGGCGACATTTACAAGGGCGTAGACGTCACAATTCGGGCACTGCCAACGATTGCCCAGGCGTTCCCAGATATTAAATATCTCGTGATTGGGCGAGGAGATGATCAGCCTCGTCTCGCTCAACTGGCACGAGATTTGGGGGTCGCTGACCAAGTAGTGTTCGCAGGCTTTGTGCCCACTGAGGATCTGCCGGAACACTATCGAGTCGCTGACGCCTACGTTATGCCCTCACAAGAAGGTTTCGGTATCGTCTATCTGGAAGCGCTAGCCTGCGGCTTGCCAGTTCTATCCGGTGATGCTGATGGCTCTGCCGATCCTCTTCAAGATGGGCGGTTAGGCTGGCGAGTTCCCCACCGCGATGCGGCAGCTGTCGCTACAGCTTGTATCGAGATGTTACGGGGTGAAGATCGTCGCTGTAATGGCGCTTTTCTACGGGAGCAAATTCTCCAAACCTTTGGCCTAGAAGCTCATCAGCGGCGTGTCGCTGACTTGCTACAGGTATCTAGCCCCAGGCCATCTCCGCATCCTAGTGTTGCATCGGCTACCAGCTACACTGAGTAGCCCTCATGCCTGCAATACTTTGCATAGGACGCGTAACGCTGCCCTCACTCTTCCCAATTACTGCACTAACGAGCGATTGATGAGCAACGCACCTGGTCTTAAAAATCTGACTCCCCAAGAACGGCGTCAGCGTCAACGCGAACTTGTGCGCCAGCGGGAAGCCGAACGACAGGCCCGCGAAAAAGTTCGCAATATCGGCTTGCTAGTGGCGGTCTGCGCAATTCTGGCGTTCATGCTCAGCCAGGTCAATCCGGTTCTGGGGCTATTGCTCTTCGCGGTGCCTATGCCTCTGTTGTCCTTCTGGAACTGGCGGCTGGGTCTGTGGCTGTTTTTGCTCTATGTGCCTCTGGGGGGAACGGTCACCTACTCGCTCGGTGCAAATGCCCTGCTGCAGGTTGCTAAAGACCTGGTCTTTTACATCCCTGCTCTCATTGGTGTCGCCCTAATGTGTCGTCAGAAAGGGCAGAGCATGCTTATCCCGCGTCAGATGACCGTGCCTGTTCTGGCTCTATTACTGATCTGTCTATTTCATCTTGCAGTGGTCAACGGCTCTCAAGCAGCCAGTACAGTCCCGGTGAGTGCCACCTCCTATCTGTTCAATGGACGACTGGTTGAGGGCAAAGATAACCCGATGATGGTAGGCCTGCTGGGGTTCAAGGTTCTAATGGGTTACATCCCACTGATACCGGCCACTTACTACCTGTTGCGCGATAAAAATGACTTTTTCCTGCTGCTGCGGGGCCAGAGTGTTGTCATCATTCTCTGTTGTGTCCTGTGCCTGATCCAGTACGTTTTGCTACTTAGGGGAGTTTGTAAAGGCACGGTTGCGACAGGATCAGACCTGTTCCGGGCCAGCCTGTCAGCCCGCTGTTTTGTTGGCGGCTCCTTGTTATACAGTCCCGAATACGGTGGAGTCCGTTTGCCGGGCACCTTTGTGGCGCCCTGGCAGTGGGGCTGGTTTTTGATCTTTAGCGGATTCTTTACCTTTGCGGCCTACGCCTCAGAGAACAATCCTTTCTGGCAGATAATTCACCTCAGCGCGATGGGCAGTACTGTGGCTGCCTGTCTCTTCTCAGGCCAGCGGGTCGCCCTAATTATTGTGCCGATTACCCTACTCGCCCTGACCCTGGCAACGGGTGCGGCTGATCTACGGCGCGTGTTGCGGGTGGCTGGCGGCATCGGGGTTGGAGCAATGTTCTTATGGTTCATGTACCCCCAACTGGTAATGGACCGGCTCAACAACGTCATAGGCCGCTGGAATTCGTCACCACCGACTACGTTCATTACCTCACAGTTTCTGACTGCCCTCAATGGCAGCAACATCTTGATTGGTAAGGGCGGTCTGGGGCGAGCAACCAACTCAGCAAATTCTTTGGGATGGACAGAATTTCTAGAAACCTACTGGCCCAAGGTGCTCTACGAAGTGGGTCTGTTGGGGTTGCTGGCCTTCCTGGCGCTGGTCACGGTGCTGGTGTTTGTCACCTTTAAGTCTTGGCGCTCGGTTCGTGACCCACGTCTGCGCACCTTTGGCCTGTGTATGTGGGTGTTTATCCTGTTCATTAGCTACAACACCTACTACTATCCGCTTGATGTCGATCCCATTGCTGTCTACTACTGGTTCTTTGCCGGAGTTTTGCTGAAACTGCCTGAAATTGACCGCGAAGCGCGGTTAGAAGAAGAGCGCTTAGCTGCCGAAGCAGGAATACTGCCCAAGGGCCGATCGAATCGCTTGCGCTCGCGCTCTGCTCACCTGAAGTCTACCTAGAACAGTTCCTCCTGCCACTTGAATGATATGAACTGGCCCTCCGTTTCCGTGATTGTGCCGACTTACTGCCGCGAGGAGCCTTTGCGGGCAACTCTGGCTGACGTGCTGCGCCAGGACTATCCGAATTTCGAAGTTCTGGTGGTGGACCAAACGCCTGTTCATCAGCCTGAGACTCGCGTTTATCTTGACGAGTTGGCCCAAGCTGGCAAGATTCAGTTATTTCAAGTGGACTGGGCTAGCTTGCCAGGTGCACGCAACTATGCGGTGCGCCGCGCCAAAGGCGAGATCGTCCTGTTTATTGATGATGATGTGCAGTTGCCCGACGGTTATCTGCAGGCCCATGCTCGTAACTTTGCCAATCCTGACGTTGGAGCTGTCGCAGGTCGGGTACTTGACCGGATGAAACTGGCAGACGACCCAGTTGAGGCAACGGAACAGGGGCCGGACTTAATGCCCCCTGAGGCAATGGATCCTGGTATTGGTTGGTACTACATTGACCTATACCGAACTCGCCAACCTCAGCAGGTATTAACAGCACGGGGCTGCAACATGTCGTTCCGTAAGGTTCTGTTTACCGAACATGGGCTGCATTTTGATGAGCGCTTCCGAGGCAGTGCAGTGCGTGAGGAGTCAGACTTCTGTCTTAACATCCGCAAGACCGGCTTCAAGATTTGGTATGACCCAGAAGCTGTGCTGGTTCACCTGGGAGAAGAAACCGGTGGCTGTCACGATATCGGCTTCCGCTCGGTAAAGTACCAAGTCACCTTCTACCACAATCACTTCTTGATGGCGCTCAAGAACTTGTCTCCGTCTCAATTGCTTGCCCTGAGTGTCAAGCTATTTGACTGCCACGTTCTGGGCCATCCTCCCTGCTACAAGAGCGGCTCTCTGGACAAGATTGTGGTGCGGGGCGGATTTTATCTGCTCGGACTAGTAAACGCCTTGGGAACCCTTCTGCGCACCGGACACGAAGGGGGGCAAACTTACACTGAGCATGATCAGTTGCCCTCTGGCTCGTTGCCTGTCGCTGCTACATCCGCTCTGGGGGAGCAAGGAGTTCAGGCATGAGGGTTTTGGTTGTCAGCCATACTTACATCATCGACCTCAATTGCCAAAAATTGCAGGCGCTTGCCGATCTGCGGGAAGACATTGAAGTCACGATTGTGGTGCCGCGCCGTTGGAAGCCAGGGGGTGTCAACCAAACGAAGATTGTTGAGTCGCGGGCTTGGCAGTTAGGCCGGTTGCAGGTGGTACCAGTCTCTAACTTCAGCCAAAACAACCAGGGGCTCCTCTGCTTCGGGCTTGACTTGGTTCGCCTGCTTCAGGAATTCAAACCTGATTTTATCCAGGTCGAGCAAGGTTCAAAAGCCCTGGCCTATAGCCAATTGATCACCCTCAATTACCTTTTGGGGCTGCAGGCCAAGCTATTATTCTTCACCTGGTGGAATCTCCCTTACACCTTGAAGTTTCCGGTCTCCGCTATCGAAGCCTACAATCTCACCCACACTTCTGGCTTAGTAGTTGGTAATCAAGACGGAGCCGATATTCTGAAGGAACGGGGCTATGGTGGCCCTGTTGCTGTCATGCCTCAGCTAGGGGTCGATGAACAACTATTCAAACCTCAGCCACAACCGAAACTACGAGCTTCCCTTGGCATTGCTGAGCATGAATTCGTCGTTGGCTTTGTGGGACGGTTTGTGCCGGAGAAGGGGTTGCTAACCCTGCTCGAAGCGCTCCAAGGTTTAGATCGCCCCTGGCGTTGGCTGCTCCTAGGGCGAGGTCCTCTCCGAGAGGAACTACTGGCCCGAGCTGAGGCGGCTGGTGTACGGGATCGGCTCGTTTTAGTAGAAAGCGTGCCGCATGCAGAGGTCGCTGATTACATCAATGCGATGGACACGCTGATCCTGCCCTCAGAGACGACTTACGAGTTCGAAACCCTGACTTCGAAAGGCTGGAAGGAACAGTTTGGCCACGTCCTGATTGAGGCCATGGCCTGTCGTGTGCCCGTGATTGGCTCTGATTCGGGTGAAATCCCTCGCGTCATTGCTGATGCAGGCTTAGTCTTTCCGGAAGGGCAAGCAGCAGAGTTGCGCCAGTGCTTGCTCGCGTTGATTGATCAACCTCCGACGAGACAAGAACTCGCTGACCAGGGGCTACGTCGAGCGCTCACTCACTACACAAACCGGGCTTTGGCAAAGCGTTTGCTCAGTTTCTATGAGGAACTGTTAGCAACATGAGTCAGCCGCTGCGGGTTCTGCAAATCGTGCCATCTCTCTCCCTGGTCTATGGGGGGCCCAGCCAGATGGTTTTGGGCTTGTCTGCGGCTCTGGCGCAGGCTGGCGTGACGGTCACGGTTCTGACGACCGATAGTAACGGTGACTTTGCAGGTACTACCCCTCTGGATGTCCCTCTGGCAGTACCAGTTGCTCAGAACGGCTATGAAGTCATTTATTTTCGCTGTAGCCCCTTCCGGCGCTATAAGTTCTCGCTAGAACTGTTGCAATGGCTCAAGGTCCATGCCCACGAGTATGATGTTGCCCACATTCATGCCCTATTTTCGCCGGTAAGTACCGCAGCAGCTAGGGTCGCACGCCAAGTGGGTCTGCCCTACATTCTGCGCCCACTGGGCACTTTGGATCCCGCCGATCTGCGCAAGAAAAAGCTGTTGAAACAGGTCTACGCTGCCCTTTGGGAGCGAGCAAATCTGGCTGGAGCTGCTGCTATTCATTTCACCAGCGATCAGGAAGCCAAGGTTTCTGATCGCTTTGGTGCTATCACTCGTGACGTGGTTTTGCCCTTGGGGGTTAGCCTACCTGAGCCTCTTCCCGAGCCTGGTTATGCCCGCAGCCAGCTTAACCTGCCCGAGGCCGTGCCCTTAGTGCTGTTTCTGTCGCGCATTGAACCCAAGAAAGGGCTGGACTTGCTGCTTCCGGCACTGGAGGCACTACTGCAGGCTGGCGAACAGTTTCACTTTGTTCTGGCTGGCGCCAATCCGCAGGATCCTGCTTACGAAGCGAGTATTCGAGCCCGGATTGCTGCTTCCCCCCTAGCAACCCATACAACATTTACGGGGTTTATCCAGGGATCTCTCAAAGCGGCGCTGCTACAGGATGTGGATTTATTTGTTTTGCCCTCGTATTACGAAAACTTTGGCATCGCGGTAGCAGAGGGCATGGCCGCCGGGTTGCCAGTAGTCATTTCGGATCAAGTCCACATTGCCCGGAATATTGCTGAAGCCGGAGCCGGTTGGGTTGTGCCCTGCGAGGTCAATGCACTACGGGAGGCTTTGCAGGAGGCGATCAGAGACCCGCAACAGCGCCAACTGCGGGGTGCTCAAGGCAAGCAGTATGCCCAGGAGCATTACACTTGGGCATCCATTGCACGGCAGGTGATGCAGGTTTACGACTCGCTGCGCTTAAGGAAGGCTGCTAAGCCCTAAGTCTTAGCAGCACTTTCCTAAACTGGAGCACTGCCTAAGACCGCAGTCGTCGTAGCAAACCAAAGGCCGGGCTGCGCAACCCTGTTGGTAGCAGCGAAAGAGTTAAGCCCATCCGAGCTTTTGCAGGGGATGCTGAAGCCGCAGCTTGAACTAGTTTGCGCCCTTTATCGGTTTCACCCTTCTCAATCAGGCGTAGTCCCAGCAGTAATTGGGATTCAAGCAGGCGAGCTCTGCGCACCGCTTCTAACGAGGGCGATTCAAACTGGTAGCTCTCCAAGTAATGCAGCTTATCCGTTAGATAGGGAATTGCCCGGTTAATGCCCTGTTGTTCTGCATGCACTCGATACTCCATCAGCAACTGGGGCAGGTAATAACCTTTCTTGCCTGCCAAGGCTAGACGGACAAACAAATCATTATCCTCGCAGTTCTGCATGTTAGGCAGCATATACCCTACTTCGCAGAGAGTTTGGCGGCGAAACAGAGTTGCCCCAATCTGCATACACTGCTTGACAAAAGCAGCTTCTAAAAGATTATTGATGACACCAGCAGGTAGGTCAGCTCTTCCCCATTTCTGCGAATTTAGCCGAGTTGCCTGCTCATCGCGGGTGTTGTTGATGTCAATAATCCAATGATCTGTACTGACAAAATCAACGCTGAAATCACTGTCTAAAATCTGGCAGGTGCTAGAGAGAAATTCGGGTGTGAGTCGGTCATCATCATCGAACTTGATGAAATAGTCCCCGGTCGCTGCTTCAAAACCGGAGATCATGTTGTTGCTTTTGCCAACATTCTGAGGATGGCGAATGTAGCGAATCCGGGGATCGGTTAAGGTCGCCATGAACTCAGGCGTGCCATCACTGGAACCATCATCGCAAACGATCAATTCAAAGTCTGTCCAGGTTTGCTGAAGCACACTGTTAATGGCAACCGGCAACAGCTTCACCCGATTGAAAGTAGGGATGCAAACGCTAACCTTGGGCATAACTGAACTAGCTTCAACCCCAAAAGCTTAACTTGCTTCCAAGGCAATTGTCATCGTCTAGCCGCTCATGGTGTATGACTCATTGGCGTATGGCTTTCTGTAGATCTTTTCCAGTTCAGGCTTTCTGGAAGATTCTACCGATACACTCGTTGCACCTTTTAGATTCATCCAGGATAAAAGCCTCTGGTCTTTGGTAATGCTCAACCACTTTGCTGATTTGCTCAACAGAAATCGGCTCCATAAAAGCTCGAATTCTTTCGGGAGTTAACATCTGAGTTTTATCGATGTAGTGCTGGATTTTTGACGACGGCCCACCAATACCAATATTAGGTACTCCTAAAATGTCGGCCAAAATTAGCGAATGCAGGCGGGTACCCAAGTGGAGGTCCATCTGGCTTAAAGTTGCCATGAAGTCTTCTGGCCGCTTCCAGTCATGCAGCTGACAGTTTTCTTGAGGGAGATATTTTTGAAGAAGAGCGTGGAAGCGGTTGTCGTTCCTTTCATCGCCGAGATGAGCTGGTAATAGGTGAATGACTGAGTTAAATTTCTCAATCAGTGGCAGTAATTGCTGTGCATAAAACTCAGCTCGCCCCTCTCCCCACCAAAATTTTCCTGAGAAGGAAATATTATTGAGCGAAGCTGTAGGCTTGGTCTGATGCAAAAAGGCTTCGTAAACACTCAGATCTAGAAAGGCTAGGTCACCTCCCAGGCAACAGGTCTTTTGGGCTTGCAGCGTTTCCAACGCTAACTGATAGGAATACTGGTCTCTGACGTAGAGAAGATCGGCGTTTTTAAAGATTTTGGTTGTTCCCTCACTGCCTTTGCCAACGATCTCCAAGCCAACGCCAAGAAAGCAAAAGCGCTTACCCAATAATTTGGATAGCTGTTGCATAAGCGATAAGTTTTTGGGCTCCCCCTTTAATGAAAGCGTTCCTCCTCCCCAAGCAATACATTGGCTGTCTAAAAGCAAAACAAGTCTCTTAAACTTAGAAATGTTATTGGACGCGAAGAAAGAAACTTTGTCGCTAGCTTTTTCGTAGTAATCTTCGTTGCAGAGTACAGATATTTTTTTAACACTTTCCTGTTTGGAGAAGTATTGAGTCAACTGTTTGACGAACAGATCATCACCTACATTTTTGTAGCCGTAGTATCCCATCAGAAGAACGTTCATGCATACCTCCAGTGTTTGTGATTACTGCTGTCCGTTGCTATTTTTACTCGTTATTATAATGAGTTGTGCGGCTGGAAAAATTCAAGTTAGTTTCGCTCTGTAGTAGTTGAAGGTGCAGTCCCGGCTGTCATCTTTGACATGTCACTTCTTTACGTGCATTTCTTGAAGGCATCATTCAAACCATTACATGTAGGCTGTTAGCAAACGATGAGTGCCTCAATTCCAACAATTTCTAAAAATCTCAATCGTTTAGTCATAAGCTCATTTCTAGTTTAATATTGGATTTAACATCAGATTCACTCTAGCTTTACATGGGTATCTCTGTGTCCTTGTTAAGTTTGTATAAAGCGAAAGATAGCCTGAGTATGGTTTGAGTAAAGCTTTTAGTTTGAATCGAGCTAACTTGCAGATTGGTGAACTACAATTGCTCGTCGAATGACTTGATGATTTAGGAACCTGCACCGAGCAATGGCGTGATCTACCCCTGTCCTGCACTTTGTTCAAGCCCGTGGGTCATATGAAGATTTTAATGCTCTCGGCAACCTTTCCCTACCCGCCCAGCCGCGGTGGAACTCAGGTCAGGACGTTTAATTTACTGAAGCATTTGAGTCAGTACCACTCTGTAACTCTAGTTACTCAGTATGGCGATGAGGTGACAGAATCGGAAGTTGAAGGGCTGCGACAGTGGGTGGATCAGCTAATGGTCTTCCCTCGTCCTCAAGGTGCTAATTCCCAGAAGGGAGTTCTAGGCAAAGTGAAGCGCTTTGGCTCCTTCCTAGCTCAAGGGACACCCCCTAGTGTCTTGCATTCTTACTCGCATGATTTGCAGCAATGGCTAGATGCGCAGGTTCGCACGGGTAAGTATGAGGCGATTACCTGTGAGCACAGCGTCAATGAGATTTATGTCCGTCCAGAATTTCAGCAGCACCTACATACGGTTGTGAACGTTCACAGCTCAGTTTACGGGTCTTGCCACAACCAATTAGAAACTGGGATATCAGAGCATCCAGTGCGGGATCGGCTTAATCTCAACCTCTTGCGTCGCTATGAGCAACGCTATTGCTCTAAGTTCTCCTCGATTGTTGTGACTACACAGGACGATGAGCGACAGTTACGGGCCTTCAACCCCCGGAGCTCTATTGCCGTAATTCCAAATGGTGTCGATCTGGTGGAATTCCCCTATCGGATCGCTGACCCAGGTGGCCACAGCCTAATCTTTGTGGGAGCAATGGACAATCTACAGAATATTGATGCCGTTCGCTTCTTTGGCCTCAAGGTTCTGCCAGAACTGCAAACCCGTTACCCAGATGCTACTTTCAGCATTGTGGGTTCTAAACCGGCTCCTGAAGTCTTGGAGCTTGCTGAGCGCCCAGGCATCACTGTTACTGGCCGTGTGCCCTCAATGGCGGAATATTTGCACCAAGCAACTGTTTGTGTCGTCTCTATGCGCACTGGTTTCGGTATCAAGAACAAAACATTGGAGGCAATGGCGGCAGGGGTTCCGGTCGTCAGCAGTGACCGAGGATTAGAGGGATTGGAGGTTGATTCCCCTCAAAGAGCTTTGAGGGCCAATACGGTTGAAGAGTACCTGAGTGCCATCTGCCGACTGTTTGAAGAGCCATCGTTAAGAGCCTCGTTGTCCTACCAGGGTCGAAGATTTGTGGAAGCCCACTACACCTGGGATCAGATGGGGCAGCGCTACGAAGCGGTCATGACCCAGAAACAGCCTGAGCCCCTACACTTGCCCTAAGCTACCAAGGAAACTTTTATGTCTAGAGGCATATACATTACCGCCAACAACCGGGTACTCGACAACGCCATTGCGCTGCTCAACAGCATTCGCCTCTATGACCCTGAAATTCCGGTCATTCTAATTCCTTTTAATGACGACTATCAGCTGATTGCAGAAACGTTAGCAGAGCAGCACGGGGTTCAGGTTTATCCGGATTTGGAGTTTTTAGATCGGTTTACTCAGGTGGTGGCTGAGACGTTTGATCGGGATTTCCTAGCTCTGCCCAATAAAATGCGCAAGCTAGTCGCCTGGTTCGGACCCCTGGACGAATTTCTCTACATTGACACCGATATCATTGTTTTCGAGAAGATTGCTGACAATCTCAATCACCTTTCAGAGTATGGCTTTCTCTGCTGTGATTTTCATCACTCAGGCGAGAAGCTAAAGGATGTTTTCGCGCCTTTGGTCAAAGAGCAGGGCATTTTCACTGACGCTCAACTCCAGGATGTTTTTAATAGTGGTTTTTGGGCATCTAAGAAAGGAACGATTACAGAGCAGCAGATGTACGAAGTTCTGCGTGAATGTGCTCAACATCGTGAATACTTCGACTTCTCCCACGGCACTACGGACCAGCCGGTTATGAACTACATGGTCCTCAAGCTGATTGAGAAACGCTTCAACTTAGTCAGAATTCCGGGTGGAGGACCGGGCAATTGGGCAGGCTCCAAGCATTTCGAGGAGAAAGATCACATCCTTTATGACCGGGGTAAACGTCTACAGTATCTGCACTGGGCAGGCTCACCCATGCGTCCTGGAGGACCTTATCGAGAGTTGTGGGAACACTACCGCTATCTCAGAGAGCCCAAGCCTCCCACGCCCACCAAACCTTCATCCTTACAGCAATTAGTCAATCGCCTTTTTCCGTTTATGACGGCGCGTGCTTCCAGCTAAGGAGTTGCTCATGACAGATGGTATCTACATTCTCGCCAACGACGTCGTCCACGACCAGCTGATTGCGCTTCTCAACAGCATAGAAGCTAACGCGGGTAAAGAGATACCCATCTGTATCGTTCCCTATGACAACCGACTGGATAAAGTTCGAGCTGAACTACGCCAGAGGCCACAGGTGAGCCTTTTTGAAGACCAAGATTCAATTGCCTATTGGGAAAACTTCTCAGCTCAAGCATGGCGGGCGCACAAGAGAGCCCAAAAGGCATGGCAAGCCGAAGCGGAGCCAGTAGTCTACCGGCTTGCCATGCACCGCAAGCTCTGTTGCTTGGACGGTCCCTTTGAAAGGTTCATCTACTTCGATGCAGATACCCTACTGATGGGGCCTCTGGACAGTGTTTATCAGAAATTGGATCAATACGATTGGGTGACGAATGATTTTCAATATAAATCGGATCGAAAGTACATTTTCGATGCACCAGAAGAGCAACTACTGAAAGTTTTTAGTGCTGAGCAGCTAGAGTCGCAACTATTCTGTGCAGGCTGGTTTGCCTCGAAGAGAAAAGTTTTCAGCTCTGAGCAGCTTTCTAGTTTGCTAGAGAGCTTGAACGCGGGTGAGGCTGAAGTAATGGCCCTGCGAGGACCTGATCAGTCGTTGCTTAACTACATGGTCCTGCGTAGCGCGATCTCCTACTACAACTTTGCTTACAACAATCCTCAAGCAGCTACTGGTAGCCATTGGTCTTCCAAGTTTGATGTCATAGACCAAGTGCTCCACGACAAGGGGCGTCGCGTCACATACATACACTACATGAGCATCCCGACTTCTGACTTCAATCAGCTGTGCGCAGGTCAGGATGTGAAAATTCCCTACCGTGATTTATTCCTACATTATCGATACTTGAAGTCACCGGAGGAGCGCCCTCAAAAACTAGTACGTGCCAATTGGCAGCCCAGCTTGAAGCATTTCAGCCAGTTGATTAGTGCTATACCCAGTAAGGTTGGGCGCCGGCTCAATCAGCTTAATGCAAAGTCTAGCAACTAGCAGCTCAGGCTGAGGAGACCTTATAGTCAGTACAGGATTGATGCGTTAGCCCTATGTGGAAATGATAAAGCGATGAAGATTATCGTTAACAATACTGTGGCGCTTAACGGTGGAGACGCAGCAATCCTACTCTCTATTATTCAGCTTTTGCGAGCGTCTTTCGGTCATGACACACAATTTGTAATTGCTGATAGTCAGCCTGAAGTTGCAAGCCAGTATTACCCAGATTTTGTTTTTCGAAAGCTTCTTTATTTTCAAATTCAGCATTATCCAGAGGTGAAATTTACTCGGCGCATCTCTCAGTTTGCCAATTGGTCACGGTTGAATTTTGGGGCTTGGTGTTTAGGCCGCAATTTGACATCTCTAGCCAAGCAAGTACTCACTGAGGCTGAGTTCCAAGCCTTTACTGAGTATCAGTCGGCAGATTTGGTCGTTAGTACGGGCGGGACCTATTTGGTCGAGAATTACGGTTTGAGGCCCAGAATCTTTGATTACCAGATTGCCTTGCGCTTGGGAAAACCGCTGATTTTCTTCACGCAGTCCCTAGGACCATTTGCCGATCAATTCAATCGGGAGGCTCTGAAGCCAATCTTCGAGCAAGCCGCTCTAGTTCTGCTGCGCGATCAGAAATCCAAAAATAATTTACTTGAGCTAGGCGTGCAGAATCCTAACCTACACGTCAACGCAGATGCAGTTTTTGCGCTAGCTGATTCTGCAGCTTTGGAAGCTGCGGCCGCCGCTAATGCCTCTTCCTCTGCTCGCTTAAAAGTTGCAATATCGGTGAGGGAATGGCAATACTTCAAAAAGATAGACTCAACCCTGGGCATGCAGAGATATCTACAGGCGTTTCGGGACCTCAGCATCCATCTGGTGGAGAAGTACGGAGCCGAGATTACCTATCTCTCAACTTGTCAGGGAGTTCCTCGCTACTGGACTGATGATTCGAAGGTGGGTCTAGAAATCTTCAAAATGCTGCCGGAATCAGTTGCAAGCTCCGTGACTGTCAACACAGAGTTCCACTCTCCCAAAGATCTCATTGACATTCTCAAGGGCTTCGATTTGGTCATCTCGACCCGAATGCACATGGCAATTTTGTCCTTGGGCTCGGGTGTTCCAGTTTTACCAATTGCCTACGAATTCAAAACCCAAGAACTGTTTGAACGGCTAGGTCACGGGCACTGGGTTCAAGACATTGAGGATGTTTGTACTGAATCGTTGATTCAACTGACAGATAAAGTGCTGAATGCATTACCTGAGTCACGACAAGCATTATTCGCTGGAGTTGCCCAGGAACGCGAGTCGGCGCTGGCTTCTGGCGAGCTGGTGAAACGAGCCTACGAACAATGGCAACAGAAGGGGGGCTGAGGGTAGCAAGAATGGACAGCTTACCGCTCGTTTCAGTGATTGTGCCTGTTTACAACGGTGAGTATAGCTTGCCAACTTTACTAGCTGCTTTGCAGGCCCAGACATACCCCAACTTAGAGATTCTGATTGTTGATAACAACTCCACAGATGGAACTGCTGCCCTACTTCAGGCTCAGGCATCTGTGCGTTACCTGCGAGAGGAACGTCCAGGATCATATGCTGCTCGGAATGCTGCTCTGCAAGTAGCCCAGGGAGAAGTTCTAGCTTTCACTGATGATGATTGTGTGCCTGAGCCGAACTGGGTATTTGAAGGCGTTCAGAGTTTAAGTAGTGATGAGTTTCAGTTAGCCGGGGGGGCGATTCAGTTTCGATTTAGCGAGCAGCCTAGATTGGCGGAATGGTTAGATAGTTGTCAATTTCTAAACCAAGCTGAGTATGTGAATTGGGGAAGGTTTGCAGTCACTGCAAACTTGTTTGTTCACCGGCGAGTCTTTGAGCAGATTGGCCCTTTTTCAGAGACGCTCATTTCTAGTGGGGACTCAGAATTTTGCCGTCGAGCTCATGCTCATGGCTTTCAGATTACTTATGCAGAGAAAGCGCTAATTTCTCACCCAACTCGGAAAAATCTCAAGGCTTTGTTTCGTAAATCTTGGCGAATTGGGTATGGTAATGGCCAACTCAGTGCTCAAAACCAGGAGAAGGTAGTCAACTACCTATCCTGGGAAGCCTACCAACTCAAACGGCTCAATTTTCAGCGGCTCAGCGACATGGGTATTCAGCTGAATTTTCAGCAAAAGCTACTGAGTACAGCTATGAACTACGGGGTGGTTACACTAGCTCGCAACTTCGGTAGTTTAGCTGGCTACCTGACAACCCATCGAGTACAATCGGTGAAATCGCAAGCTAATGCTGCCAATTCCGAAGTAGCCGTGGACTCAGCAAGTGGTCGCTAACTCACTTAAACTATTCAGATGAACTGCCCAGATGGCTGAATAGCTTTGATCGACCGGGTAACTCATACGAGGACTTCTGTGTGTCTCCTAACAAGCTACTCCTGAGATTTGCCAAAAAGTATCCTGCTTGGATAGTACTGACCGTTGTTCTGGGCTTTTCTGGAGCGCTGTTTAATGGGGTCAGCACTACACTAATCGTGCCCGTTCTTCTGAACTTTTTGGGGCAGGAAGTCAGTTTTGAGGGCGCGCCTCCCATCATTCAAGCCATCACCAGTTCCTTCTCAGGGATTGATGAAAATTACCGGAGTCTGGTGATGGCTGGAGCAATTCTATTGGCGATTGTACTTAAAAATGTAGCTACTTATGCCAATGGCTTGACGGCTGCTTCCCTAGCGCGAGCACTAGCTTCCAGTATGCGACAGGAGGGTTTGCGCCTGCTCTTGGAGGTAGACCAAGATTTTTATTCAAAGTCCAGAGTTGGCGACATTATTAACCGGCTCGATAGAGAAACAGGTCGAACGGCTAGTGCTATCCGAACGGCAATCCAGATCGGAACAAACATTATTACAATCCTGGTTTTTACGGGTTTGCTGGTTACGATCTCCTGGCAGTTGACGCTTGCTGCAACAGGGTTTCTTCTACTAGTAGGGTTGGTCAACCAGTATTCTATAAACCGCTCTAAGCAGTTTGGTAAAGACCTATCAGTGGTATCTCGTGAGTACTCAGTCAGCGTACTCGATGTCATCAGTGGTATCCGGCTCGTTAAATCTAGAGGTAACGAGGAAAGAGAGTACGAACGCATTAGAGCTCTGATCCGAGCCCGGGAGAAAGCTGAGTTTCAGTCCCAGGCAAACTCCTCAGCAATTCCTCCAGTCAATGAAGTCGCGGGCATAATTGCTCTGTTGGCTATTGTTGCCTTGGGTGGCAGGCTTTTCTCGGGGCAAATTGAGTCGCTCTCGGCGGTTCTGCTAACTTACTTGTTTATTCTCTTCCGCTTGCTGCCAATTGTCGGACAGCTTAATAATGCCCGTAGTGCATTTGCGAATACTTCTGCCAGCGTTGAGATTGTCAACGACTTTATGCAACGGGATAATAAGCCGTTTATGGCCAACGGCTCCATCCCCTACACTCGATTAGAAAAAGGGATTGCCTTTAAGCAAGTTTCGTTTGGATATCCCGGTCAAGAGAAGCCGGTCTTAGAAGATGTTGACTTGTGGTTACCACGGGGGACGACCCTGGCGCTAGTAGGAGCCTCCGGAGCGGGCAAATCAACGCTGGCCGATCTGTTACCACGCTTCTATGACCCGACTAGTGGTGAGATTACCATAGATGGTATTGACTTGCGAGATTACGAAGTAAGGTCGGTACGCCGAGCCATTGGTATCGTTAATCAAGACACGTTCCTGTTTAACGATTCGGTCCGCAACAACATTGCCTATGGTTGGGAAAACTCTACTGATACAGAGGTTTTTGAAGCGGCTAAGCGCGCTAATGCCTACGATTTTATTATGCAACTGCCACAGGGCTTTGATACTCCAATCGGAGACCGAGGGGTATTACTCTCAGGTGGTCAACGCCAGCGCATTGCAATTGCTCGTGCCCTCTTACAGAATCCGGAGATTCTAATTCTGGATGAGGCGACTAGTGCCCTGGATACTGTATCAGAGCGCTTGGTGCAAGCTGCTATTGATAACCTTAGCCAAAATCGCACCATGCTTGTGATTGCCCACCGCCTTTCCACTGTCCAGAAAGCTCATCAGATTGCAGTGATGGAAAGAGGCCGAGTGGTGGAAATCGGTACTCATGAAGAGCTATTGCAGAAGGGGGGGTACTACATGAGGCTCTACTCAATGCAATTCTCAGATGGTCCACAAGATTGCATTAATCCTGAACAATATCAAACTTTGACTAAGGCCTCCTACGAAATTCGCACCCATCTCAACTCCATGATTGGCCCTCTCAAGCTCTTAGTAGATGGCCTAGTAGATAACTCTGAGGAGCGTAATGAGCTAGTTAACGAGGCCTACTACTCTACAAACCATCTACTGGAAACTTTAGAGACCCTCGAAAACGCTGCTAGCACTAAAGCCAAGTAGCATCAGTTGAGCATCAACTATCCATCATCCTATCTTAATGGAACAGCTAACCGATCATGAATGGAATTTATACTTTAGCCAATGATAAAGTTTATGACCAACTGGTCGCGTTTCTAAACAGTATCGAAGCTAACGTCGGTCCTGACTTTCCAGTCTGCATCATTCCCTTCGACGATCAACTGGACCAGGTCAAAGCTGAGATTGCCAACCGACCAAATGTCACTCTATTTGACGATCAAAGCTCGATCAACCGCTGGGATGAGTTCACGCGTAAGATCTGGGATCTGCACCCGACTGCCAAGCAGTATTGGTATCGCGATCACTTAATTTCTGACCCCAACGACTATTGGCGCATCACCATGCGTCGTAAATTTTGCGCGTTTGATGGTCCCTTCGACAAATTTGTCTTTCTTGATGCCGATACGCTGGTTTTTGACTCTCTTGATGTTGTTTTTGAACGGTTAGATGACCATGATTGGGTTGTCTATGACTTTATGTTCCGCCAACCCAATCAGGCCTTCGATCTAAAAGTCGTTCGTAAGCTGAACCTATTCACAGAAGAGCAACTCAGTAAGGTGTTTTGTGCGGGCTTCTTTGCCTCCCATAAAGGTTTCTTTGATGAAGCCGAAATGCAGGGCTTGCTCAAACAGCTAGGCAGTGGTGAAATTACCGCCTTAGTGCCCCGAATCCCTGACCAAACCATTACAAATTACATGGCCATTCGTCCGGGCCGCTCAATTTGTAATCTGGCGCAAATTTTACCAGCAGAGCAAAGAGCTGGTAACTGCGTCACATCGCCTCATTTTGAAAATGTTGATGGTGTGCTGTTCGATCGGGGTATCCGCCTAACCTATGTACACTTTATTTGTGTTACGTCCAAAATTCTGACGCGAGTAGCTCAAGGGGAAAATATCTACTTTCCCTACCGGGATGTCTATCTACACTACCGCTTCTTGAGGGAGCCTGAGAAAGCCCCCCAGTTTCCAGCTGACGAGACGCCAGTTTACTACACTGCCCTAAGGCGCAAAAACCGCTATCAGCCTTCTCCAATCCCCTGGTTGCCAACCCCTATCTACCAGCGTGCTAACCGAGTAGGGCAGAAGGTGGCAACCTGGTTTGGTCGCTAACGACCGCACCCAAGGTCGTCAGCAGCAGTATTGGCTAGATTTATTTTGCTAGCTTGCAGGCAATCGGCAGGCGGCTGATGTCTTTATTGCTGCCAATGACAACAATGGCCGAGCCTCGCTGTAATCGCTGGTTCGGGTTTGGGTTGATTTCAAACTTGTCATTGTGGCTAACTGCTAAAATACTGACGCCGTACTGGCTGCGCAGCTTCAATTCTAGAATCGTTTTGCCATCGAATTCATCGGGCACCATGACCTCAACGATACTGTTGTCAGGGTCCAATTCGAAGCGATCTAGAATGCCTGTTTGAGTGAGCGAGCGAGCCAGAGTACAACCCATTTCCGATTCTGGATATACCACCAGATCGGCTCCCACTTTTTTCAGCAATGTACCGTGAACGTCAGAAGAAGCTTTAGCGACGACATGGTTAACCCCAGCCTCTTTGATGTGCAGAGTAGTGATAATGCTTTCTTGTAAGTAATTGCCAATCGCCACAATCACCGTGTCAAACTCAAAAATTCCAGATTCCTTAAGAGCTAAGGGATCAGTAGAGTCTAGCTGTAAGCAATGAGCTGCTTGTTGCTCAGTCGCAACCTGAGCAACCCGCTTCTCATCTACATCCACCCCCAACACTTCGTAGCCTAAACTATGCAGAGTTGATGAGACAGCACGCCCAAAACGGCCCAAACCAACGACTGCAAATTGCTTGTTGTCAGGACGCAGATTTCTAAAAAAACTGAGAGATGTAAGATTCACCTGTCGTTCCTTAGGTTCAAAATAGTAAAGATACTGAACAATAGTTTGGTCTAGCCGACCAACAGAGTTTCCTCAGGATATCTGATGGCGCTTCGCTTGGGCTCTCCCAGTAAGGCTGCCATCAGAAGTAAGATGCCAACTCGCCCGATGTACATGGTCGTAATCAGAACCAGTTTCCCTGAAGCGGACAAGCCAGCTGTAATCCCTGTTGAAAGCCCCACCGTTGCAAAGGCGGAAGTTGCTTCAAGCAGAAGGCTAATAAATTCAATGCCGGGATCTGTAAGCGAGAGTAAGGCTGTTGACCCAATCACCGTAGCAAGTGAGCCTACTGTGACTCCCACTGCCTTGAGGATCAGGGTGTTAGGCACCTGCCGGTCATAAAGATCCACTTCTTCTTCACCCTGTAATGAAGATTGAGTACAACTTAATAGCAACCTAAAGGTTGTCGTTTTGATGCCTCCGCCGGTACCACCAGGATTGGTGCCAATAAACATCAAGCCAATCGTAATAAACAGACTGGTTGCCGTCATTTTGCCATAATCAACTGTATTGAACCCGGCAGTCCGAGGCACAACGGCCTGAAACCAAGCTGCCATCACCTTATCCGCGATTGGTAAGGGGCCAAAGGTGCCCGGATTGTTAAACTCTGTCAGCAGTAGCGCCAGGGTTCCGACTATCAGAAGAAACAGAGTTGTGCTAATCCCAACCTTAAAATTGAGACTAAAAACGGTGCGCTCTGGGCTTCGTCTCAACTTGCTCCGTAACCACAAATAGCCTTCTAGGATGACCTGATAACCAAGACCACCAAAGATAATCAGCATAGAAACAATCAGGTTAACTGCTGGTGAACGGACATAGCCAATCAGATTGTCGGAAAAAAGGCTAAAACCAGCATTGTTAAAGGCGTTGACACTATGAAAAATAGCCTGCCAAATACTCTCCCCTAAACTAAAACGTTGAGCAAAGACTGGGATCAGTGCGAACACACCAGTCAACTCAAACAATAGAGTCGTTGCAATGATGGACTGCACCAATTGCAGCCCGCCACGCATGCCGGGTGTGTCCAGCGACTGCTGTAATGCAATCTTGTCGCGGAGGCTAAACCTACGCCCGACTAAGAGTAGTAGGAAGGTGGTAGCAGTCATGTAGCCTAACCCTCCTATCTGCACTAGCAACACCAGGAATGCTTGACCCCAGTACGAATAGAACCTACCGATATCAACCACAGACAACCCGGTAACGCACACGGCTGAGGTTGATGTAAACAGAGCTGTAATTGGATTGCTCCAGGTTCCGTCACTGGTTGATAACGGCAGCATGAGCAGCAACGTCCCCACTGCAATCAATGCTAAGAAGCCCAGACAAATCGTTCTCGCGGGCGTCAACTCTGCCTCCAGATCTCTATGCAGGGGTTTCCATATCGCATGCCTCAGGTAGTTTACACAAGTTGCTTGCTACACGTTCAATTCCCTGACTAGCTTGTGCGCCTTTCAGCTTGAACCCAGCAGTAGCCCCGAAGTCTCACTGGTTGGTTCTTCATTGAAAGCAAATTTAGAATAGAGCTGCAGTCTGGTATGAAGGGCTATGCGCTGGAGCCATCGGATACGCGTGGGACTGTCAGTTGGCCTGTGCAGTGGGCTAATCGGCTTCTACATTGGCGGCCAGGTGATGGTAGCGGCTCGGACGCGTGAATGCACCGCTAAACCTGATTGGTTGGTTGACCTTTGCCAGGTCTGGGTAACCCCGGGAGCTTGGTGGCAGGGAGGCACGCAGGGTATGTGGTTGGGCGCAGGGGTAGGTGGTTTGATGGCAGCTTTAGCGACTAGCCGTCGCCTACAACAGTCCCTAGCTCCCCAAGATCGTTTAGAGCGCCAGTCTCTGTTCAGTCCAACCTTGAGCTCAAACTGTTTTAGCCACGAGCAAGCTCTATCGCCTGCGGAACTGCAAGCGGTGATTATAGAAGTCAATCGGTTGCACTTAGAACAAAACTCCAGCCTGACTCTCGCAGAGGCAAGAGATGTGCTGGAGGAACTGGGCTTGCCACCTGAACAGCTAGAACCAGCGCTAGCTCGGATCCGCGACCGGCAGCAACGGTCTGAGTAGATGGGTGCGGGTCACGGGTGCTCTCTCTTAAGGTGCTAAGAGAGAGCACCCGAATGGCTAGCCTTTCTCAAGCTCGGCTCGCAACTGCTCTAGTTCCGCATCTACAACACTATTCTTAGATGTATCTTGAGGAGCCGCTTGGGGTAAAGCTCCCTTGGGGGTGCCACCGGCAGAGAGCGCCATCTGCTCTTTAAGCGCTAGGAGGTCCGCATCGACGTCACTCCCAGACTCCAGCATGGCAAACTGCTTCTCGAGATTGTCGCCTGCAAGTTCAGCAACAGCTTCTGAGCGAGCTTCCATCTGTAACACCTTGTCTTCCATGCGCTCAAAAGCGGCCATCGAAGACCCTGTGTTCATGTTGCCCATGACCTGGTTAATCTGCTCGGTCGCCTTGGCGGCTCTAGCCCGCGCGGAGAGCATGTCCTTCTTGGTCTTGGCTTCCGAAATTTTGCTCTCTAAGGCGACAAGATTGCGTTTCAGGGTATCCAGTTGAGCCGTTTGCCCGTCGACCTGACTTTTCAAACCCGCTGCAACTTCAGCATTCGTCTTCTTCCGAGTTAGAGCTTCACGGGCTAAGTTCTCATCCCCCTTGGTGAGAGCCAGTTGAGCCCGTCGCTGCCACTCGTTAGCCTCGGTTTGAGCCTGGTTATATTTCTGTTGGAGGCGCTTCTGAGAAGCCATCGCTTGAGCAACTGCCTGCCGCATCTGGATCAGGTCTTCTTGCATGTCAGTCACTGACTGCTCAAGGATCTTCTCCGGGTCCTCTGCAGCACTGACCATGGCTCCGAGGTTGGAGCGGACGACACGGCTGACTCGATCAAACAGTCCCATAGCAATTTGTTCCTTTGGTCTCTAAACGGCAGTCAAAGTGGGGTCTAAATTGTTAGCTAGCCCTGATCTAGGGGAGTTAGCTAGGGTTAGCGGCTTAAGACTTATCAAGCTGAGCGCGAAGCTGCTCTAGCTCAGCGTCCACGCCGCCAGAAACCCGGGGTTCTGCAGCCCGAGCTTCTGGTAGGGCTCCCGGGTTTGCATTGGATCCTGCAAGCTGAGCTTTCATTGCTGCCAACTCCAAATCAACATCGCCACCTGCTTCTAAGGCGGCAAACTGCTTATCTAATGAATCACCTGAGATCTCGGCAACTGCATCAGACTGAGCTTCCATCTGAAGCACTTTCTCTTCCATCCGCTCAAAGGCGGTTAAAGAGTTGCTGGTATTAACTCGACCTAGAATCTCATTGATTTGCTGAGAGGCTTGGGCAGAACGGGCACGAGCGATATACATGTCTTTTTTGGACTTAGCCTCAGACAGTTTGCTCTCTAGCGCCTGCATGTTTTGCTTGAGCTTGGCAACCATTTGACTCTGGCTATCCAGCTGCACCTTGAGACTACTTGCGGTCTCAACATAGGGCTTGCGACGGCTCAGAGCTTCGCGGGCCAGGTTTTCGTCTCCCTTGGTCAGAGCCAACTGGGCGCGGCGCTGCCATTCTTCAGCACTAACTTGTGCCTGATTTTGTTGCCGCTCCAGCCGCTTTTGAGATGCGATTGCCTGTGCCACCGCTTGACGCAGCTGAATCAGGTCCTCCTGCATGTCCGTAATGGTCTGCTCTAGGATTTTCTCAGGATCCTCCGCCGCGCTGACTAGCGAATTCAAATTCGAGCGGACCACGCGGCTAATGCGGTCAAACAGTCCCATAGCTTAAGCTTCTCCGTTTGCTGGCCCTTGAGTTGCGCAACTGGCTCTGCCTTGCTTTATGTTATCCCAGACTTCAGGGGTGGCACCTGTTTCAGCAAGTAGCCCGGCAGCAAGTACCCCCTAGTAAGTATTCCTAGTAGAGCCCTAGGGCACCCCCTAGCAAAACGTTCATGCCCGTTAAGGCTAAAGGGTTGAGCAATGCGGAACCAACCCTCGAAGCTGATAAGCCTTTTAGCCAGCCGAAGGTTAACCAGCACAGCAAGGTATTGCCTAATAGCCAGAGTGCTGCACAAAGCCACAGTGATGGACGCGGCTCCATCGCACTTAGGAGCACACTAGCCAAACCATTGGCGATTCCAGCTACCACCATCGCGAGCAGCAGATCCATGCCCCGACTAATCCGGATTCCTGGCAGGATCCAGGACATCCCACCCAACGTCAGCGCCGAGAGGAGGCTACTGCTAATCCAGTAGATTGGCTGCACAGCGCTTTGACCTTAGCAAGGGTGAGTCACAGTGATCATGGCAAATCAGTCGGCAATCGGCTCAGTTAAGGCCTAACTTCTAAGGCTCTACGATGGCTGCCGGTAAACCAGCAGATTGCAGGGCGTTGGCCCGCTTGCGCGCATTCTCTGGGTCTGAGAAGGCACCAAGCTGAATATACGACTGGCCGTTGAGCTGGCGTACGTAAGCATCGCCTACAACCCGTCGCGCCTGGTTCAGCGAGCGCTCGCTGCTGAGGTTCATCACTACATAGTGAATCCCCGAGCCCCCACTGGCACTAGCACTGGCAGTCGGGCGACGAGCAGCGGCACTGGCTGTTGAACTGGTGGTTGAACTGGCTGTGGGTGCTAGAGCTGAGCTAGCCGTAGCAGTATCCAACTTGGGGGCGGGGGGCGCAACTCTACCAGGATTGGGCTCCTCAAAAGGATTGACTGGAGGCAAAACGGCTGCCGATGCAACTGGAGCAACAGGACTAGGCAACTGTGGGCGCGATGCTGGAGCCTGAATAGGTGTGGGGCTAGCTTGCAAAATCGGTGGCCGCTGCGGCGTGCTAGCAGCCGAAATGAGGGGAGCAGGACGCGAAGGTGCGCTGAGAGCTTGGACAGGGGGACGCCGTTGAGTCAGGTTACTACTCAAGGGACGCGGTGCTGGTGCACCGGAGGGGCCTGGTTGACGGGGAATAGCAACAGCCTGATTAGGTGGGGCCTGATTAGGCAAAGAAGTTGTAGCACCGATCGAGCCTGCGCTGTTCGCAGTGGCCAAGGGAGTTGAACCCCAAACCGGTTGAGAGGCTGTACCAGGAGCACCAGGGATAGGTGCGGATGGCATCGGTGTCAGAGCGCCTACTGAAGGATTGGGTGCTGCTGGGGTGCTGGTCCGTAGCTGATTGAGCGTATCTACATCAACTCTGGGCGAACTTTGGGCATTGGGAGCTGGCTCAGAGGCCAGTGGACTGGAACTTGTCTCGGGCATTGCATTGGTCGACTGCTGCCAGCCCAGACGGCTCAAATTGCCGCGATCGACTAGCAGAAAACCAATGACCGCACTGGAGCACATCAGCAATAGTAGAGAGGCGACGCCAACTGGAGTCAGCAAGCCCCGAAAGAAACCTGGTGTTGCTACAGGCGCGAAAGAGTCCTGCTCTTCGGTTTCTTCTTCAGTCAGGCTGCGCAGTAGTTCATCGGAGGAGCGCAGATCCTCAGCCGTCTCAGTCAATTCACCGGCTGGATAAGCCATCGACTCGTGGGCGTCTAGAGCTGGGATGGCTGTGGCCCCTTCTAGCCCTGAAAATGCTTGAGACGCTCCTAGTGAACTTGAGAGCGCACCCGAGTCGGGCAGTGCCCCTTGCAACTCAGGCTCGTGTGCTGACAATGCTGGTACCGCAGTAATACCCGCAGGGAGCGGCGGGATGGGAGGCTGGCGATGGACTGGTGACTCGGCGAGCGGCGCGGGCTGGGTTAAGCCCTGGGCGACTGGCGCGATGGAGCCAGGCTGACCCTCCCGCCACTGGCGATAGCGGTCTAACTCACTCTCCAGTTCCACATCTAAGCTGGCCAGAACAGGGCGCAGGGGAAATGCTTCACTTGCTGCCTCACTCTGCTCTAAGCCGCCATTATCGAGTGTTGACGCCGAGTTTACGGAGCTCATGTGGGGTACTCCTCTACGCACCATTACAACCAATTACTGAGATAACAACCGAAAGCGATTACTTTAACCAATCAAGCTCAGCCTATTCCAGTCCAGGATGGGCCATTTCCACTACTGGCTCTACAGCAGTCTGCCGTCGGGCCAAATAGAGGGTCTGGATATCTTCGGGTAGTGCCACCATCAATTGCTCGTGGGCCAGGCTCAGGCGCTGACGCACCTCAGTGGGTGAAACTGCTTCCCCTTCTGCTTGCAGGTAAGCAGTAATCCGAGCCTCGCTCCAGCGAAACGTTTCCGCTAACAGCAAGATCAGGCGCAGATCACCCGGCAGTTGGTCCATCGCCTGCTGCAGGTAACACCATAAAGGTGGCGAGGCGTCAGTGAGTGAATAGTGAATGGCTTCAACTGGCGGTAACTCCACCCGGTTGATCATCACTGCTGTCAGGTTAATCAACCAGCTTTGCAACGTCAAACCCTTCATCGCCCGCAGGTCTAGGCCCATGAGCTCGCTCTGGATATGCCGCCAGGTTTTGGCAAAAAGATAATCTGCCTGAACAGGCGAACGTACAGCACTGCTAATCAAGGTGTAAACCACCTGACCATAGCGGCAGAAGAGCGCAGCAAAATAACGCCCTGCTTCAGGATGTCGCTGGCATAGCGTCACTAAGTCCTGATCGCTATAGCGAAACAGAGGGCGGATGAGATCGTGACTACACTCTGGAAAATAAGGGAGCTGCAAGGGAGCCTCCGATTGCCGGAGTTTAGGGACTGGTTGCCAATAGCCCTCACTATAGCAGCGTCTTTTTTAGGCAAGCCTGGGCTGTGCGTAGATTTCAAAAAAGTTTTCAGGCGAGAGAACCACGCGTAATCCCCTGAGGGACAGATTGACGTAGGGACTGCCAGAGTTCGCGTCCAGAGACTTGACCTTCTAGAGCCTCACGGTAACGTGGGTACAGGTTGCATAGCTGCTCAGGTGTCTCATGAACTAACTCAATCCGGAAGCGACGGATGCCGGCGTGCTGAAAGGCAGCTAGATGTTCTGCCCCTGATTGGGCTTGTGCATGAAAGACTGTATTGCGACAGCCCATATCGGCAACCACAGGATGAGCTAAGCCTGTGCGGTCTCGCAACTCGACTTGGTGCCGCTCACAGGGACGCCCACAGGTAGTGAAGTCATCGCCAGTCGAGAGGAAACGCGCAAACACACAATGCTCGGTATGAAACACCGGCAGATGATGATGCACGATCACCTCTAGCTGCTGGGCTGGAGCATAGCGAGCTAAATCCAGGATTTGCTTGGCGCTGAGGTCGTGACTCACGGTTAGAGCTTGCAAGCCTTTGGCGAGCAGCGTTTTGGCGGTGATACCGTTGACCGCATTCAAGGAGAAATCCCCGATTAAGGCCATGTGGGCAACTTGGTCTGACAGGGCAAAGCTCGGCTCTGTCAAGGTTTGCAAAAGCCCCAGGCTACGGACCAGTAGACCCTCTGGCTCCAAGCCTAATAGAAATCGCCAGAGCCGCTCTTCATTGGGTTTAAGAATGCGTGGCGCCGCAATAACGGCTTTGAGTCCGGCTGCTTGAACAGCTTGCACTGAGGGCTTAAGCCCATAGAAGTCTAAATAGTCAATGTAGATGGTTGGTACACCTAGCTCAATGGCAGCCTCAACTTGTTGCGGTGTCCGGCAAAGCACCGTTAGCTCAGGCCCCTTTAGCTCTGGCACTATCGGCTCAGGTGCCGTTGGCTCAGGCAAAACAGGCTCGATAACAGGTGTAGTAAGTACGACCTGTCGTAAACGGTTAAGAGCTTCCCTAGGCGAAAGGGCGTAACCCTGGACCTGATGGTGGTCCAGCAGTTTGGCAATTGCCTCTCGCCGCAGATAGGCCAATTCGCTCAAGGGATAAAACAACTCCCCAACTAGCTCGACCTCTACCGCTTGTAGCCAGTAAGGGGTTCCGCCTAATTTGCCTAGCTCAAGCATGAGGCGTTCTGATGCTAAGCCATGCTGCCGTGCTGCTTGCAACGGCACACGCCCGACCACACTCACAGTCGGCCGGTTTGGTTCCTGGACGTGGAGCTGTAATGGTTCGCCTTCTTGACCCTGGACTTTCACGGTCAATGGAATGCGCTGAGCCGTTTGTTCTGACTCGGCTAGCTGCCGTAGGCGTTTTTGTAGCTGTGGGTCATCAGTGCGCCATACCCAATCGCCCGGCTGAACCCGCCGCAGATTGACCTCACCCTTGCCGAAACGTAGCTCGACCAAGTCCCGGTTAAGTTCGTAGCAGGCATAGACTCGCCCACCTTCTTCTCGGTCCTGAGGTTGAGCTTGGTCAAAAACCAGGCCATCACCAGGTTTCACCGGGATTGACAGCTGCACGACAACACCGCGCTCCGTGGTTTTAATCACCTCGCCTACTTTGACACCCCGATGCCGGGGCGCTCGCCCCTGCACCAGCCGCTGGTGGCGGGCACCTTCTAGAAAGCCAGGGGTTAGGCCGCGCGAAAACACCTGGTTGATATCCCGCTCTGCCTCGACAGATAGCTCGACCGGTAAACCAGCCCAAGCTTGGTCGATTGCTTTGCGGTAAGCCTGTGCAGTGAGGGCGACGTACTCTGGCCCTTTCAGGCGGCCCTCGATCTTGAAGCAGTTGACGCCCGAGCGCACAAGCTCTGGAATGTGCAGCAGAGCCATCAAGTCCTGAGGGCTGAGCAAGTATTGCGAGGGGCCAAGTTCCCGGACTTCGCCATCGCACAAGAGTTCATAGGGTAAGCGGCAGGCTTGAGCGCACTCGCCCCGATTAGCCGAACGCCCACCCCAGCCCTCCGAAGAGAAACACTGGCCAGAATAGGATACACACAGGGCCCCATGCACGAATACTTCTAGCTCTGGGCCGCCCCGCGCTTGCAGAACTTGTGCAATCTGCTCAATCTCTTTGAGAGACAGCTCGCGTGCTAGCACCACCCGTGAGACGCCCAGATCTTGAGCGAATAGGGCAGATTCAGCTGAGGTGATCGTCATTTGTGTCGAGGCATGAATCGGCAGGTCAGGCGCGATCTCACGGATCAGCTGGACTACGCCCAGATCTTGCACAATCACAGCATCAACGCCAGCCTCAGCGATCCTGGCGATCAGAGGGGCCATCCGAGGCAATTCTCGATCAAAGATTAGCGTATTCAGAGTGACAAAGCCTTGCATCGCCGCTCGATGCAACTCGGCCATCACCTCTAGCAGTTCTTCAGGCGCAAAATTCACGGCCCGAGCCCGGGCATTGAACTCACTCAAGCCAAAGTAAACCGCATCTGCGCCTGCTGCTACAGCGGCGCGCAACTGAGGATAACCGCCAGCGGGAGCCAGCAGTTCTGGGATTCTGCCTGCTTGTGCCATGCTGCCTTCAGGCTGTGGCCTGATTGAATTCAACTGCGGCGGCGGGACCGACTAACGAAACGACGGGAGACTGGCAATAGCGCTGCACAGCTGCCTGAATGTCCGCTGCGGTTACCGCTTCGATCATCTGCGGAAACAGCTCATCGTAGCTGAGACCCAGTCCCAGTACCTCATACCAGCCCAGCACTTGCGCAATCTGAGCATTGGTTTGCTTGCCCAACGCATATTGCCCCAACAATTTGCTGCGAGCCGCTTGCAGTTCTTCTGGGCTCAGGGGCTGTTCGGCCAGCCGCTCAACCTCACTGCGTAGCCCATCCAGGGCTATTTCTGTGTTGCTCGGCGCAGTACCCATATAGGTACCAAACTGAGAAGGCTCTAACCGGGTTGGATAGAATGCTGAAACCTCATAGGCTAGGCCTCGCTTCTCACGCAGCTCCACAAATAGGCGGCTGGACAAGCCATTGCCTAAATAGGTGCTGGCCAACTTAAACGCACAAAAATCGGGCGATCGTACGGGTGGGGCCAGATAGCCCAGCATGACGATGGACTGTTGCGTATCCTGGGGCGTGACTTGCCAACGGTTCTGCGGCTTGGGCTGGCTGAGTTGCAGAGTAGGGACAGGCTCGGCAGGCACTTGCCAATCGCCAAACACAGCCTCGACTTGTGCCAGTGCAACCTCAGGCGTAATGCGGCCAACAATGCTGATAACGGTCTGGTCAGGGCGAAACCAAGTAGCGTGATACTGCTTCAAATCCTCATGTGTGAGGGCTTGAACACCCTCGGTGTTGCCTAAACCTGAGAGCGCATAGGGATGCTTGGCATACAAAGCCTGACGCAGTTGATCGAAGGCCACTGCAAATGGCTGCTCTCGCTGAGAGCGAATTGCCTGCAGCGTGAGCTTGCGCTCTAGTTCTACTTCTTCAACAGGAAAGGCTGGATAGCGCAGTAGCTCAGCTGCCAAGCTAAAAATGGCAGCAAAATCACTACTGACCGTTTTTAAGCTCAACAAGAAATAGTCTGGGTTAGCTTCGGCGCTGAGGGCTGCACCCACGGACTCCACGGCTTCAGCAATTTCGCGGGAAGAACGCTGAGCGGTTCCTTTGGTCAAGACAGCTGAGGCCAGATGGGTTAGACCGGCCTTTGCCCAGGGTTCCACCCACTGCCCGGCTCGATTAAAAATGCGGGCAGCGACAATGTCCGCCGTTGGGTTTTCGACCACCAGCACCACGATGCCATTATTTAGGACGGTACGATGGACTGTACGCTCGTTCACGGTGGTGCAAGTCCCCTTATGGCTGGCTAAATTCAGGTTGAACAATGGTCGTGACCACTCGCTCAGGCGAAAGGTAGCGTTGAGCTAAGCCTTGCAGATCTTCTGGTTCAAAGCAGCGGATCAACTCTGGGTAAAGGACAGAGAGTTCTGGTCGGCTGAGGGTGCCGTAGAAGCCATATAGGCTAGCAATTTGGCCAGGGGCCTCAGTTGCAAACGCATAGTCACTGCACAGAAGCCGTTGCGCTCGGCGTAATTCCTCTAAAGAGACGGGTTCCTGGATTAGAGTATCGAGCTGTTTTCGAACTCGCTGTTCAGCTTCTTCTAAATGCTCGGCCTCCAACCAGGCGCTGATCATGAACAGCCCCGACTCTTGAGAAAGCGAGAAACTGGCGCTGATGCCTTGCACGAGCGAGTGATCTTCGCGCAGCTCAGCAACCAGGCGCGAAGAGCGCCCCTCGGCCAGAATTACGGAAATGAGATCTAAGCCATAGCTGTCGACCGCCTGTTCGATATCAGGTCCCTGCCAAGCCAGCAGCAACCGAGCTTGTTCTAGATGGGGCAGCGTCTCGCAAGTGCGTTGAGTTGCGAAGGGCGTGCCTAAGGCAAGAGCCTCTGGATCAGGGCAAGCCTGACCGGGCAAAGCACTGGGAAAATTGCCAAAAGAGCGGTTGACCAGTTCTAGAGCCACCTCACGGTCGATACCACCCACCACGACCACCGTCATATTCTCGGGCCGGTAGTAGCGGCGATGGAAGGCCCGCATATGCTCAGGCGTCAGGTTCCCCAGGCTCTCCTCAGTCCCCAAGACTGGGCGCCCGTAGGGATGGTATTCGTAGAGGTTGCTGACCAGTTTTTGATAAGCCCACCAGTCAGGGCTATCATTGGCGCGGCGGATTTCTTCCAAGACCACCAGCCGCTCCCGGTCAAATTCTGCATCCGGAACCGCTGCATGCAGTAGTAGCTCTGCCAAATAGGGCAGGGTTTCCGGCAGGTAACAGGCAGCAGTGGTGATGTAATAGTGAGCGTAATCGTGACTGGTGGCGGCGTTGGTAATACCGCCCTGCTCCTCAATCACCCGGTCAAACTCACCGGGTTGCAGGCGTTCAGTGCCCTTAAAGATCATGTGCTCTAGAAAGTGAGCCATGCCCGACCAACCGACCGGCTCAACCCTGGCTCCCGCTCGAACCCAGACATCAACAGTTGCAACTGGAGTTGTGGGGATCGCCTGATAAATCAGCGTCAGGCCATTATCGAGCTTGGAAACTTCAGCAGGGAAGGCTGCGGTGGAGACAGATAGCAAATGGGCAGCTTCTAGAACATTGGAACTGTCGTGACTATCGTACCGTTTCATGAGGATTCTGATAGGGAGTCGCAAGCACGCGTCCAGAACTGGCATTTGGGGGAGCGTTTGGGAAACAGAAAACCTAGGCGACCCAGACGCCGGGATCACAACTTCTGCAGCCGCAACTCGCTGTTTCCATCAAGTGCAAAACTTAAACCGGCACCCATTTCAATCTACGGCCTTGTAGATGGAACAGCCGGATCAGGTCATTCGCTCATTCTAGCTTAGGCGAATCCTGAGGTAGAAAACGGTTTTGGGTGTGTGGTTGCTCAAGACTCACTGGAGAAGCGTGAACTGCTCATGGTCGAAGCTCGTCGTATTTGTGTCAGCGTCCCTGCGACAACCGCAAACTTGGGACCAGGATTTGATTGTCTGGGTGCTGCCTTGCAACTCTACAATCGCTTCACCTTTGAACTGGGCGAAGCAGGAACAGGCTTTGAAGTGGCAGTTTCAGGTTTGGAGGCAGAACGGGTGAACCGCGATCCGCGTCAAAACTTGGCCTGCCAGGTTATGTCTCAGCTTGCCACCAAACTGGGCCGCTCATTGCCAGACTTGCGCTTGTACATCGACTTAGGTGTGCCCTTGGCGCGAGGCTTAGGCAGTTCTGCAACTGCCATTATTGGCGGTTTGCTGGGTGCTAATGCCCTGCTCGGTTCGCCCTTAAACCAGTCGGAGCTATTGAATTTGGCGATTGAGATCGAGGGGCACCCAGATAATGTTGCTCCTGCTCTCCTGGGGGGCTGCTGTCTCTCGGCCACTGATGCCAATGAACAATGGCAAATTTGCTCTGTGCCCTGGCATGCCTCGATTGTGCCAGTTGTTGCCATTCCAGACTTTGAACTCTCAACCCGGGAAGCCCGTGCCGTCTTACCTGGAACTGTGAGTCGCGCTGATGCCATCTTCAATACTGCTCACCTAGGATTACTCCTGCGAGCGCTGGAGACAGGCAATTCGGATTGGCTGAGAGCTGCCCTAATGGACCGCTTGCATCAGCCTTATCGTTGGCCTCTAATTACAGGCGTAACAGCGGTGCAGACAGAACTCTTGAAGACAGCGGCCTATGGCTTAGTGATTAGTGGTGCTGGCCCGACGCTTCTGGCTTTAGCCCCTGCTAACCAGGCTGAGGCGGTTGCCCAGGTCATGCAAGCTGCCTGGCAAAGCGCAGGCGTCAAGGCGCAAGCCAAGGTACTAGCCCTAGATACCCAGGGTGCGAGCCTGACTTAACGGCTGCCTTAGAGGGGTGCTATTGACGGCTATCGATCTGGCGCTGTAGCTGCCGCAGCGTCTGATAAATCTCCGGTAGTCGTCGATAGACTGCCACCGCTCTCAGCCAAACCGTATTTGGAATCGCTGGATAGCCGGCAACAATAGCGCCGGGATCAACATCGCTCATGATGCCAGCCCGAGCACCCGCCGTAACTCGACTGCCCACTTTGGCTTGGTTCGCAACGCCACTTTGCGCCGCGAGGACGACATGGTCCCCTAACTCACTAGCACCAGCTAGGCCAGTCTGAGCGGCAATCACACAGTGGGCGCCGATTTTGCAACCATGACCCACTTGCACCAAATTGTCGAGCTTGCAGCCCCGACCAATGCGAGTTTCGCCAACTGCTGGGCGATCAACGTTGCTGTTGCAGCCGATCTCGACTTCGTCTTCTACAACCACCGAGCCAGATTGCGGCATCTTAAACCAAGTGCCCTGTGGCGTTGGCACAAAACCAAAACCCTCTGCTCCCAGTACTGCCCCACTGTGAATCACACAGTCAGCCCCGATCTGGGTGCGCTCATGGATTACACAGTTGGCGTGAAGCAGGGTGCGGTCGCCAATCCTGACGTCAGGATAGATCGTGACGTTGGGATGAATACAGACCTGATCGCCCACAACCACGCCAGGC
This sequence comes from Leptolyngbya sp. FACHB-261, assembly GCF_014696065.1. Lineage (NCBI taxonomy): Bacteria > Bacillati > Cyanobacteriota > Cyanophyceae > Leptolyngbyales > Leptolyngbyaceae > Leptolyngbya > Leptolyngbya sp. FACHB-261. The sequence goes on along the minus strand of NZ_JACJPL010000001.1, from coordinate 259,992 downwards.
TGAATCACGACATTAGCCCCAATCGCCACATCTCGCCCCAAGCTCACGCTGCTATCAATGACAGCGGTGGGATGAATGACTGCAGTGGGTTGAAAAGGTTTGTAGAACAGGTTGAGAGCTTGCGCAAACAGAAGTCGTGGCGTGCGCGTGCGCAAACAAGGGATCGAGCGTTCTTCAACTAGAGCTAAGACTTGCGCGTTGTCAGGGACTAACAGAGCCCCAGCTTGGGTCTGCTTCACCTGGCTCAAGCGGCGGATATCTTCGACAAAACTGAGTTGGTCAGGACCCGCCTGGTCTAAAGCAGCGACACCTATAATCTCGCGGTCCGGCTCACCGGTAAAAGGACAATCCAGGTGAGCCGCTAATTCAGACAGCTTCATAGGCCATTCCTACTCCAGCGCCTGGGCTGTACGGATCAGCCACTTGCCACCCTGCCGCACAAACTCATACTCGACGCGGTATTCGCTGTCTGCTGCCAGACTTTCATCCTCGGTGCCGTTGGCAAAATAGCGACGGGACTCGCCCACTAATGCAATGACCCGAGCCGTGTCGCCGTCTATTGCTGCTGTTGCGGTGGGCGCTGGTTCAACAGCAGGGGGCGTGAGTTCAATGGTGGGCGTTTGAGCTGTCTCAGGCGCATCAAGCCCAGGTGAAGCGAGTCCTGCATCAGGTGTGGGGCTGGCTGGGTCAGCCGCTTCGGTCGCTTCTAGCCCACCAGGTGTAGGACTGGCGGCACTGCCATCTAGCGGCACCGGTTGGTCGTTCACTTCGATTTGCTCGATGTCGATCCGCTTCAGCTCGTACTGCCAGTAGGCGTTGTCATCCTTAAGTGTGGTTGCCTTGCCTCGCCAGTCAGACAGGCTGGGATCAACCAGGATCGCGTCTAGCGCCGGAATCTCATGCTCTGGCCCCATTGCCCTGGCCTTGGATGCCTGCCAGTTCTGAATCAGCTGCTCAGCTACTGTTGCGTCGAACCGGTCTGCATTGACTGCTACGCCTGCTGGAGCTGTGCCGTCTGCTGCTGCAATCGGCAGGACCGGGCGCTCTAGATAAACGCTCGGTTCATCACCGCCGGTCGTCTGCCCAGGCTTGAACACAGCGCGGTACGCAGCTTGCAGAGCCCAAGCCCCACCCCCTAACAACAGCAACGCCCCCGTCACCAAGATCAGAACCCGCAGCGGTTGCAGACGCCGTCCACCGCCGGAACGACGCCCAGCAGAGGGGCTACCAGTCCGGTCACCTAGCGGACGCTCTGCCAGTGCTGCCCCGCCTCTGGGTCGTCGTGGCGGCAGATCGGTCGCACTGGGCAATTCATAGCTATTATTGCCGCGCTCGCGGACGGCCAAGGGTTCTTTGGTCGGGTTAGCCCGGTTGCTGCTGTTTTCCCTGCTGCCATTTTCCCGGGGAGCATCAATACTGCGGGGCGGGGGACTGAGGGTTGCCGTACTAATATTGCTGAGCCGATTAGCCGTAACGGCTCCGGCTGCCAGATTTTCTATTGGACGAGTAAATTCTGGACGCGTACTGTTGTGCAAGACTGCCCAGTCGGGGTCGCTGTCCGAAGAGAGGGGTAACGCCTCTAAGTAGCTCTGCACCTGGTCATCTGCAAAGTAATCCTTCAGCGCAGCCCGTTGCTGGGAGAGATCGCGGAAATGTGGAAAGACCTCATCCTGAAGCCAACGCTCTGCATAGAGACACAGGCCGGGCAACAGGTCGGGTGAGCCCTGTGAATGCTGCCGGATAAAGGCCAGGGGCTTGTATTCACGACTGAGTTCCAGGCTGCGGCTGGCTTCTTCGGTTTGCCCCAGCAACAAAGCACAAACGGCCTGTTCCAAATGCACATCTTGGCGTTGTCCCAGGCGCACTAGCATGCCCCGTGCCCGGCGAATCAAAGCCGGTTGCCGCTGGGCAAAGCCCCGAGCTAGTAAGGCATAGACTGCCAGATAGGTCGCGACTGCCGAAGGCCGACGTGCTTCGTCTTCAAATAAAGCCTGTTGCTCGGCAGCGCTGAGGTAGCTGCGCAACTGCTGGATGAAGCGCAGAAAATCATCAATGCCGAGGCCAGAGCGGTCATTGCCCGTGCCGTCGATGCCGCCTCGCTCCTCCAACATCTCCTGCAACAGCAGCAACCCACGTTGGCGCTCGCGGGGATTTTGTTCGGGCGCTAGGGCTAGAAGCTCCAGAATGCGGTAAGGACGCAGCTTGTAGAGCTCGGCTTGGATCTCGCCGCGAACGCTAGCAAAGAGTCCCTCCCGCAGCAGCAAATCCTGCCCTTGCTGGAGAGCAGCGGCGGCGGCTTCGTACTTGCCCTGTTGCCAGTGCTCACGGCCCAATTCCAAGGAAGCCAGAGCCAAGGTCAAAACGACATCCGGGTCGTTCCGTTTACCGCTGCCCTGAGTGGGGGCTGCAAAATCAGAGCCGGGTACCAGACAAGCCTGACCCAGACGCAGAACTAACTCGTATTCGCCCAACTCCAGCAGTAGCAGGAGTGCGCCCGGCATCAAATCATCGCGAATCTCCAGGCTAGGCACACCAGGAGTAGGGGTCCCCAGGCTAGCCTCGCCGATGATTGGCTCTCGCCCCCCAGCTCCGATCTCCGCATCGTAGCCCCGTCGCTGCTCTGGATCGAAAAGAACGCCATAAGCCTGGTCGAGCAATTGGCGACGCGCTGAGATGGCCGAGTCTGAATATTCGCGCCGGGGCAGTTGAGCCGAGCGGTCGCGGTGAGCCTGCTGCAATTGCTCGGGCGTGGCTTGAGCTGGCAATCCTAGAATTCTGTAATAATCAAGCGGGATGCGCACAGGTCCACGTCCTCAGCAGCAACAAGTGAGCAGGGAAATTGCACTCATCATACACCCGGCATTTCGGGCCATGAGTCAGTCTGAGTAAAGACACCCCTGGATATTTTAAGCGTGGAGTGTACCTAAATCTGGCGTTTCTCTACTCTAGATTTGCAAAAACGTACGGGTGAACCCCCAGGCCTAGCTAGTCAGCCTCAACTGCTGAGCATCTGGACAGCTAAGTACCAGGACAGCTAAGCACCGGGAGACTTCAGGATCTGGGGTACATTGGGTTAGCTGATTAAATAAGATTAACCAGACTGTCAGTGAGTCGGGAGAAGATTGCAAGTTATGGTCCAGGATCGTATCGCGTCCCCCCCCTCAGCTCTGTCCATTAACCGCGAGCAAGGTCTACGTCTCTACGAAGACATGGTTCTGGGCCGTCTGTTCGAAGACAAGTGCGCTGAGATGTACTACCGAGGCAAAATGTTCGGCTTCGTGCATCTCTATAACGGTCAGGAAGCAGTAGCGACTGGCGTCATCCAAGCCATGCGCCCTGACGATTATGTTGCTAGTACCTATCGGGACCACGTTCACGCGGTCAGTAAGGGTGTCCCAGCTCGAGCTGTGATGGCGGAGCTGTTTGGTAAGGCAACTGGTTGCAGCAAGGGCCGGGGTGGCTCTATGCACATATTCTCATCGGAACATAATTTCTTGGGTGGCTATGCCTTCGTTGCTGAGGGCATTCCGGTAGCCGCAGGGGCAGCCTTTTCAGCCAAATATCGGCGTGAGGCGCTGGGTGATACGAGTGCCGATCAGGTCACAGCCTGTTTCTTTGGCGATGGTGCTGCTAATAACGGGCAGTTCTTTGAAACCCTAAACATGGCTCAGCTCTGGAAGCTGCCGATCATCTTTGTGGTCGAAAACAACCTCTGGGCGATTGGCATGTCCCACGGCCGGGCTACTTCGGACGTGGCTATCTATAAGAAGGCCGCAGCCTTCGGCATGCCCGGCTACGAGGTGGATGGGCAGGACGTGCTGGCTGTGCGCGAACGTGCGCTTGAAGCCATTGACCGCGCCCGTGCTGGTGAGGGACCGACGCTGCTAGAGTGTCACACCTACCGCTTCCGGGGCCATTCCTTGGCGGATCCAGATGAGCTGCGGCCTGCTGAAGAGAAGGAAGCTTGGTTAGCCCGCGACCCGATCAAAATTCTGGCAGCCCGCTTGACCGAGCATGGGTTAGCCAATGGCGAAGAGCTCAAAGCGATTGACAAGAAAATTCAGGCCCACATTGAGGACGCGGTAGAATTCGCCCTCGCAAGTCCTGAACCGGATCCGAGTGAACTGCACCGCTACATCTTTGCTGAGGACGAATAGCCTCTCCCTCAGGATTACCTCAGAACCTGGCCCCCAGCTCCTCTCCTTATGGGTGTAGGCGTTGGGGGTTAGGTTTTGGAGCTTGAGCTGGGTTGGGCTGGGCTAAATTGTAAAATTTTTGGCTAGAAAATTGAGGAAGGCCTTAAGACCCTACTAGCTCTTCTAGATTTAACTTCGCCTCGCGGGGGTAGAGGAGCCAAGCCCTTTGTTGCGGCTGAATGAGGGTTTTGACTAAAGGGGATAGTTCGCTAATTTCACGTAGCGTTCCTTGCTCGGTACGTAGCTCAATGCCCTGCCGGTACAGCGTATAGCCTTGGGTTAGGGCGGTGCGGATACTGCTGTAGTAGTGAGGGTCAAAGCCCTGCTGGCTCAATTGACGCTGCACTTGCTCTAGAACCTGGTGCTGTTGAATGTTGCTGAGGTCGCTGAGATCCCAAGCCTTTAGCAAGTCGCGGTCCTGGTAGCGACGACAAAGATCAGCCAGGATCGGATCTGGGTGGTGCTGCCAGCGATGGATGTGATAGCCAAATACCACGTCGTCAGCATTCAGATATTGTTCTAGGGGCAACTGGTCAGGATGGCTTTGCAGCCAGGCTCGCATGTTTGAGTCAGCCTCTAGCGTGCCCTGTTCACTTTGTTGCAATAGGACCTGAGCGCGCCGAAAGGCGCCTCCCAAAACAAAGCGAGCTGTCAAGTTTTTGGGATGGTTATAGACCTGGGTGTACATGAAGTAGCGCACGACCAGGTAATGCTCAATCGCCGAAAGCCCTTTGCGGGCTCTGACCACCAGGCGTTGCGTCTCTGGGTCATAACCCAACGCCATCAGAATGCGGTCGAGATCCAGCCGTCCATATTGGGCTCCGGTGAAGTAGCTGTCGCGCAGCAGATAGTCCAAACGGTCACAATCGAGCTGGCTCGAGACCAATTGCCAGGCGAGCGCGGGCGTATAAGTTTTGTGGTAAAGCTGCACCAACTGGTCGGCTAGTCCGGGCTGAGCCTGGTCAAGGGCCTGCCGTACAGGGGCTGACTCCTGCACGATACGACAGGTCCACAACTCGTGGTGACTATCGAAAAACTCCTCTCCGGCATGGCTGAAAGGACTGTGGCCGATGTCATGCAGTAAGCCGCCGCATAGAACGACCATGCGGTGGGGCAGCAATTCTGGATAGACCTTGGCTAAGCGATCGAAAGCCCGCCGCGTCACCGCCATTGCCCCCAACGAGTGGGTGAAACGAGACCCCTCAGCGCCATGAAAGGTAAAACTGGCAACATCAAGCTGCCGGATGCGCCGCAGTCGTTGAAAGGCAGGCGTATCGATTAACTCGATGAGTAGCGCCTCGACGGGGTCACTGCCGTGGAGGGTAATGGCTCCGTGTAGTGGATCGTGGTAGGTCCGGGAGCTAGGCATGCCCTTACTCTAGCAACCTGACTGTTGGACTCTATACCTTTTATCCTCTGTATTTCAAATATGCAAGTTTCTAATAACTCTAATAAAACTAGAAAATTTGTTTCAGGTTAAAAAATGTTGCCTACTGTACCAGAGTCTTGCTATACCTCACGACTAGAGTTACAACACAGATGAAAGCTCTGGCTTGCTCGGGATAGCTTTTTGTTGGTTAAAGCCATCTTAATAGGGCTAGTCCAGAGCTTTAGACTTCCCTCACTACAGTATGGCGCTTTGGACTATGACTCATAACTCTTCTAATGACAATGCTTCTGACGCTTATAAGCTCTGGGTTTTTCGTAAAAACATGACCTGGATGTTGGCTTATGCAGCTCGCATGAATCAGACCCCTGAAGAAACCATGCAGGAGTTCGCTCAGTTTTATGCCACCTGCAAAGCGCTGGCAGCTGAACATAATATCGGGGTTCAAGCAGCGGCTGAATTGATTTTTGCGCCTGATGGGGTCAACGCTTCAGGCGCATCAAAGCCGACAACGACGAAAGTACTTGCAGTGCAAAAAGATTGAGCGCAAAAAGATTGAGCGCAAAAAGATTGAGCTAAGCCTCTAGCATTGGTCGGCCAGTTCGGAGTTGTTCCTTATCCCAATGTCGTGTAGTGTCGTGTTTCGTCATCGACACGCCTGTAAAACAGATGTATCTAGAGATGTATTGAGAGGACTGCATGCAGCAGCTTGGGTTTGTCCATTGCCTAGTGAGACGCACAAGCTGAACCGGATTGTTGTTTATTTCTTCAATGGCAGGTGGAATCCAGTTATGAATTGCTCCCTGATTCAGGGCCTTGAACTCTGTGATGCAGTTAAGAAGCTAGGCAATGAGCTATTCATTTTTCCGCCTGACACAGATCCTAATGACTTGGCCCAATGGCTCACCTGATCATCAGTACTGTTCTTTGCTAAAGCAGGTATCTAATACGCTGGTATATAGCGGTTCAACTGGATAACAATAAGGGAGAATGCATATTTACAACCTTGATACCTTAGCCCCCATCTGCTCAGGGGGCTTTTGTTCTGTACTTAATCCTTATTAGAAAGACGTTTAGAGAATAACGTTTAGTGCCCCTGTATCTGACTGCTTTGGCGGGGCTTGTGGAATCAGCAGATTGATCAACAGGGGCAGGTGATCCGAGCCTACTTCTGGACCAATACGCAGTGTTTTTACGCCAAGATTGGGACTTAGTAGACAGTGATCAATAGGAATCCGGAGCAACGAGCTGAGTAAAGCGGGGACCTGTGGATAGGTGGTCACGCTCGGCCAAGAAGGCAGCACACCAAAGCCTTGACGGGCGTTGCGCAAGCCAGTTTCACCTATAAATTTTCTGTAGTAGGGCGACCACATGGTTAGATTCAAATCCCCAAGAAGGAGGACAGGGGTTTTGAGTTGCCGAACGTATTGGGCAATCGCCTGCAACTGACGGTTCCGGTCTTGAAAGAAATCGGGACTGATCGGTGGCAGGGGATGGGTCGCAATTAAGGCCAGCGTCTGCTCCTGGAGCCTCAGATTAGCAACGACACTGGGACCAGGATTTTTCTCAGCCTCAAACCAATTGATCGACGGCCTCTCAAGCGGAACCTTACTGAAGATAGCGATGCCCAAGTTGCGCTCTTTGAACCGGCTGAATGAGTAGGGCAGCAGATCCGTCAGCCCGTTCAGCTGTTTTACCCAGGCCACACTGGTCTCTATGAAAACGGCAACATCTGGCTGTTCTCTCCGGACCCATGAGAGAACCTGGTCGTAGCTCTTGTTTTGGGTATTGACATTGGCGAGCAAAATTCGCAATTCGCTAGCGCCTCTGGCCTCCACCCGAGAAGGGAGATACCAGGGCAAAATTTCCATTGCATTGATGCCAAGACAGAGGCAAGCCAGCAATAGAAGTCTCTTTTGCCGAGTGAATGCGATTAAACCCGTCAGAATGAGACTGATCAACAGATATTGCAGCTTGAAACTTGAGGCCAATTCAAGGACCCGGCTCCAGCCCCTGCTGCTGAGAATGGAAAGCAGGGTAATGCCAACTATCGTCAGGCTCAACGCTAAACCTAAGCTGCGGGTAACCAGAGCTTGAATATTAGGGGTTTGAGAAGCTCTGTTCATGGTTTCATGGTTCGATGAACCCGATGACAGCTTAACTCTGGCGCACCTGACTGTCGCTAATCTGCTGGACTAATTGCTCTGGGGACCGGGCGGGTTCTCGACAGGCTAAGCCCTGACAAACTAAACCGACAACCTCTGGACTGGGCATAGACTCTGCTTTGTATACCGTTACGGGATAAAACTTGCTGAGCAGCGGCGGAAGCTGAGCGGTACTGGTGCGTACGAGGGTGTGGTTGTGCAACGCATCCAAGCCCATGAACAGAACCGGACAGGCCAATGGGCTTTTGGCCATCACTTCCCCAAAGGCTTTGAGGGTTTGTTCTGCCCGCTCCAAATAGTTCAAGTCTTCGCTCACCAGTGCCAAACGCACCAAGTTGTTGACGGCAATACCATTGGCTGACGGCGTGGCGTTGTCTGTATAGGATCGCTCCCGAATCAGCAAATCACTGCTGGCATTGGCCGATGTGTTGAAGTAGCCACCACCCGCTGCATCCCAGAGGAAGTCATCAAACTCTTTCTGCACCCGAATTGCCTGGTCTAACCAATCGGTTTGGCCTTTCGACTGTGCTTTGTCCTGCAAAATGGCCGCTTGGTGCAAATCCAGTAGGGCTTTGATGAACAGTGCATAATCTTCTGACTGAGCCGGGACCGCCGCTGTGCCTTCGTAATTCACGCGATAAAAACGGCCTGCTAGCCATTGCTTGTCGAGAATGAAATCAGCGGCGCGGCTAGCCATTTGCCAATAAACTGGCTCTGCCAAGACTTGATAGGCACGGGCCAACCCTGAAATCATCAGGCTATTCCAGGCCACGATCATCTTGGTGTCGGTCACCGGTGGGATTCGCCCTGGCCAGGGTTTGCCCTTGGCTTCGTCATTATTGCGAGCCGGTGGAAATGGGCTTTCCGGGTTTGCATGCTCGCCATAACGCCTCTGGAATAGCTTGCTTAGCGCTGCATCGGTTGGCTCAGATAAAGGATTAGAGGTTTGGCGCTGGAGGACAGTTTTGCCCTCGAAGTTGCCATTAGGCGTCACCGTGAATGCTTCCTGGAGCGCGCTTAGCTCTTCGTGCGTCAGTAACTCTGCCAACTCACCGTAGCTCCAGACATAAAAGTCTCCCTCTTCCGGCTCCGCTGCCTGGGGCGATTGGAAACTATCGGCATCTTGAGCAGCGTAAAAGTAACCTTCCGGCGCGGTCATTTCTCGCCGCAGCCAACGGGCAGTGCCCTCGATTGCCGTCTTAAACGCTAATTCTTCGACCCCCAACGCCCACAAATTCGCTAGATATTCCACAATCTGGCCGTTGTCGTAGAGCATTTTCTCGAAATGCGGCACGGTCCAGGTGTTGTCTACGGTGTAGCGATGGAAGCCGCCACCCACGTGGTCATAAATGCCGCCCAAAGCTAAATCCAGACCTCGGTCAATGGCGCGTTGCTGGTCATCGGCGGCTGGTCGCAGGCGGCTACCCTGAAGCACCAGGGCTGCATGGGGAATCATCGGAAAGTTGGGGCCGGGGCCAGACCGGGTTATGCTTTTGGCGCTGGCTGCTAGTCCGTCGAGCAGTAGATCATCGCTCAGGCTTTGGGCGGCTGGCAGGTTAGCGGCGCTGTGCAGATAGTAGAGAATTTGGTCTTTGTGTTCTTGGATCTCGTCTTTTTTGTGGTCGTAGTAGTCGCGTAGGGCCTGAAGCACCTTGAGGAAACCGGGCCTGCCGTAACGGGCTTCAACTGGAAAGTAAGTGCCGCCGTAGAAGGGCACCAAATCACCGGGGGTCAGGAAGATATTCAACGGCCAGCCGCCCTGCCCCACCATTAGTTGCAGGGCTTGCATATAAATGCTGTCGAGGTCGGGGCGCTCCTCGCGGTCTACCTTAATCGGCAGAAAATAGCTGTTCATGTAAGTGGCGATCTCGCGGTCTGAGAAGGCCTCGCCTTCCATGACTGTGCACCAGTGACAACTGGAGTAGCCAATCGATAGGAAAATAGGCAGGTCTTCAGCTTGCGCTTTAGCTAGAGCTTCAGGACTCCAGGGCCACCAGTCGATGGGGTTGAAGGCGTGTTTGCGCAGGTAAAGGCTAGGGGATTGGGCGAGGCGATTCGGCATGGGAAGGGGCAGGCTGGGGGGCGTACCCTGAGCTTACGCACCTAGCTCTAGAAATTCCAGTACAGCGCTAACAGCAGAACTTCAACTGCAATCCCTGTTATGAACCGTTATGAGCAATCTGGTGTTTTTGTTTGCGGATACCCAACTGCTGGGATGGACAGCTTGCCCACCGCCTGAGGATACTGTTGCCTCAAACTGTTTTCTGTCGCCGCCTTTGTACTACGACAATCTTTGTAAGTATCTGGCTGAGCAGTATCCTGCCCAGTTTATCCGCTGGCTTCTAACCACTGAAGCGGCTGACATTCGGGTGCTCAAAACTGAATTGGGCAACGAGCCGATCCGAGCTGATGCGCTCACCTTTCTGCAAACTAGCAATCAACTTCTGCATTTGGAATTCCAAACTCGCCCTGACGCCGACATGCCTTTGCGCATGCTGGATTACTGGGTGAGGTTGTATCGCCAGTATCGTTGCTCAATCGAGCAGGTCGTGATTTTCCTCAAACCCACAACCTCTGAGCTGGTTTTTGTGGAGGAGTTCCGAGTTGAGCAGACCTGGCATGGCTATCGAGTCATTCGTCTGTGGGAACAAGACCCGGCTCCTTTGCTGGCTGATCCGGCTCTGCTTCCTTTTGCTGTGCTGGCGCAAACTAATTCACCAGAAGCTCTGCTGGAGCAAGTGGCAGCTCAGGTGGCTATGATCGAGGCACCGGCTGAGCGCAAGAGTATCTCGACTTGCACGCAGGTTTTGGCGGGACTTCGCTTTGAGAAAGAGCTGATTCGTACTGTTTTTCGAGAGGAGCTTATGCAAGAGTCAGTGATTTACCAGGACATCCTGCAAAAGGGCTTGCAGCAGGGTATGCAGAAAGGTGAGTTGAAGATTATCCTGTCCCTCCTTGCTCGCCAATTGGGCTCACTTCCCCCTGATCTACAAGCGCAAATTCAGCAGCTCTCTCTAGCTCGGTTAGAAGCTCTGGGTGAGGCGCTACTAGATTTCTCTACGTTGGAGGATTTGAGTTCCTGGCTGAGAGCGCAATCCTAGTTTTTTTCTGGCTCAGAAAGGAATGCTGCAAGAGTCGGTGATTTTCCAGGACATCTTACAGAAGGCCTTTCAGGAAGGTTTTCAAGAGGCATTTCAGGAAAGCTTTCAGGAGGCTTTTCAGGAAGCCTTCGAACAGGGCAAGCGGGAAGGCGCATCGTACATTATCTTGCGCCTCCTCCCTCGTCTCCTGGGGTCGCTATCTCATGAGTTGCAAGCTCGAATTTGCCAGTTGTCTTTCGACCAGTTAGAGGATTTGGCTGAGGCTTTGTTGGACTTTTCAACTGCTGAGGATTTGGTGACTTGGCTGGAGTCAAATCCACTTTTGGCTGAAGATTAGTGCCGTTACTTTGAAGTTCTCAGGCTTGCAATAAGCGAGTTAAAACGGTCATTACTTCGCCTGGATTGCCGGTTGCAGATAGCGGGCTCCAAGTTTCGGCATCAGCAAAGTTTAGGTGGTGCAGTCGGGCGATGGTTTCGATGACGGCTTTGGGTGAGCCAATTAGAAAAAGCTTGATGGTTTCGCCGGTTGAAGTTGAGGTTGGGGCCATGTCCAGGAAGGAGGGGACCCAGGGGGTTCTGCTAGCGCTGGTTTGGCACTCGCCGAGAACATGACGGACCAAGATACTAATTAATTCGCCTGGGATGGCGGTGGGTAATGCGGGGCTCCAGGCTCCAATTTCAGTAAAACGCAGAAGATGCAGCCGTTGAATGGTCTGTTTGATGCCTTGACGAGAACCGATGAGCAGAATTCTTAAGGGTTCTCGACTGGGGGTTGGATCGGCGGGGCTATTTGAGCACGCGGGAACTTGGGGTGCGGCAATCGCACCCGGCAGGAAGCTTTTATGCATCTGGATCGAGCCTTATCCTATTAGAAGTGATGTCACCGCATCTGGTGACATGAAGGATTCTACACTAACGTCATCAGACACGGTGACATTTACTCGATCATGATCCTCTGACACGATCAGGGGCATGGGAAAAGCAGGCAGGTCCCTCAAGCAGGTGCTGGAGGCGCATGGCATCAGCCAGAACAAGTTAGCAGTTGCAATGAACCTTCCCCGCTCGAACATTGGTCGCTGGGTTCATGAAGACCGAGATCCCTCTGCTGAGAATGTCGTAGAAATTGTGGAAGCGCTGCGCAAAATTAATGCAGAGGCGGCTGAGGAGTTTATTAAGCTCTATCTCGGTGGCTCACTTCAGGGCGAAGAAGACCCTGGCGAATAGAAACCGATAGAGACCTGGCGAATAAATTCGCGGCTACACAGGCGAAGTCTGCCTTCGCAGACTAGGAAGAGTCTGGTTACCTGTGCATAGGCAGGTTTTATTTGTGTAGCCTCAGGTTGAAGCCTGAGGGCGCTCTTGCTTAGTACGTTAACAACTGCTCACCACGATTAAATCTATTCTCTCGATGCCAACGCAGTGCTTCAGATCTGGGGAAGTAGTTTTCCTGGTTAGGTAAGAGAATTCGTTCGCCCTGAAATTCTTGCATGGGCTTTGCGTGGGGTGACTCTTCTCTCAAGTCATTAGAAACCAGGATCGTGTAGTCATCCTCTATGCTGAACCAACCGCGATCAAAAGCCCAGTGATGGTTTTTGCAAAGAGATAAACCATTATTGATTCGGTCATCTCGGAATTCTGAGAAAGGCTTGATGTGTGCTCCGTCTACAATGTTCTGGTTGAGGGAGGTATCTACTTTCAACCCGCAAAATGCACACTGGTATTGATATGCTCGTAGTACTATTTTGCGGAATGCTGCATCCCTTACGAAGGTTTTATTCTCATCCTTCAATTCTTCTACTGCGTAAACTGCCCCACCTTTCTCGCGTAGACGGTCTTGAAAATCTTGAAACGAGTTGATTTTTAGAAGTTGTGCAATCTCCTGATTCCTATCAGGAAACCAGGTCACGACCAGAATTCGAATCAATCGATGCCTGGACGTTGAATCATTCAGTAAGCTAAAAAGTTCATCATCAAAATAGGCATATTGAACTGTGTCTCGCAACTTTTTGAGCGTTGTCAGCACACCTTTAGAGACAACTGCTTCCAAACCAGGTTGCGCTTTGAGATGCCAAAAACCATCGCTCCTCATGTAAAAGAACGGTTGGGCCAGATCTGCTTGATAAGACTCTGGTCCTAACAGATCTCGGTATTTGATGAAGGTTGCGATTAAATCAGCAGAGATAAAGACTCGATTTTGAGTGAGCAATCCCTGTTCGATCAACTCGATGACCGCCAAGAGTAGAGCCGGTTTGTATGGAGCTACTCCCCGCTTGCGATGGCGATTCACATTCAAGCGAGAAAACTTGTCTTCGTAGTAATGAAGATCTTTGCTCATTGCTGAGGCTGAAATTGATTCAGTTTATTCTTGACTGATGGCAAAAGCTGTTGTGCCTCCAGATATGAGGTCGCATCGCTCGATACTTTCTCCAGTCTATTGATGATTCCCTGCAATTGGCCAATAACAAGCTTGCGATTTGCAGAATTCAGATCTGCTTGAGTATTTGCCACTAATTGCTCGACTTGATCCTTCGCCTGATCCAGAGCTTGTACCGAGTCCTGTTCAGCTTGAAGACGAACTTCCACCTGCCCTAAGTTAGCTCTGTACTGTGCAATCAATAAAAAAGCAACGGATCGTGGAACTGCTTTGCAGACTCCAAAATCCATTGCTTTGCCCACTCTTGCCTACAAGTGCAGCTTGAGGTCTATTTCTCAGTCTTGTCCTCGGTCGAGCTCTTACGGGTTGCCTTGCGGTATTGCAGGGATAGCTCACTGACCACCCCATCCATGCCCATACTTTTGGCTGTGGACTGGGCCGAGCGGTAGGCCAGTCTCGCTGAGGCATATGCCTCGCTGCCAGCCAGCATCTGTGTATCTCCAACCAGCTCCTGTAGTTGAGTAAGCCTTTGCAAGATTGGTGTGAGCGCCTCAAACAGAGCCAGGTCTCGCTGCGCTGCTTCCACATCCAGACAACCCGGCATAAGTTTTGGATAGTTAGCTGCCATTGCCAACGCCTGCCCTACAAAGGTCTGCGACTTACGTCCCATCTTAGTCAGCTTTTGTCGCTCAGCAGGCGTTAGTCCGATTAGGCACGAGAGATTCTGTTCTACAAGCTCCAAACCTGTCATTACTGCTTTCAGTTCTTCAGCTGAAAGGGTGCTATCAATTGGCCCAATTGCCATAACTCACAGTCCCTGAATTAATTAAGAGAGCTTGACGGGATTAACTTGCTCCGTCAGATCTTGTATGCCCCCCAAGCTGGCTGAGCTAACCTGTACTTTTACCGAACTTTGCTTATACCACTAGCAATTTCTCCGCAAATTCTAGGAGTGTTGCCTCTTAATACCGAAGAGTTAGATAGTTAAGCAGTGATGTCGCAGTTCAAAACATCTATGCCGCAATTCAGAACATCTATGCCGGAGGTATAGGGCACCGACGTCGGAGCCCAAAGCACCGATGCCGCAGTTCAGAGCACCGATGCCGGAGTTCAAAGCATCGATGCCGGAGTTCAGAGCACTGATGCCGGAGTTCGAAGCACCGATGTCGCAGTTCAGAGCACTGATGTCGCAGTTCAGAGCACTGATGCCGGAGTTCAGAGCACTGATGTCGCAGTTCAGAGCACCGATGCTGGAGTTCAGAACACCGATGTCACAGTTCAGAGCACCAATCGCACCTCTTCAACTCCAGCCATTGGTAAGCCTGAAGCTAATTTGGACGCAAGATCTGGTTGCAATGCAAAAGCTTGTCCTCAGAGTAATGAAGCTCTCTGCTCATTACTGAGATTGCAATTGCTTCAGCTTATTCTTGGCCGATAGCAAAAGCTCCTGCGCCTTTAGATAGGAGGTCGTACCGCTCGATACTTTATCCAGGTCGTTGATAATCCCCTGCAACTGGCTGATAACAAGATTGCTATCCACAGAATTAGGATCTGTCGGAGTCTTGGCTAGTAATTGCTCAATTCGGTCGTTCGCTCGGTCCAGAGCTTGTACTGACTCTTGTTCTTCCTGAAGCCGGACTTCCACTTGCCCTAAGTCAGTTTTGTACCGTGCGATTAATCTCTGCGCTTCTGCGTAGCCTGCCAAATCATCTGAAGAGATCTGGTCCAGAGACTCGATAGCTTGCTGCCACAAACCTCTAACCTGTTCCCACTCAGCGACAGTATGCGGTGGATTCTGACCGGCTTTCGCCGCTTGCCAGGAAAACTCCTGTGCTGCTGAGATCAAAGTGCCAACGCGCTCACTGCCTGCTGCCAGACCGACCACCTCTTGAAAGTCGCGCTGGTAGGCGTCGAGTTTTTGTTGTGCAGTTTTTCCAGCCAGAGTTTGGCCGGGAACTTCCTCTAACTGCTCAAGCGCTGAACGCCAAGCCCCAACAGCCAAACGCTTGTCTGTAGGGGTTGCTGCTTGCTCATACTGTTGCTTGGCCGACTTAACGGCTTGGTCGCTTGTCAGGAGCAAATTCTGAGCATTCTTCTCTTGAAAGACCTGAGCTTTGAGTTGAGCAACCCTGGCCCGAGTCCAATTAAACCGACTGTTGCTAAACCGCCAACCATACCACCAGTAGCTGTATTCAGGCCAAGCATTTAAAAAATCAAGGGGAAGCGCATCCAGATGTTCTTGCGCCTGCTCAACTTTTTGTTGTCCTAAATCTAGGTCGGCTGGACTGGTTGCGTTGCTAATCAGTTGGTCTGCCTGCTCAACTGAGGCAATTGCCTGCTTGTAGTTGTCTTCCATGCTCATGTAGCTAGGCAGCAGCAGGATCGGAGCGCTTGCAGCCACGGGGCGACGAACCATTGGGTAAGGCAAGTTTGCCAGCCACACTAGCCCAACCGGAATACCGAGCAGGACCGCGATCCAGACAACTTTGTTGAAGGCTTTGCGTATGCCTGGAGGCTTGGCACTCCGGTTGAGGGGATAGCTATAAAGCTGCCTCTCTTCCTCCTCCATCTTTCTTTGCAGAGCAGTCACCGACATAACGGGCGGTGACAATGGCGCTGCTTGGGGTGGTGTGGCTGGTGGTGGGCTCTGGGGAGGAGTATTACTGCCAGGGCTGTTCTGCGCTTTTCTCCCAGCAAAGTTGAAAAATGGGAACTTCCAGCCGGCCATCCTGCACCAATCCAGAACACGCGATTTTTAGGCAAGCTAACACATGGCTTGCTGACTAGCCAGTTATTTGCTGCCGTGCCTTTGATCATTTCAGCTATTTGCAGCCATTTGGCTGTTTATTAAGTTTGAAGCTAATTCAGATGCAAAGTCCGGTTGCTCTTCAAGTTGCTTCTCAGATTACTGCTCAATTTGCTTCTCAGGTTGCAGGGCTTAAGACGCTTGCATCTTTAACGCGGTTCTAAGGAAGCCCTCATTTTCAGGTTGTTTGCTATAGCTAGGAGCCGACAAGGACAACCGAGTCCAAGCTCCACCAGCAAATTCTGCTAAGGAGTCGAAGTTAATGAAGTTAAACCACTTGATCCTGCTCGGTGTTGCTGCTATTTCAACCTCAGTTTTTTCGGTGTCAAGTTATGCAGCAAGCGTGCAGGAAACTTCCGCTCGGGTGGCTAGTCCTTCTGCGCTCCTGACTCAGTCTGATGCGACAGTTGCGCAAACCCAAACCCAGCCCCAAACCCAGCCCCAAACCCAGACAGTTGCCCTCATGACTGGCACCTTTGTTGCTGGAGAGGCTCCTACGACTGGCACCGCTCGGATTGTAAGACAGGGCGGCCATCGATATCTAGAAGTTGACCGGGCTTTCAGCACCAGTAATATGGGGCCCGATTTGCACGTTCTTCTAGAGTCTGCTAACCGACCACCGCAGTCTTATCAAACCCAGGGCAGCTTTGTGAACCTCGGCAAATTGCATAGCTCCAACGGGGCTCAGCGCTACCCCATCCCCGATAGTGTCAACCTGGCAAACTTCAAGTCTGTAGTTGTCTGGTGCCGCATGGCTAACGCCACCTTCGGCTATGCTCCGCTTCGCCCTGCCAGCGCCGCCAGCGCTCAGTAGAGCCTAATTGCATCCCATAATCCTGTAGTGGCTTTCGTTGTTTAGGGACTTGCCCTCTGCTCTTAACCGAAAGCCGCTGCAATCTTGAAGGCAGACGCACCTTACAAGCTTGTTTGCCCTTATTTGCCTATCTGTCTATTTCGCCCAACATCCCTAGTTCAACCTCACCATTTCAATACCGGCCAAAGCAAAGGGCTAAGCAGGTGAGTCAATGAGAGCTACAAACAAGACCCCATTGCCTACGGCAGCTTCCCTTGCTAGGGGGAGGTTGGGAGGCGTCGAATGGGGAGCGCTCAAAAAGTTCCTTGGCCACTACAGTTGCTGCATTGAGACGCTACTCTGCTAGAGGGCTCAAGTGTACGCGGCTCAGGAGTTGTATGAGTGCCAAATCAATTGCAGAGATCATTCAAATCATTATTGCCCCAGTTGTGATGGTGACTGCCTGCGCCATTCTCTTGGGCGGACTGCACGCGCGCTATTCTTCTATCAGTAACCGTTTGCGAGCAATGACTCGTGAGCATTTAGAATTGCTGCACGGCGGCAATAAGTCTCCTGAGTTTACAAGCGAGCGTTTGTTGCAGATAAATTTTCAACTGCCTGAGCTGCTAGCCCATCACAAACGGGTTCACGATACTCTGCAAGCAATCTACTACGCCATTATTATCTTTATTGTAAGTATGTTCTTCATTGCCTCTGCTGCTGCAACAGGCTCAGCCCAGCTAGCAACAGGAGCCTTGGTGTTTTTTCTGTTTGGAACTGCCGTGCTCCTATCGGCTATCGTACTGGCGGCAGTCGATTTCCGTACCGCACACTGCAGCGTTCAGTACGAAGTAAAAAAGAATTGTGGCTTGATGCAGTAAGTTTTGTAGAACCTGACAAGCTGCCCTTCAGTCTGAACTGAAGAGTTACTTGCCTAGTTTTCTTGCTTGTTTACTGGCAACCAGACATCAGCGACGCTCCAAGACTACGTCCGTTGCCGCTTTTAGATTAGGGCAACTTCTTAAGACAAGTTAAGACTTCTCAGAAAGCGGCTGCCTTAACCCTGCTTTCGACCAGGATTTGACCGAAAGCGGGTCAAATTCTATGCCTTAAGGTGTATTTCTTGGGGGTGAAGCCCTGAGAGAGATTGTTAAGAACAATAAAGATGGGTGTAGAGAAGTTTTAGTCTCACCGTCTGAGTAACTATTCCTAGTAATAAAAGGAAATTTGTCATGGCTGATGTAAGTCAATCTGCTGACCTCAACTTCACCATTACTGCTCTGCAACAAGGGCTGGCTTCTGTCTCTGTCAATGATGCAATTGCGCTCATCGACAGCTGGCAGCAAGAGCTTCAAGGTCAAGATATTGGTGAAGACCTGGGTGAACTCAAGGCAGCTCTAAGAAGCGGCAATAAGTCCGAAATCTCTAAGATTCTGATTGACCTGGGTGAAGACACTTCGGTTGCTGCTACCGATGCCCCTGCCGATGTTGCTTCTAAATTACAACAACTCGGACAACTGCTCATCCAGGCAGGCGAATCGGTGAAGCTAAAGTAGTTTCTAGTGCCAGTTAAGCTAACTCCCAAATCAGATTGTTTCCTTCGGGGAATAACAATTTAGTTGTCGTGCCTTTAGTCCAAAAGACCAGAGGTGTTATGGCTAAATCGTTGTTCCCCTTTACTGATTTGCTGTAAAAAATGTTAGGTTTTGGATTGATTCTTTTGCTGCTTCTAGCGCTCGTAATTGCTCAACAGCCTTGTCAAAGGTTCCAAACTCTTCTGATTCAGCTTACTAACTTTTCTGCTTTCTACAAGTAGAAATAGATGGTTTTAGGTAGCCTATCACCTACTCCATGAGGTAGATGCAAGGGTGATTCCGCATCTCTAGAATTTCCAAGGGTTGCTGGAACTTGGAAGTATTAATCGCCCAACCCTCAACCAAGGGGTGTGCATCTTTTCTGTGAATGCGGGTAACTGTATTCAAGGCGTTATTCAAGGCATTGGACCTTTGAAAAGATCTGGCCTAAACCTGATCTCGCACCGACTGTCGCTCCACGATGCGCCAGACATCTAGCAGCAATTTGATGCCCATGAAGATGCCCACGAAGATGACTGAACTGAAATCGTCCTCAAGCCAAGAGCAGCCTGACCTCTAAAGAAAACCTAAAAAACTCTGCAAAAACTTTCAAAACTCCGCCTACTAGAAAACCCTTGCTGCTTACCTGCTTTCTTTAGGCCTGCTTTAGGAGATGTTGCTCATGGTCAGTCAGTTGCAGAAATTGCCCACGGATGAGTCATTAGGCACCCTAGAGCCAGTTGCCCACTTCGATGGCGCCATGCTGACAGGCGTGACTGTGTCCCATCAAGGGCGCATCTTCGTCAATTTCCCGAAGTGGGGTGATGAGGTCACGTTCACAGTGGCAGAGATCCGGGAAGGCCGTCCTATCGCTTACCCTAATGAGGCGATCAACCAAACCAATCCTGATGACCTCGCCGCGACGCTGGTGTCTGTGCAGAGTGTTGTGGTGGATCCAAGCGATCGCCTATGGATTCTCGACACTGGCAGTCCGATGTTTAAGTCGACCCAGTACGGCGGACCCAAGCTGGTCTGTGTGGATCTAACAAGCAACCAAGTCATCAAGACGATTCTCTTTCCGCAAACTGTCGCCTTAGCGACTACTTACCTCAACGATGTCCGCTTCGATCTCAGGCGCGGGGCTGAGGGAATAGCGTTCATCACGGATTCCTCTGACCAGGGGCCGAACGGCATTATTGTGGTGGACCTGGCCTCGGGCGAAAGCTGGCGCAGGCTGCATGAGCATCCCTCAACTAAGGCTGAGGAACCGTCGAGCTTTCTGCCGATCGTTGAGGGTCGTCCGTTTATGGAGCGTCACCCGGACGGAAAAACCAAGTCGCTCAAAATGGGAGCAGACGGGATTGCGATCAGTGCGGATGGGGCACGCCTATACTACTGCCCACTGGCCAGCCGCAAGCTCTACAGCGTTGCAATTGATGCGCTTTGCGATCGCTCACTTGATGAACCTGCCGTTGCCGCAACCGTGGTTGATGAAGGGGACAGAGGCGGCGGTGCAGATGGACTCGAATCAGACGCAGCAGGCTGCATCTACGCTACAAGCTACGAACACAATGCCATCCTGAGGCGCAACCCTGATGGAGAGTGGGAGACGGTCGTACATGACCCTCACCTCCTGTGGCCCGACACGATGTCAGTCGCGACAGATGGCTACCTTTACGTCACTGCCAATCAATTGCACCGTCAGGCGAAATACCAAAACGGCAAAGATCTGCGCCAAAAGCCCTACACGCTTTTCCGCGTTCGCATTGACGCTGAACCCGTTCTGCTGCGGTGAATTTGAGCGGTGGATCCGAACAGCATCAACCCGCAAGACTAAGAGGTAATGAAGATGAGCCAACCAATCAAAGTTGAAAAAACCCTGACGATTAATAAACCCGCAGCCGATCTTTATCGCTTTTGGCATAACTTTGAGAACTTGCCTCACTTTATGAAGCATCTCAAAAGCGTAAAAGTCTACGATGCTAAACGGTCTCACTGGGTAACGAGTGGACCTTTAGATCAAACGGTCGAGTGGGATGCAGAGATCACCGAAGACCAAGAAAACCAACTAATCGCTTGGAAATCGGTGGAAAACGCAGAGATCGCTAACTCTGGTTTTATCCGCTTCCAACCCACCTCAAATGACCGTGGGACTGAAGTCAAAGTGGTCACAGAATACAACCCACCAGGTGGCGCCATTGGCGATGCCATTGCCAAACTTTTTGGAGAATCACCAAAGCAGCAGCTTGGCGATGATTTACGTCGATTCAAGATGCTGATGGAAACCGGTGAGATCGCCACAACTGAAGGTCAACCGAAAGGGCATGACTAATTACCACGGCTAATTACAAATCAGCCATTAGAACTTATTCAAATAGGAGAAATCATGAAAGCAGTTTGCTGGCAAGGGACTAATAAGGTACAGGTTGAAACCGTACCCGATCCTAAAATTATCAATCCGCGTGACGCGATCGTCAAAATTACCTCAACTGCGATCTGCGGCTCTGATTTGCACCTCTATGACGGCTACAACCCCACCATGAAACCGGGCGACATCCTGGGTCATGAATTTATGGGCGAAATTGTCGAATTGGGTAGTGGGATTCAGAATAAGCATTTGAAAGTGGGCGATCGTGTGGTTGTCCCCTTCACGATTTCCTGCGGGAGCTGCTTCTTCTGCAATCGCGATTTATGGTCACTGTGCGATAACTCCAATCCCAATGCTTGGATGGCGGAGCAAATGATGGGTTATTCGCCATCGGGTCTATTTGGCTACTCTCATTTGACTGGAGGGTATGCAGGGGGCCAAGCAGAATATGCCCGTGTTCCCTTTGCTGATGTTGGCTTGTTCAAAATTCCTAATGGGCTAGCAGACGAACAAGTTCTGTTTTTCACCGACATTTTCCCAACTGGCTACATGGCGGCAGAAAACTGTGATATCAAACCCGGAGACACGGTTGCGATTTGGGGTTGTGGTCCGGTTGGGCAGTTTGCAATTAGAAGTGCTTTCATGTTGGGCGCTGGACGCGTAATTGCAATCGACCGCGTTCCTGAACGTCTCCAGATGGCGAAAGACGGTGGAGCAGAAGTCCTGAACTATGAAGAAATCGAGGTGGGTGAAGCTCTCAAAGAAATGACTGGCGGGATCGGTCCTGACTCCGTAATGGATGCAGTGGGCATGGAAGCTCACGGGCTGGGCTTGGAAGGTTTCTATGACAAAGCCAAGCAGGCGGTGCGTTTAGAAACCGATCGACCGAATGTGTTGCGTCAGGCAATTGTGGCTTGTCGCAAGGGCGGCACGGTATCGGTTCCCGGCGTTTATACGGGCTTTGTCGATAAGATCCCGATGGGTGCTTTCATGAATAAAGGTTTGACCATGAAAACAGGACAAACCCATGTGCACCGCTATTTGCAGACGTTACTCGATCACGTTCAAAACGGTGATATCGATCCATCGTTTGTGATTACTCACCAGCTACCGATAGAGCAAGCCCCCCAAGGTTACGAAATCTTCAAGCACAAGAAAGATAACTGCATCAAGATCGTGCTCAGGCCTGGTCAAACTGCCTGAAATCAACGCTTTGAAGTTTAGCTGAGGCACTTTGTTGAGAAGAAATAGCCATGACTGCCAAAGTCATGGTTTTCTCTAATTGCGTTTATTCAGGATGTTTTCTTGCCAGGTTTTAACTAGCCAAGTTTTAAAATGTATGGGGCCAGCTGTACAGCAAGAAAATTATTAATGTCAATGCCAAGAGCAGGATATGCCCCGCTGACCTATTACTGACCCACTTAAGGAGAACCAATGTCAGAAAGTTCATCAACAGAAATGCAATATCGAACTCTTGGCAATACTGGCGAGAGAGTTTCAGCAATTGGGCTGGGCGGCTGGCACCTCGGTTTGAAGCACGTTGATGAACAACTGGCGCTCCGAATTGTGCACAGTGCCATCGATCGTGGCATCACCTTCATGGATAACTCTTGGGATTACAACGGTGGAGTCAGCGAGACTCGTATGGGAAAAGCGCTGCGTGATGGCTACCGGGACAAAGTATTCCTGATGACGAAGATTGACGGTCGCTCTAACCAGGAAGCCACCAAACAGCTAGATGAAGCCCTGCAACGCCTGCAAGTGGATCATATTGATCTGGTGCAATATCACGAGATCCTACGGTTTGAGGACCCCCATCGCATCTTCGATCCAGAAGGATCCCATGCCGCCTTAATAGAGGCACAGCAAGCGGGCAAGCTTCGTTATATTGGCTTCACTGGGCATAAAGATCCTGCTATTCATCTGCACATGCTGGAAGTTGCAGACAATTACGGGTTTCAATTTGCCACGGCTCAACTGCCCCTGAATGTGATGGATGCCCATTACCGAAGCTTCGCGAAGCTGGTTTTACCAGAACTGGTCAAACGAAATATTGGCGTTCTGGGAATGAAAAGCATGGCCAACGGCATTCTGTTGCAGTCAAATACGGTGACACCGATTGAGTGTCTTCACTATGCTCTGAATCTGCCCACATCTGTTGTGATTACAGGAATAGATAGTCTGGAGATTCTCGATCAAGCATTCGAAGCCGTGCGTACCTTCCAACCGATGACAGAAGAGCAAGTGCAAGCGCTGTTAGCCAAAACGGTAGAAGCAGGATCACGCGGTGAATTTGAGCCCTTCAAAACCTCATCCATCTTCGATAGCACGGCTCAGAATCCAGACTGGCTCGGCGAAGAACCCCAACGCCTTCAGCAGTTGATGTCAGCTTGATTGGCTGGGCTAATTGGCCGGGCTAATTGGCTGGCCCTGATTCAATGGCCTGATTGAAAAGGCTACTGGCCTGTTGCAGCAGCTTAGAACTGAATCCCACGATAGCCTCTTGGGTTCTATCTAGCCTGCTGAGGCTGTTGGCCCATAAACACAACTCGAACCTGATTGCGTTGAAATATGCCAGGTACGCTCACTTGGGCTGTCGCCTTAGGCGTGCCCACCATACAGGTGGCAGCAATAGATTGTTCGTTGTGAGCATTGAGGGCAGTGACATAGAAGGTCACGCGAGAACCCTGTATTTCAGGATGCGAAATGACTGGTAGCAAAGAGTCGAGGCAACCTTGTAATTGGAACTCAAGCGTGACCCGCGTTGCAGAGCCTGTCGCTGTATCACTGACAGGGACGCGACTCTGGGTGACATTGGTAATCCTTCCCTGGATTGGGGTTAGGCCACTTGTTTGTGCAGGCAGGGTTAGAACCTGAGCTGAGGCACTGGCAACCAACGAGAAGAAGCCGACTGCGAAACCGAGACCGCGAATTAGCATAGACCTTACGAAAACCTGTTGGGGCAAGAAGTGTTTTGTGAGACGAGGCTAACCTGGCCGCCCGCTCTGCCCCGAGTGCGTTTCAGAATCTGATACCGTCAGCGATTGCCTTGAGCCTCAGGTGCTCAGCAGCGGTTGCCTTGAGCCTGAGGTTTCAGCTCACTTAGTAGCAAGCAGCCAGCAACAGAATCTCAGGGTTCGCGATCCTCTAATTCCGACCACAGCTTTTTGGGACCGCAGCAACGGCACATCGCCTGCTCGGGTTCAGCTGGCGGTGGCTCAAGTTCCTGTTGCTCAACCTCTTGGTGCGCCAATTCTGAGATGGGCGCTAACAATCGGCGAATCTGCTCAAGCAGTCCTCTAATTTGCTTTAGAGTTTCCGCCTGCCTTGCCAGCAGGTCGTCTATGTGCCGATCCTCGTCCCGTTCCACGACTGCCACCCTACTATCAAGCAAGCCTACAACCAGAATAAGCTTAGTCCGATAGGCACGGTAAAAAACGTCTAGAGAGAGAGAGTGTGTGTGTGTGTGTGTAAAAAGATTGCGTTTTAAAAGCTACAACGCTGCCTGAATTTGAGAAATTCCAATCTAGCCTGACTCCACCAAACTGACTTTTGATGAACTTGTTTTTAGGAGCACAATTAGAAGCACAAATTAAAGAGATAACTTAGCTCACCTATTCACCGAGTGAAAGGGCTTGGATTGTGATAGTTAATACAATCATGAGGTCAACTTATGATTGAGTTTAAAATCTCAGCCAAAACACTTCGGGCGAAACATTAAAACTTTTAGGGAGAATTGACGGTAAAGAACTGCTCCTGAATAGTTTAGAGGGCAAGTTTTCAGAACAGCCCAGCTCTTCAATCAGCCCTTAATCAGCCGGAGAGACCAATTATTTATGGAATTTTTATCCGATACCGTGGTGCTGTCGCGCATGCAGTTCGCCTTGACAGCAATCATTCACATGCTCTGGCCTACTCTGACCACTGGCGTGGGAATTTATCTGGTCATGGTCGAAGGGATATGGCTTAAAACTCGTAACCCTGACTATTATCATCACGCTCGGTTCTGGTCAAAACTGTATGCCCTCAACTTTGGGATCGGCGTGGCAACCGGCATCCCCATGGAATTTCAATTTGGTACCAATTGGGCTCCTTTCTCTGAGGCGGTGGGCAATTTCTTTGGCAGCGTGATTGGCTTCGAAGCCTCTTGGGCCTTCATGCTAGAAGCTGCCTTTCTAGGCATTATGTTGTTCGGTTGGGAACGCGTTAATCCTGCGATTCATTACCTCTCAACGATCCTGGTTGCAGTCGGCGCGAATTTATCTACGGTTTGGATTTTAACGGCCAGTTCCTGGATGCAAACGCCAACTGGCGGTGAGATGGTCAATGGTAAATTTATCGTCCACGATTACTTTCAAGCCATTCTCAATCCATTCGCCGCGACCAGCGTTCTCCACATGTTTTTCGCTACTTTGGAGACTTCGTTATTTGTTGTGGGCGGCATCAGTGCCTGGTACATCCTTAACCAGCGCCATGCCAACTTCTTTGCTAAGTCATTTAAGATTGCCCTGGCTGCCGCGATTGTGGTTGCGCCTTTGCAGCTCTACATGGGACACCTGAGCGCAGAACAAGTTTATCTCTACCAGCCTGCCAAACTGGCTGCCATGGAAGCCCAGTGGGAGACGCTGCCAGCGGGCCAGCCTGCCAACTGGAGCCTAGTGTCCCTGCCTAACGAAAAGACCCAAAAAAATGATTGGGAGATCTCTATCCCCAACGCTTTGGGCTACATCCTGGAATTTAAGAAAGATCTGTCTGCTCCTGTGCGTGGCTTGAAAGAATGGCAACCAGAAGACCGACCGCATTTAGTGGGGCTCATTTATTACTGTTTCCGCATAATGGTTGGGATTGGCTTTTTCCTAGCCGCCGTGATGGGCTTCAGTATTCTCTGCTGGTTGCTCGGCAAATTTTCCGCTGAGAAGATCAGTGAGCAACGTTGGCTGATGCGAGCTTGGATGTTCGCAGCTCCCCTGGGTTTTATTGCCATTGATACGGGTTGGATTGTGCGTTGTGTGGGCCGACAGCCTTGGACGCTTTATAACCAAATTCGCACGGTAGATTCCGCCTCACATATTCCGGCTAGCAATGTGCTTACCTCACTCACCGGCTTTGCCCTTGTTTACCCTCTGTTGCTAGTTGCCAGTTTGTATTTTGGTAGCCGGATTGTACGCCGGGGTCCGGACTTTGATCTGCCCGTGCCCGGTATTGAAATCGACCGGCCTGCGGTCGATACGGCTCCTGGAGAATTTGTGCCAGATGAGCGTCCCGTAGAAGCTCAACAGTAGAAGCCCAGCAGTAGAAGCCCAATATCAGGAGCCCAACAGTAGGAGACCGCATGGAAACTCTAGAGTATTTCCTACCGCAGGTTTGGTTTGGCATTCTAGGTCTTTTTCTCTTTCTCTACGTCATGCTAGATGGCTTTGACTTGGGGGTCGGCATTTTGTCGCTGACCTCTGATGATGAAGAGCGTCGCGGCCTGCTGATGACTAGCCTGAGTAACATTTGGGATGCCAACGAAACCTGGCTGGTGCTCATGGGCGGTGGTTTGTTTGGTGCCTTTCCGCTTGCCTACGGCACGATTTTGACAGCCCTCTACATCCCAATTCTGGTGATGGTGTTTGGCTTGATTTTTCGAGCCGTAGCCTTCGAGTTTCGAGAACAGGCAAACCGTAAGTTCTTCTGGAATTTCGCCTTCGGAGCGGGCAGTTTTACGGCGGCTCTGGGCCAAGGCTTTGCGCTAGGTGCAGTGC
This sequence comes from Leptolyngbya sp. FACHB-261, assembly GCF_014696065.1. Taxonomy (NCBI): domain Bacteria; kingdom Bacillati; phylum Cyanobacteriota; class Cyanophyceae; order Leptolyngbyales; family Leptolyngbyaceae; genus Leptolyngbya; species Leptolyngbya sp. FACHB-261. The sequence goes on along the minus strand of NZ_JACJPL010000001.1, from coordinate 233,481 downwards.
TGAAGGGCATTAACGTCGATTCGTCGGGCCACTTTATTGGCGGCACCTGGGATTGGTTAACTTGGCAGTCAGTCCTGGTGGCGTTGACCCTGATTCAGGGCTACGTTTTGATTGGCTCAGCCTACCTAGTTTGGAAGACGGAGGGAGAATTACAGGAAACCCATTACAAAACCGCCAAAATTGCGGCCTGGACAACCATGTTAGGTGCAATTTTTATCACGATTACAACCCCAATCTTTTATGAAAGTGCGAGATCAAAACTCTTTGAGCCGCCGCTAGTTTTTGTCTTTGCCGCCATTCCGGTGTTGGGAATTTTACTGGTTTCGCGGCTACTGTCCAGTCTTGAGCGGAGAGAAGAACGTGCCCCTTTTATCTGGACAATTCTAATTTTCGTGCTCACGTTTCTTGGACTGGCGCTAGTGGTGTTTCCCTACATTATTCCAACTCGAATCACCATCTACGAAGCGGCAGCAGATCCGAGCTCGCTGGTGATCATGATTATCTTTATTGGCTTTCTCATCCCCGTGATGCTGTTCTACAACCTTTATCAGTACGTAGTTTTCCGGGGCAAGGTATCAGGTAAAGCCTATGGTGAATAGCTGTGCCTAGTAGTACCTATCAGTTTCTTCTGCCGAGTGCTTTTTGTAGAGGGCCTGATAGAACTTATAGAGATGAAGCCAACCAGCCAGCGACAGAGCGTTTCTGCTGCGGTGCAGGTTTTGGCAGTCTTGCGTTTTGATAAAGACCTAATCCGTGTTGTATTCCGTGAGGACACTATGCGAGAGTCTGTAATCTACCAGGACATCCTGCAACAGGGCTTGCAGCAGGGCGTACAGCAGGGGCTACAGCAGGGCGTACAGCAAGGTAAGCAAGAAGAAGGGGTGGCTCTGATTCTGCGTTTACTCAACCGTCGTCTAGGCTCAATTAGTTCAGAGCAGCAGCAGAGCATTCAGCAATTGTCCGTGGCTCAGTTGGAAGATTTGGCAGAAGCTCTGCTTGACTTTTCTAACTCAGCAGACTTGGAAAATTGGCTGCACGAACATCCAATGTCGAACGCTTGAGTTCTACTTGAGCTTTATCCAGCGCGACTGGTCAGAGGTAAGTGACGAGGTAAGGGCGACGAGAGACCACCCCTACCCCTAAATCAGTCTGCAACCTCAAACTGCCACAAGGTTGGCTCCCATTCGTAGCGCTCGCCCCGGGCACGAATGTGGCCTAAAGCTGGGAAAGGCATGTGGTAGGCAAGCACCAACATGGGGTTCAGGGCGACTTGGTTAAGCAGTTGACGGCGTGTGGCTGCGGCCTGCGCCGGGTCTAAATCAAATCCTGTTTGCCAATCGGGATGTTCCAGGTCGAAGGCTTCGTTGAAGAAAACATCGGCAGCATGAATGAGCCGGGACTGGCCTGAGCTGATCAGCAGCGCCGTTTGCCCTGGAGTGTGACCGGCAGCGTCAACCGCCTGGATGCCTGGAACAATCTCCTGGCCCGGTTGGAACAGCGTTACCCGCTCACGAATGGCGCTCAGGTGCCGGTGGGCAGCAGCAACCATTGCCTGCTTGAAGCCCTCACTAATTTTGAGACTTGCCAGACTGACATTGGCCGCAGTCCAAAAAGCCCACTCAGCCTTGGAGATGTAGTATCGAGCGTTCGGGTAAGCCAGCCTGCCGTATGCGGTCAGAATCCCGCCAATGTGGTCGGGATGAGCGTGGGTCAGGATCACTGTATCAATCGTCTCCGGTGGCACACCCGCCGCTCGCAAGTTAGCGGCTAGCCGTCCGAGTGTGGGGCCCAGTTCCCGGCCCGAGCCAGTATCGATCAGAATTTTGTTGCGGCCAGTGTCAAGGTAGAGCGCGTTGAAGTACAGCGTGAGTTGGTCGGCTGGCAGAAAGCGCTCACGCAGAGCTTGCTCGACCTCGGCTGGCTCAGCGGTTGGCGCGTAATTGGGTAGCGGTGGTGTGGTTAAGCTGCCGTCACTCACGACTAAGGCATCGATTGCCCCTACCTTGAAGCGGTAAACTGCTGCGTTAGTTGTGCTGCCAGTTGCACTATTGTTTGTGCTGTTGATTGCACTATTGGTTGCGCTATGAGGCGTACTATTGGTCGTACTAAGTCCTGAGGTTTGGGCTTCGGTACTGCTAAGCGTGACCCCAATACTAGAAGCAATAACAGCACAGGCAACTAGGATCAGCACGATCACCTGCTTGAATGGCTTAGAAAAATTCATCATCAATTTCTTGCAATTCTTTATCAACTCCTTGACTTGAATCCTTGAATTAAAGAGTTGAGTTGAGCATTTGACGATAGGAACCGTGTTCAATATCATCGAGTAGGTCAGGGTAGCCGCCAGGTTGCCAAGCCAACTCCGTCATCGCTTTGGTTGCGGAAACTTGATTGTTCATCGACATAAATGCGGTTACGACTGGTCCTAAAGTCACTTGTGCGTCTTCTAGGGCAAGGCTTTCAGTTCGGCAACCCACTGCCCGACTGATCGCTTCGGCCATAGCTTTGGCGGTAATCCCAGACCGGGTCGTCGCATGAAAGATTGAACCAGCAGCCACTTTTTGGAGTGCTAAAGCCTCAAGTGCCAAAACATAAAGCTGTGCGGCATCGTCCACATGTACGGCAGACGCTTGATTCGTCCCAGTTTCGATATAGTGAACTACCCCAGTTTGCTTGCCTGCCTGCATTTGCATGGGAATGAAAACACTGCCACCTCGTCCGTAAACAAAAAGTGGCAGGCGGATAACGAGGCTGCGAATGCCCTGTTCTGCTGCGCGTAGAATATCTTGTTCCGCTTGGGCTCGTGCTGCTAGAACGAAAGTTGGATCGATGGCAGCAGTCTCATCAACTAGTTCACTACCTGTATCTCCTAAAAGCCCCGTACCAGAAGTAGCAATCAGTGGCTTGTCAGAGTTAACTAATGCCTGAACAAAAGCGGCAATGACTTTACGCTCAATGTCAACAGCACTGTCGAAGTTGTTAAAGTCATGAATGAAGGCAGTATGGATGACCCCATCAGCTGCTTTTGCGGCAGATATAAGACCTTCTGGCTCCTGCAAATCTCCCCGGTAGGGTTCAATATTGCGCTCGCGTAGAACAGCTTCTGCCGCATCGTTTCTAGCAAGTCCAACAACCCTGTGCCCTGCTGCCCGCAATTTTTCAGCAACGACTGTGCCAACGTAACCTGTGGCTCCGGTCAGAAACACTTTCATTTCTCGTTCTCCTAGAAGATCCGAACAGAGCGGCGGCTTGTCTTTTCAAATTAGCGGCCTGTTCATGCCGGTACCAGAGAGCGTTTATGCTGGTATAAATTCTGCTAGCTTGCGGCTCTAAAAGCTCTGGATAGATTTAGATGGATGATGGGCAGCGACGTCGGGAGTTAACTGACTTTTTGCGAACGCGCCGGGCTCGCCTTTCGCCTGAAGCTATGGGGCTACCCAACGGCAACCGTCGCCGTACACCTGGCCTACGGCGAGAAGAGGTGGCCCAACTTGCCAATGTCAGTACAACCTGGTACACATTTCTAGAGCAGGGCCGCGATATTCGGGTGTCTGCTCAAGTTTTGGAAAGCCTGGTTCGCGCACTGCAACTAACGCCCGCTGAAAGAGCTCATTTGTTTCTCCTGGCGCTCCAGCAATCCCCACCTCATTTAACGCAACAGCCAGAAATTGTTAGTCCGGCCCTTCAGCGTTTGTTGGCTAGTTTTGATACGGGTCCTGCTTACATTACTGGGCGCAGGTGGGATGTTTTGGCCTGGAACGCGGCTGCGCCGATTCTGTTGGGCAACCTCGATGCCATGCCTGTGCGGGAGCGCAATATCATTTGGCTCTTCTTCACCAATTTGGAGCTGCGTCGTAGCCTAGTGAACTGGGAGGAACATGCACAGTTCATGTTGGCAAAATTTCGCTGCGCCTGTAGTCGCTACATTGGCGATGAAGCGTTCGTAGAACTCATTGAAGACTTGCAAAAGACCAGCCCAGAGTTTCAGCAGTGGTGGCCTCGTCACGATATTAAAGGTAGATGTGAAGGACTGAAAGAGTATGAGCATCCAATTGTGGGACGGCTGATGTTCGAGTACACCACTTTTCTGGTGGAGGGAACTCCAGACTTGAGATTTGTCATCCACACGCCCCAACTCAATTCAGGCACTGCCGAGAAATTTCAGCAGCTCAAGCAGTTGCATCAAAAAATGCATTTAGTGCTCTGATTGAGCCTCTGTGGTTCAGCCTGGTTATCCTGCTGGCTAGAGATAGAGACACAAATTGAGAGTGCTCGGAAGTTATATAGAAATTTCTGAGCAAGAAATTTTCTGCCCAACCAGTCTGCCCCAGATGAGTTGATTGCTAGCTTCCAGAATTGTGCCTTTGCCTGATTTGAGCATGAGCCAGATCTACTAGCTTTTGTTGCAAGCAGGACTCTAATACCTCTCGAAGAGCCACAAACTGAGGCAATCGGGTGAAGACATGCACAGCACGCTCCTGCCAGGTCATGGTTCCATTTTGTGCATGGCCCAACGGCAATTCAGCTTCTTGAAAAAGTTGCTGTTGCTCCAAGCAAAGTTCCTCTAATCTCTGCCACAGAGCTGTAATTTCTGCCTCTAGCAATTCGATCTCTTGCATGAGTTGAGTTTCCTTCTACTGCTGGCTAGTAGCTCGTTCATTAATCTAGTCTTGGCGAAGAATACAAGAAGAAGCTCTACCCAACTTACTGTTTTGCCTACTGTTTCTCGCCTCTTTCAATCTTTACTCCGTCTTGAGCTGACCTGCCGCCAACCTGCTGAGGAAAAACGTTTCTTAAACCTATTTTTCACGTATCTCATACATAGCCTTGTAAGGCAGGTAGTGCTTAGTCTGGTGGGTAACAGAGGGTAAGCTACCCAGTATTGAAGCGCTGGTACTAGAGCACTGGTACTAGAGCACTGGTACTAGAGCCATCTTTTTAGAGTCTCCTTTTGCCAGCTCCCTTTCGGCGACTCTAGAGAGGATGGGGCATATCTGCAAAGCTTTTAGCGCAAACTGGTGCATTAATTGATCAAGATTAAGAATCGATCTAGCCTACTTGCACATTCTGGGGCACCTTACTGCGCGCCGTACCTAATTTTTAGGTATGAGCACCTGAGTATTTACCTCCTGTGGTTTGTATAGTCTTAAAGATCAGGGTGAATATTACGTATGCCTTAAAAGATTCAAGGACTTCATGACAGCAGTTGCAGTACTCAGCCTGTAGCATTGCTAACATCGAGAAGTGTTTTTTTGTCTTCGCCGGAGGCTAGCCTTTAGAGATAAGGGTTGCCGTCCAGCGCACTGTGACTCCACTTCTGCTGATCTTGCTGGGCACTTGTCTAATCCGCAAGGGTGCCTATGAAACGTGTGTTGATTGTAGATGATGACCCTAACTTTATTGCCGTTTTAAGAGCGTTACTGGAGGGACGCGGTTATAGGGTTCAGACAGCGCAGGACGGACTAGAAGCCCTCGAACTTCTAAAGCAACAGTCAGAGCAGTTGCCTGATATTGTTGTTGCCGATGTTGCTATGCCGCGCTGTGACGGCCTAGAGCTTTGTCGTCGGGTTCGACAGGATCTGGGCCTTGACCTGCTGCCCTTTATCTTTCTGTCTGCCCGTACCCAGCCTCAAGAGCGAGTGGCTGGCCTGCGCCTCGGTGCAGATGACTACTTGACTAAACCCTTCGTGACTGAAGAGTTAATCGTCCGTATTGAGAACGCGATTGAGCGAGTCCGACGGATGCAGTCAGAAATTATCCGGGCCACTCGTCAGCGAGCAAGCGCCCAGTCGCTTTTCCGTGCAGGCGGCCTGTTACCAGACTCCCTAGCGGCAGGCTCCCCAATTGCGAACTTGAGTCCGACGGAGCAAGAGGTTTTCCAGTGGGTCGCTCGTGGCCTGACCAATCAGGAAGTTGCAGACCAGATGTACATCTCCAGGCGCACCGTGCAGGGACATGTGGCCAGCATCCGCGCCAAGCTGGACTTGCCTCGTCGAGAATCGATTATTCAGTTCGCCCATGAGCATAGTTTGATTTGAGCTTGTTTTGTCTTTGGTCTTGAATTTCTAGTCTCGAATCTTGAGTTTCTAATCTCAAATCTCAACAGGGTGTCCTCGCTGTCTCAACCGAAAGCACTGCCTAAAACAAATTAGCTTTGGCTTATTAGAGGACCTGATCAGATGCGAACTAGCGAACAAATTTGGCTAGAAATCGAAGCTTATCTCGGCTTTGTTCCTCCCTTTTTTGAGCCAGCACAGCAAAATCCTCAAGTATTAGAAAATCTATGGCAACAGACACTCTTGGCTTATTTACAGAGTCCGCTACCAACTCTGTTTAAAGAAAAGCTGTCTGCTTATCTCTCGCGCTACTGCACTGTTCCCTATTGCCTGATTTGCCACAGTTGCAGCCTGCGTCCCCTCGGTATGAGTGCGCAGGCTGTGTTGGCCTTGTTACAGGCACCCCCTCCGCTGCCTGTAGAGATTGAACAACACCTCGCGCTACTGGCTGAGATACCAGGTGCTCTAAGCAGGTGGCCGGAGACTGATTCGGTGCTGGAAGAAAGCTTATTGGCTTGCTCTATTTTTGTTGCGATGGAGTCTACTGAAGCTGACCATTGCCGCAATCGGTTACGTGACCTTTTAGGACCTGTCAACTATCAGCATTTAGCCATTTTTATTGCCTATATCAAAACTTGTCACGGCTGGATGGAAGCCCATCCTGAAATCACCTATGAAGCGGATCAACGGGCCCAGAAACACCTTGGTCCTCTCTTCGCAATGGAGCCTAGTTTGGCTGATTTTTTTCGCACCTACAGGGATTGGGTCAAGCGCGAACAGCTGAACCGAACCGAACAACTGGCAGAGCTGAACGAAGCTCTACGCAAAAGCGAAGCGAAAAATAGAGCCATTCTCAACGCAATTCCCGATCTCATGCTGCGACTTAGCCGAGATGGTACCTACCTGGAATTCAAGCGGTCTAAGGAGTTCGATATGCTCCTGCCGGATGACCAGGTTGTGAGCAGCAACGAGTACGATGTATTGCCGCATGAGCTGGCCCGTACGCGGATGCACTACGTTGAGCAGGCCCTCTTGACGGGTGAAACCCAGATTTTTGAGTATGAAATTTTGCTCAGTGGCACTATTCGCTATGAAGAAGCTCGCATCGTGGTGAGCGGCGAGGACGAAGTTCTAGCGATTATCCGCAACATTGATGACCGCAAGCAAGCCGAGGTACAAACCCGTTTATTGCACACTGAATTGGAGCAGCGGGTTTGCGAACGAACTGCGGCCCTTGCGGCCAGTGAGGAGAAGTTTCGCCAGTTAGCCGAAAACATTCGTCAAGTTTTTTTCTTGAAGTCTGTAGACGGCACGCAACTCTATGTCAGCCCAGCCTATGAAGAGGTATGGGGCCGCACCTGCAAAAGTTTGTACGAGCAACCTGACTCCTGGCTCGAGACCATTCATCCTGATGACCGTCAGGGCGTCTTGTCTACATTTAAAAGTGAGTTGGGAGCCAAAGGCAAACTCAACCTTGAGTATCGAATTGTGCGTCCAGATGGAGACGTTCGCTGGATTGGTGCTCACTCATTTGCCATTCGCAACGAGACGGGTCAGCTCGAGCGAATTGCCGGCATTGCCGAGGACATCACTGAGCGCAAACGGGCAGAAGCAGAACTCAGAAGCAGTGAAGAGCGCTTCCGAATTTCAGTTGAGAATTTACTAGATTGTTTCGGCATCTATGCAGCGATTCGCGACCCGTCAGGGCAGATTGTGGATTTCCGAGTTGAGTATGTCAACGCTGCTGCCTGTGTTCACAATGGCTTGAGCCGAGAGCAGCAAGTGGGCATGAGGTTGCTGCAACTGTTCCCCAGTCATCGGGAAATGGGGCTTTTTGATGACTATTGCCAGGTGGTTGAAACAGGTCAATCCCTGGTCAAAGAGGCTTTAGTTTATCGCGATGTTTATGGCAATCCATGCCTCACTCGCTCCTTTGATGTCAATGCCACCAAGTTAGGAGACGGCTTTGCCGTGGCTTGGCGCGATACCACCGAGCGTAATCGCACAGAAGCCCTCAAACAAGCCAATCGGGAACTGCAACAGGCGAATACTAACCTCACTCGTTTAGAAAAACTGAAATCTGAGATGGTGGCTGCGGTCAGTCACGAAATCCGGATGCCGATCACGACTATCGCCACAGCAGTCTCCGTTCTCAGATCTTCGGTGTCCTTGGAGCCTCGGAACCGAGAGATTCTGGAGATTGCCAATAGCGAATCGCTCCGTCTGACCCGACTGGTTGATGAGTTGCTCAATTTCTCTAAGCTTGACTCGGGTACCTACCGCTGGCACGAGGAAGCTGTCGATCTAAATCGCGTTCTCTGTCAAGCCATTCAGGCCACGCGTGCTCTCTATGAGAGCCGTGCGCTTAGCTTGCAACGCCCCTTAGCAGAACCCCAGGTGCAAGTCTGGGGGGACGCGGACCGTTTGGCTCAGGTGGTGATCAACCTGCTGGATAATGCAGCAAAATTCAGTCCTAGCCAGAGCCAGGTCTGTCTAGAGCTGAGCATTGAAGGTAAGGAAATTGAAGCTCAGGAAGCGGTTGTCGCTGTGCGCGACCAAGGACCAGGCATCGCTGCCGAGCATCAGGAACTTATCTTCGAGCTATTCAGCCAGCTTCCCCAAGCCAGCGGCAATCGCCCTCAGGGAGTGGGCTTGGGGCTCTACCTGTGCCGCAAAATTGTCTACCATCACGGTGGCAGAATTACAGTCGAGACAGAGCTAGAGCAAGGCAGTACATTCAAAGTGAGGTTGCCGTTGCTCAGCACAAAACCTTAATCCCAATCCCTAAGGCAGAACTATTTGGGAGGAATGCCTCAGCAGGGGCTTAACTTTCAGAGAGAACTTGAGAAGAAATAGCTGTAGATTGCGGGCACGCTTGATCCCAATCACTAAAGCCTTGAAGCGGGAGTAAACCCTGCGTTAAAGATTGCGTAAATCTGCTGAGCATCTTCCCCAAGATAGAGAGAGCTGGCATAGCATGAACCTATGGCAGTCGGGGCAATGCAGTTGCTAGGCCCAGGCTTCCAAGAAACGCCAGGGCCACAACCTAGCGCTTCTGAACCATCAGGGTAGCGTTTCCTTGCGATAGTAGAGCTGCAGAGGTGGGATAGTTTTCCCCTCTGCTCTTTTTATTCCCTACAGGGCTCAGAATCTTTCGCTTAACCTCAGACTTAACATCCAGTTCACCTTCGTTCATTAGGCTGGAGGAGGTGTGGTGGAGAAATGAGGAATGGCTCGCCCGATTAGCTTTTTGACGAGACGTTTAAAACGTTCTCGATTGCGTAAATCTGAATTGAGCAGGACGCAGCAGAGCAAGGCTGATCTACGCTACTTCGAAGTTCAAGGGCATCGCGGTGCCAGGGGCCTGCGCCCAGAAAACACCCTGGCTGCCTTTCACCTGGCTTTGAGCTTAGGGGTCGATGCCCTGGAACTAGATACGGGTTTGACCGCTGATGGCGTCTTGGTGGTCTGCCACAACCCAGAAATTCCCGCCAAGCTCTGCCTTCACCCCGATGGCACACCCGTCCGTCGTCGGCCCCGCTTGTTGATTCGTAAGCTGACCCTGGAGCAGGTGCAAGCCTTTGATTGCGGTTCGCGCAACCCCGACCCAGTGCAGTTTCCGATGCAGCTACTGTCCCCTGGTGAGCATATTCCGACGCTTGCCGAGGTTTTTGAGTATCAGACTCGTTATTTCCCCAAAACTCAGGCCCGTTACACGATCGAGTGCAAGATTAATCCGTTGCGTCCACGCGACACGTTTGGGCCAATATTCTTCGCCCAAAAAATAGTGAATCTGGTGCAAGAGTATGGGCTGCTGGAACGAGTCACGGTGCAGTCTTTCGACTGGCGAGTGCTCCTGGCGGTCAAACAGCTGAATGCCAAGATTCAAACGGCAGCTCTGGTACGCCAGCGTCGTGGCAGACCGGGAACCCTGCTCTCCCGCATGGGCATTGCCTCCCCATTTCTGGCAGGTCTGGATTTCCGACGGCATCAGCCGGATATTGCTGGCTTGCTACGGGCAGCAGGCTTTATTGACCGCTATTCGCCCAACTTTGAAACCCTGTTGCCAGAGTCGCGGGATTTCATTCAGCCGGTTCACGAGATTCAGCAGGCTGGTTTTCCAGTTGTGCCCTGGACTGTGAACAAAGCGACGATTATGAACCGGCTGATCGACTTGGGTGCCGATGGCATCATCACCGATTTTCCCGACGTGCTGCTGGAAATTCTGGCTCAGCGGGGCCTACGCTAGAAAATTAGGTATGGCAATTGGGCATAACAAGTAGGCATAACAACTTTAGAACCGCTTGAGTCGGTTGAGAGGCTCCTAAGCGAACTGAAATATTAGCCTGGATGACCCATTCAATTACCGGCTCAGCTCTAGTCAAGCTAAGCGCTTGCAACGGCTCTCTGCCAGCGGTTCAGTAGTCAATAGTCAATAGTCAGCAGTTAGGGAGTTGTCACCGGCAACCTACTTAACGGCAGCCAACTACCGAAGCCGTATAGGTATTCCCTAGGGCTACAGTGCCGCCGACATAAACGTTGACTTGATACGGTTGGTTGCTGTTATCGCGGGGCTGACCGGAAACGTAGAAGCGTCTGCCGCGAGTTAGTCGCACGTTGTTCTGGTTGTAAAACTGATCGCTCGTATCGTTGCTGTACTTCAAGTACATCTGAATGTTGTACTGGCCATCATTCTCCGGCAAAATCGTGACTGTATACCGTCGAAAGCGATTCCCGTTAGGCACGGCAAAATCTGTATTCCAGTTATTGCCAGTGACTAACGTGCCCGCTGGAGAAACTGTCTTGCGTACCTGAGTCCCGCGGCCGCCAACCACAGCCAACGCTGTGCAAGCTTGAGCTTGTGCAGGCGAAGTCGCTCGCCACTCAACACCACCGATGCCAACCGCCAAGGCCAAAACCGATACGCTAGTCATCAACCTGCGCTTCATCGTGTTCATGCTTGTTGTCCTCTAATCGCCAATACGAATAGCGAATACTGGGGGCAGATAGTGACGCAATTGAATACAGCTACCGCCCGCAGTTAGACCTTGAACGCTGGCAGCTGCTAAATTCTCAGCCTAGAGTTCTTTGTTAGGCTTCTCGCTGTCAGTTAATTGTTTGCTGAATAGTTCGTTGAGCGGGCAGCCACCTCAGCTGTACCCCCAGTTGAATCTCCGGTTGAATCCCCAGTTGAACCCGGTGCAGTGTGATCAGACCGGAGTTATCTGGTGATTCTGGACACTGAAGCTCCTGCTTGATATCTGGAGAATTCGCAGGTAAGCCACTCATTATTCTTATTCAGTAATTGGAATCTTGAGCTCAGCTCACTTCTGTGCCCCGAGACTGCGCCCGAGCCCCTATGGAGCCTTCGTCATGGATAAGCTGAAGTTCTCGCCTGTGCAAATTGCTCTGTACGAGCAGGGGTTTACCATCGGCTACCACTACGCTAGAGGGCTCTGTCGCACTGACAGTGAGCCGGAGGAAGTCATTAGCTTCGACTACCCCAACTTGGTGGCTGGCATGGCCTTATCCCGAGAGTTTGCCTTGGGTGTTCAAGATGGTTGCTCAGTGATTCTCCAGCCCAATGGCGTCAGCCAGGCTGAGGCTGAGCTGGCGGTTGATTTTGCTCCTTGCCCCGTAGGTTAGAGGTCCTGATCTAGGCAGGCAGCTAGATCGCAAGCCAATGAGTGAGCCCATCTAACGGGCTAATTTAGCGGCCTAATTTAGTGAGTCAGTCCACCAGCTAGCCCAACTGGTGGACTAACCTGCTAGGAATAACCGTGCACGAGCGGTAAGCCCATCACCTCGCGGTAGCGAGCCTCAACTAACGGGCGGCCCTGAACCGTCCGATCTTTGTGGTAGCCGCTATAGCGAATTAATTCTTCGCGCAGACGTTCCACGCTGCTGGTTTGCACGCTGCCAGCAGTAACAATCTGTTTGCCATCCACCCAGGCACTGTGAACCACATTGGTGGGACGACCCAGCACCAGCAAGCCCACCGGATCAGTACGTGGCAGTAGAGATAGGTTATTGAGGTCATAGAGCACAAGGTCAGCCTTCTGACCAACGCTCAGTGAGCCCATCTGGTCAGCGAGCCCCAAGCCCTTGGCCCCTCCCGCCGAAGCCATCTGGATCGCCTCGAACGGGGTAATCCAGTTGTGGTAGTCGGGGTCAGTAATGTTATGCAGGATCGAACCGATCTTGATTGCTTCCAGCATGTCTTGCCCGTCGTTGCTGGCGGCACCATCGCAGCCAAAAGAAACGTTGACCCCCAGAGCCCGGTATTTGAGCACGGGGGCAATACCACTGCCCAGGCGCAGATTGCTTAAGGGGTTGTGCACAACCGTGCTGCGTGTCCGGGCCATAATCTCTAGATCGGCCTCAGACAGCCAGACACAGTGCGCCAGCGAGGTGCGTTCGCCTAGATAGCCGATCCGCTCCAGGTGCTCGACTGCGGAGCAACCATATTTCTCTTGAGCCAGCAACTGTTGGGCGCGGGTTTCTAGCAGGTGGGCATGACGGCAGAGGTTGTGTTGGTTGCTGAGTTCAATGCAGCCCTGAAATAACTCATCCGAGCACAACTGAATGCCAGTGGGTGCCACCAGAACGCTGATGCCCTCTTCCGGTCGATGGTGAGCACTGACCACATCTGCCATCAGTTCCAGAGTGGCCTGGGTCGCCCGCAGGTAATCTGCAACCTGCACCTCAGTGCCCTTAGTGGGAATGCCTGCTGGTAGGGACTGATCTTGAATCAGCGGGCCAATGAAGGCGCGAATACCGACCTCGCGGTAGCCCCGCACTGCCGCAGCTACGGTTTCCCGCTCTTGGCCAGGAATCAGGACCAGGTGATCGACCACGCTGGTGCCACCAGACAGCAAAGTTTCGACTGCGGTGCCGATAGCGCTCAGGTAGACCTGCTCAGGGTCTAGGGGCGTGAAATCGTAGAGGTCGGCAATCCACAGTTCCAGGGGCAGCGGGGGGACTAAGCCCCGTTGCCAGAGTTCAGACGAATGGGTGTGCGCGTTGACAAAACCCGGCAGCAGCAGCTTGTCGCGGCCATCTACCACTTCGCCACCAGACTCTGAGCTGGACTCTAGCCCGTTCTGATTGTTGCCATTGGCGCTGTCGAGTTGGATGGCGACGATGCGGTCTTCTTGAATTTGAACTGTGGCGGTCTGGTAGTCAATGGCGCCATCTTCACCAACGCCAACAGCAATGAGTGCGTTCTGGATCGTAATCATGCGGACGAGCTTGCTCCGAACGAAACCTGATGACCTGGCTGCTGCCAACCAGCCTCCCATACCCTTAACAGTCTGCCAAGTTAGCTCAAGCGATTACTGGCTCGGGCACCTGGAAGCTGAGCCACTACCAGGTTTACCAGCTTGTGAGCGGCCCCGGGTTCCCCGCGCACCTGACGCAAGCGTTCGCGGATCTGGCTGAGCTGTGTAGGGTCATTTAGGAGTTGCAGGGCGTGCTGACTGACCAGTTCGGGGGTTAAGTGGCCCAGCAGTTCGGGCACAATCGGCTCGCCTGCCCAGATATTAGGCCAAGCCAGCAAACCCTGACGACGACGCAAGGCCCGCAGCATCAGCCGGTTGATCAGTTTGGCGAACCAAGTGCCAATTACAGGTAGATTGGCTAGCAGACCGGGTAAGCCATCCCAAGCTCGCATGGCATCTAGTTGATTGGTAGGCACCACTACCAGCATGGGTACCGCTAATGCCCCTAGCTCTGCTGTGTTGGCTCCTACTGTGGTGATGCACAGACGGCATTGGGACAGTAGGGCATAGGCCGGTGAACCAGTCCAGAGGTCCACGCGGTTACCAGCTGCGGTTTCAAAGGCTAGCCCTGAGCCTTGAGCAATGAGCTTGCCCGATGTACCGCCTATCAAAGCCATCGCCGGGTTGCGTTTGGCATGGGCAAAGTGCGCCAGGCTTTCCGGCTGCAAACTGGGAGCCACAGGGATAACAAAGCGAGCCTTGGGATGAGTTTGGACGATCTGGTCTGCAACCGCCAGCATCAGGGGCACGCCTTGGGCCAGCTTGGCTGGTTTGGAACCGGGCAGTAAACCGATGAGTTCAGCATCGGGCTGGAGAGCCAGACCGTTTTGCACGTCTGCCTCTAGCTCCGGGTTCAGGTTAGCGGCTTCAGCAATCAGATCTCCCACTACGGTCAGCCGTTCTGGATACTGAGCTTTGCGCAATACCTTGGCGCTCATCACCCCAAAGGCATCAATCCAGCCTTGCCAGCGCGCTTCCCACTCGGCATAGACCACACTGCGGTAGCCCAGTCGTCGTGCAACTACGAGGGTGAAAAACTGGTCGCCACCCAGAAACAGCACTACGCCCTGCTTGCGCCAGGACCAGGGCTTGCCGGTTAGGCAATCTCGGGTTCGACCCAGCAGCAGAAACGAGACAAAATGCTCTGGCCCCTGCACCCGATCCACTTCGGCGTAGCCCAAAGCGATTTTGGCTTCCTGACCGCTGGCGTGGGGACAGGGCGAGAGCACCACGGAAACGCGTACCTGCTGCCGGTCCTGGCCTAGTTGTTGCCGCAACTCGCGCACCACTGGCTGCACCCAAGTCGCCAACTCGCCCGGACCGTTACTGAGAATCAAAATATCGACTGGGGAACTCATACAGGGCTCACTCGCGCCCGGTAGAGCAGGGTGTCACCTTGGCGATAGCCCACATAGCGCACGCGTACCGAGTCCCCTGGCTGAGCCGCCCCTTCAAGCTGATGCAGTTGCGGGTCAAAGGCCGTTTCGCTACCCACCTCACCGATCGGCTCAATGCCCCAATCTGACAACAGTTGCTCCAGCGGACGCAGAATTGGCAGCAGGTTTTTAGCAGGAGCTTGAGGGTTTTTAGTCGCTGCGTAGGCGGCAGTTGGCCATTGCAGCAGTAGGGATTCCAGCGCTTGTAGAGTTTGAGTGCGGAACTGCTGCTCCAAGTCCTGCTGCTGGCTTTGCAGTTGTGCCTGAAGGCGTTCATACTCGCTGCGCAAGCTTGCCAGCTCAATAGACAGCTCAGTATCGGGTTTGGCCGGATCCGGTTTGATTGGCTCAGGTTTGATTGGCTCGGACTTGGCTAGCTCAGGTTTGACGGGCTCGGATTTGACACCTGCTGTTTGAGTGGCTGCCTCGTCTTGGGGCAAGGCATCTGGGCTGAACTGCTGCAAAAACTCCTGTACCGACAGCTTCAGCACCTGGCTCAAGCTCAGCACTTGCTCGACCCGCAGTCGCGTTATCTGGCCCTGACGCAGCAGATCTAGGCTGCGGCGCGACACGCCAGCTCGACGGCTGAGATCCCTCAAGCTAGGGATCTCAGCTTGTTGCATAAGGTTCAGTAAGCAGGCCGTTCGGTCTAGTTCCACCCGTGCACCACAGAATTCATGCGCGACGCCCTTCATGCGCACTAACATCATGCGCAACAGCCTAATGCTCAGCTTAGCGGTCTTTAGGGCAAGGCAATGCGGCCAGGCTCCGCCCAGACTCCGCTAGCATCAGGCTAGGATGCGGATAGGCAATCACTGAGAAGGTTCTGTTGACTCGCGCTGTTCGCTACCCGCTGATTCTTGGCGTCACCGGAGCCTCTGGCTTAATCTACGCTGTCCGCACTCTAAAGTTTTTACTGAGCATTGACTATCCAGTCGAGGTGGTCGCCTCCCGCGCCGCGGCAATGGTCTGGCAGGCTGAGTACAACACCCGCATGCCCATCGAGCCGGAGCAACAGGCTCAGTTCTGGCGCGACCAAGCCCAAGAGCAGGGCGGTAAGCTCACCTGTCACCCCTGGGGTGATGTTGGCGCAACGATTGCCAGTGGTTCGTTCCGCACGCTGGGTATGTTGGTGATTCCCTGTAGCATGAGCACCATTGGCAAGCTGGCTGGGGGACTGAGTTCAGATTTGTTAGAACGAGCTGCCGACGTGCAACTCAAAGAGGGACGCAAGCTAGTCGTCGTGCCCCGCGAGACGCCGTTCAGCCTGATCCACCTGCGCAACCTCACAGCTCTAGCAGAGGCAGGGGCGCGGATTGTACCAGCTATCCCCGCCTGGTATCACCAACCCAAAACCATCGAAGACCTGGTGGATTTTGTGGTAGCCCGGGCTCTGGACCAGTTTGACATTGACAATGCGCTGATCCAGCGTTGGCAGGGCCGCTCCGAGCTTTAGGCTAACTGAGGCCAGAGGCAGAACCAGATGTGGGGCGTACGGGCGGAGGATAATGAGGGTGAGACCTGATTGCGGGCTGTGCCCTGTTGCCGCGTTAGCCTATGCCTGCCGTTCGCCTGATTCCGCTCTTGCTGCTCGTTGTGAGCCTGGGGCTGTTTATGTACCAGAACCGTTCGCCTGCGGTGTCGCTGGTGTTTTTGGGCAGTCGTTTGCTGCCGGTGCCGTTGTCGGTAGCGGTGCTGGGTGCCTTAGCCTTGGGCGTATTGGTGGCGCTGCTATTGGGGCTGCTGTGGTCGATGGGTGGTGGACGCGGCCAGGACCGCCGACAGGCCAAAGTAATCGACGAGTTGCGCGCCCGAGTGCAGGAGCTAGAAGGCGGCAAGGGGAAGAGCAGCAATACTTGGCAGTGGGCGCAAACTCAGCAGGCTCCCAATCCCAGCTACGCTGCCCCCGAACCTGAACCTACGCGCGAAAACTATACCGAGGTCTACCGCGCTTCGGATGGCACCTACCGCTCTGGCCCCCGTACCGCTCGTCAGGAAGACGACGGCTACCGGGAAGTCAAAGACGTCAAAGTTGAACGAGTGCCGCCGGACGAAGAGTTTGACGACTTCGATGACTTCGACGACTTTGATGACGACGATTCCAGCCGTCGCTATCGCCGGTAGTACCAGTGCTTGCGCTGAAGCCAAGGGATTAGGGATTAGGGACTATGCACGGAGCCCAATTCATGGTTTTAGGTAAGCAACTGTGACGCCAGTGCCGCCGTCAGTCCGTTCGGCAAACTCATAGCGCTCAACGCGGCGGTATTGCTTGAGAAAATCCTGGACAGCTTGCCGCAGCCGACCCGTGCCGTGACCGTGGATAATCCACAGCGCGCCACTCGCTTCTGCCAGGGCTCGGTCAAGCATCAGTTCCGCGTCAGATACACGGCTGCCACGCAAGTCGAGGGTATTGTGCGAGGTGCGGATGATTGGTTCTGCTGCCGCAGGTGGTAGCTCGGTGGCTTTGGGCGGAGGCGGTGCTTTTTCTTTTTTGGCAGTGGGTTCGGGCTTCTGGCCGTCTAGCGATTCAATGTCTGACAAAGAAACTGTCATCTTCATCAGGCCAAAGCGCACGGTCAGCTCGTTGTCATCATCTGGAGAACTGAGAACCTCGGCAACCTGCCCCAGGCGAGGAATACGCACTCGCTCACCCACTTGCGGCTGGTAGCTGGGCTTGCGCTTGGGTGGCGCTTGCTGGGAAGGCAGAAACTTGGCTGCAGCTTGATTGAGCGCCTCGGTTGCCGCCGAAGCATCTTGGGCGGTGGGGGTACCCTTTTGCAACCGCCGAATCACCTTGGCAATTTCTGATTTGGCTTCGGCAATCGCCTGAGCGATCGCCTGCTCTTGTTGTTGCTGAAGCTGGCGTTCGCGTTCGCGCAGAGCGGTTGCTCGATTGGCAACTTCTCGATGGAGACGCTCGGTGTTGGCGAGTAGGTCCGCGGCTTCGTGAGCCCGCTCTTCTTGGGTACGTCGTTGTGCTTCCAGACCCGCGATCACGTCATTCACGGCTTCGGAACTGCTGCCCACATAACCGCGAGCCCGTTCCAGAATCGTGCTGCCCATGCCCAGCCGGCCCGCAATCGTGAGCGCATTGGAGCGACCGGGAATGCCCCACAGCAGCCGGTAGGTTGGAGCCAGGCTGACATCATCAAACTCGACAGAAGCATTCTCAAAGCGCTCATCCTGATATTTCAGGGCTTTGAGTTCGCCAAAGTGTGTGGTGGCGATGCTGAGACGGCTGCGCTCGGCTAGTTCTTGCAGCAAGGCGGTGGCTAGCGCACTGCCCTCACTGGGGTCGGTTCCCGCGCCCACCTCATCTAGCAGCACCAGTGATTGGTCGGTCATCGTCTCCAGGATGCGACTAATCCGGCGGATGTGCCCGGAGAAGGTCGAGAGGCTTTGTTCCAGCGATTGCTCGTCGCCGATGTCAGCCAGCACAAACTCAAACCAGGGCAATTCGACGGGCTCTCGGGCTGGCACAAACAGACCAGCGCGGGCCATCAAAGCCGCCAAACCCAAAGTCTTGAGGGTGACTGTTTTGCCGCCTGTATTCGGGCCTGTGATCACCACGGTGCGAATCTGCGGTCGAATCAGCAGATCAACGGGTACGACGGCGTTGCCCCGTTCGTGCTGCTGTTGCCAGACCAGTAAGGGATGGCGCAACTGGCGCAGCACAATCGACTCGTCGCTGGCAATAAAGCGAGGTGAATTGGCTCCCAGCCACAGGCCATAGCGGGCGCGAGCAATAGCTAAATCAACTGCCGTAACCACAAACAGCAAATGCTCAAGGTCTTCCTGCACCTCCCCGACCTGGCCTGAGAGCCGAGCTCGGATAGCCTCTTCTTCGGCTTGCTCCTGCCGGGCTAGGGTGCGCAGTTGGTTGTTGAGGGGCACGACGGCATGAGGCTCAATGTAGAGCGTGGCGCCGCTACCTGAAGCGTCATGCACAATACCGGGAACTGCATCCTTCTGAGGCGCTTTCACCGGAATCACAAAGCGCTCACTGCGCTGGGCGATCAGATTCTCCTGAATGGCATTGGCCTTGCGCTGGATCAGATTCTGGAGCGTCTGATAAATCTGGTCGCGCACCTGCCGCAGCCGCTCGCGCAGACCCGCTAGCTTGTCACTGGCTCGGTCTGACACCCGCCCCTGCTCGTCGATGCAGCGGTGGATTTCCTGCTCGAGTTCTGGGTAGGTGCGCACGTGGGACACCAACTCTTGCAGCACTGGCATGTCTTCCTGGTCGTCTAGGGCACGGCGCAGATTGCGCACACCGCCGAGGGTTTCGGCGATCTGAGCTAGTTCTTCACCGCCCAAGGTGCCACCAATGCCAGCACGGGCGACGGCTGCACCAATATCGTGGATGCCTTCCAACGGCAAGCCACTGGCCAGACGGTTCTCTAAGGTGGTTGCTTCACGGGTTTGAGCGAGGAGGGCCTCACTGTCGGCCTGAGTTGCCGGTAGGGGCAGTCCTCGGGCAGCAGCAGAGCCTAGTTTAGTTGCAGCAAAGGTTGAGAGGTGCTGGCACAGGCGGGGCCACTCCAACAGCTCTAGGGCTTCGAACTGGATGGGAGGCAGAGAAATAATCTTAGGCAGAGCGCTTATTTCATCTTAATCATTCTGACCGGATCATTCCGGTGCATTGGGACGACGCAAGGGCTCTTTAGGCGGTCGCTCATCGCTCCAGCCCCACCACACGCAACCACAACGGCACTGATAGAACTCCTGCCACTTGCGCCGCCCCAACTCGGTAAGCACTGGAGAACGACGGTTTAGCCAGACGGCAACAGCTTCAACTGACTCAGCTGTGCAAGTTGGACATTGAAAACCGCGAGCGTGGGTTGCTTTCTCAGTCCAGGTGGGGGGCTGAGCACTGAAGGCATCCATAGGCGCAGGCAAGTTGTTTCCCCAAGGTTATTGCCCCAAGTATTGCGTTTTTCGTCCCGGACTGCGTAGAAACCAGAATAAACCCAGGAGAATGCAGGCCATGCAATGCAGACCATGATGCGTCAGGCATTATCAGGTCATCAATTTAGCCCTCTTAGCCCTCGCTTGAGTCAGAGGCTCATAAACTGGAGAGCGCTCCATAGGCCACCTTTAAGAAGAGCACCTTTGAGAGACACGCCTGCTGCCTGCAAAGACGAATGCTAAAGTCCACGTGCGACGCTAATCATGTGCGGCGCTAATGCTGACTCAGTGAGGTTACGATGAGCGCTTCTCAAACAGCTGCGGTAGTTGCGACTTCCTCAGAGCGGCTAGAGGCAATGCTCAGCCAGTTGAGCCGTCGTAAAGACGCCTGGCTGCAAGTGCCGATTCCGGAGCGGCTAGCGTACCTAGAAGCTTGCTTGAAGCGAGTTGAGGCGGTGGCTGAGCCCTGGGTGGATGCCTGCTGTCAAGCTAAAGGTCTGGACTCCCAAGCGCCTCTGGCTGGCGAAGAGTGGCTGACGGGTCCGGTCAGCACAGTTATGTATCTACGGCTGCTCCAAGCCAGCTTGAAATCAAAAGGGCAATCCGAGAAGCAATCTGAGGGGCAACCAACGGGACAAGTTGATGGGCAGCTGACTCATCGCCCTGATGGCCAAGCCGTGGTGCGTGTATTCCCTCAGGATTGGCTTGACCGCTTGGTCTGGCTGGGTTTTGAAGCGCAGATTTGGCTGGAGCCGGGCCAACCCAGTAGCCAGGGGGCGATTTACCGCCAGAAAAGAACTTCGGGAAAACTGGCGCTAGTGTTGGGCGCGGGCAACATCTCTTCGATTGGCCCTCTCGATGCTTTGCACAAGTTGTTTGTGGAGGACGAGGTGGTCCTTCTCAAACTGAACCCGGTGAATGAGTATCTGGGGCCGTGGCTGGAGGCTAGTTTTGCGCCTTTGATTGAAGCGGGTTTTTTAGGCATCGCCTACGGCGGCGCGGAGTTGGGCAGCTATCTGTGTAGCCATCGTCAAATTGAGAGCATTCACATTACTGGCTCGCAGCGAACCCATGATGCCATTGTCTGGGGCAGTACTGGCCAAGAACAGCAGGCACGTAAATCAACTCAGACGCCCCAGCTTGATAAGCCTATTACTTCTGAGCTGGGCTGTGTGACGCCAGTTTTGGTGGTGCCAGGGCAGTGGTCTGAGGCTGACCTTGCCTTTCAAGCGCGCCAAGTTGCCAGCATGGTTGTACATAATGCCAGTTTTAACTGTGCCGCAGCCAAGGTTCTGGTCACGGCTGAGGGCTGGCCGCAGCGTGAAGCATTCTTAGCTCAACTCCGGCGAGAGCTGGCGGCAATTGCGCCGCGCAAGGCTTATTACCCCGGTGCCCACCAGCGGTATCAGGCATTTTTGGCACGCTACCCGCAAGCCGAGGCTTTAAGCCCTGGCAGTGAGGAAGTGGTGCCTTGGACCTTGATCCCAAATGTGCCACCTCAAGCTAGCGAATACGCACTGAACGAAGAGGCATTTTGTGGGGTGCTGACTGAAGTGCCTTTGCCAGTTGCTGAGGCGGAGGCTTTTCTAGACCAGGCTGTAGCCTTCGCTAATTCCAGCATCTGGGGCACGCTATCTTGCACAATTCTGATCGATCCGACTACTGCCAAAAAACATGCAGGACGACTGGACCGGGCCATTGCAAACCTACGCTACGGCGGCATTGGCATTAATGTCTGGTCTGGGGTTCTGTATGGCCTGATGGTGACCAGTTGGGGTGCGTTTCCAGGCCAGCCTCTAACCGAGATTCAGTCGGGTCGTGGCACTGTTCACAATACGCTCTTATTTGACCATCCGCAGAAGTCAATACTCTGGGCACCATTCCGCATTCAACCGACCCCCGCCTGGTTTGCTAATCATAAAAATCTGCGGCAGTTAGGAAAACGTTTGCTGGCTTTGGAAGTGGCCCGAGTCAGTAAGAAGGGATTATCCCTGTTGCCTGAAATCATGAGTGTTTTAGCCGCAGGTTTGAGAGGATAGCGACCTGCTCTGCGCAACAGCTCAACAGTTATCACTATCTAGAAACTATCTGGAAACTTTCAGATAATGACCAAAATTCAGATACAGATATAGAATCTCTTGCCATAGACTGATCTAGGAAAACATAGGCAACAAGCTATAAAAGGGCGTATAGCTCTGCAAGTAGAGCCGGAATCTACATCATTAACATTTTATCAGCATCAACCTATCAATTGGCGTAATAAGCACAATGGGTCTAATAAGCAAAATAGGGGCTCGGCATTGCCAAGTCCCTTGTTTCATTAGCGCATCAACTAGTGTGGTGCTCCAGGGCAACTGACGGGAGTCTACGCCCTTAGAGAGAGGGTGGTAACAATCGTTGTTAGCTAGGGTTATCACGGTGAGAAGCCAAGGGAGCAGATATCTCGCGTTGATATCTGAGGCTTTCTGATTTCGGACTTTCGCTCTCAGACTTTTTTTATCTAGTGAACTACCTAAGAATACGGCCTTATATAGCGTTTCTAGGTATGAATAAAGATTATCTGTCTAAGCTCGGAAACGGATGGAGAGAGGCATGACTAAGAACTTGCTAGAAGCAGGGTATGGGGTCACATAGAATCGCAATCCTGAGCATTGTGAGTCTCTAGAGAGTAGAGCTGATAGAGCAAGACGGTCATCAATTTAGATTCCAGCCCAGTGATAAAAGTCGTGCAGGAAAAGCTGCGTGAGAAAAGCTGAAAACCTAGTTTCAAAAAAAGCTCACGAGCGCTGAACAAGAGCTAAAGAGGAGTTAAAAATGCCACGGGAACTTACCAACAAAAAAGTTGCCATTCTGGTGACAGATGGCTTCGAGCAAGTAGAGCTCACCAAACCAAAGCAGGCACTCGAAGCAGCTGGGGCTCAAACCCAAATCATTTCGCCCAAGAGCGATACAGTCGAGGGCTGGAATCATTTTGACAAAGGTGACCAATTTCCGGTCGATGTGCCTCTAGACAGCGTTAACCCAAATGATTATGATGCGCTGCTGCTGCCCGGCGGTGTCGCTAACCCTGACCAATTGCGAATTCAGGACAAAGCTGTGCAATTCGTCCGCTCCTTCTTCGAGGCAGGTAAGCCGGTTGCTGCGATCTGCCATGGTCCTTGGACGCTGATTGAAGCGGGTGTAGTCAAGGGTCGGACAGTGACCTCTTGGCCTTCCTTGCAGACGGACCTCAGAAACGCAGGGGCAAATTGGGTAGATCAAGAGGTGGTAGTTGATAAAGGGCTGATCACTAGCCGTAATCCTCAAGATATCCCAGCTTTCAATCGCAAAATCGTTGAAGAATTTGCTGAAGGTGTGCACGAAGAGCAGCGTCGCTCAGCGTAATTTGGTTTCTTTTTCTCTTTGGATTCGCTTTGGATTTCAGGGAGTTGTAAGACCAGCATTAGAGCCTAAATTTGACAGGATTTTCTGAGTCTATACCTTTAGGGGCACACAACTGCAGACTCCTAAAGGTATTGCGGATTTTTGTTGCAGGTTCCTATTTCTAGAAACTAGCATTTCGCGTTCTCTAAATTTCAGCTTTCTACCTCTTTGGATTAGGGTATGAACTACCAAAAGAGCGATGAAGATTACTACTTGAATGCCCACCATGAATGGGTGCAGTGTTGGATATAAATAGGAGAAAAAATAATGGCTCTTGGTGATTACAAACGAGCGGTTGGTATTTTCCCCAGCTACAACCAAGCAGAGCGGGCTGTGCATGATCTTCGGGCTGCTGGCTTCGCCATGGACGATATTTCCATCGTTGCCCGCGACTCAGCTCAGGGTCAGCAGATTGCGGGCGCTGAAGTAACCGATATCCGCGATGTCGGTGGCAAGGGCAAAAAAGGCAATAAGGCTGACAAGGGTGCTACAACCGGCGCTACGACGGGTGGTGTCCTGGGTGGTCTAACTGGTTTGTTGGTGGGCATTGGTGCTCTGGCAATCCCAGGTATTGGTCCAGTCATGACCGCAGGGGCTCTAGGTACGGCATTGGCAACCACTGCTGCGGGTGCAGGTATTGGTGCGGTTGCCGGTGGCCTGGTAGGAGCTTTGGTTGGACTGGGTATTCCTGAAAAAGAAGCTCGTGCCTACCAAGACCGAGTCGAGCGTGGTGACTATCTAGTGATGGTCGAAGGTAACCGCGCCGAAGTAGAGCAAGCAGCGACAATTCTACGTAACGCTGGCGTCCAAGATTTGGGTGTATACGACGCGCCTGAAGGCAGCTACCAAGTGCGCAACCGCCGTGCAGATGTAGTTACGCCTTTGACAGCGACAACTACAGACCGGGTAACGACCGACCGGGCAACCGTCATTCAGCCGCCAATCCCGCCCCAACCCCAGATTAATACCCCAGTCGGCTCAAATGCAGACGTCACTCTGTACGAAGAGCGCCTGGTTGCTGACAAAACTCGGGTGAAGACTGGCGAAGTCGCAATTGGTAAGCACGTTGAGACTGAAACAACCCGAGTCTCAGTACCCGTCGAGAAGGAGCGGGTCGTGATTGAGCGGGTAACGCCCACAGACACGAGGGCTGTAACCCCCGGCGAAGCAAACTTCCGCGAAGGCGAAGTGGCTCGCGTAGAAGTCTACGAAGAGACACCTGACATCCACAAGGAAACAATCCTGCGTGAAGAAGTCAGGATCAAGAAGGAAGTTGAGCACGAAACCGTTGAGGCTCAAGAGCAGATCCGCCGCGAACGTCTAGACATCACGACTGACGGTAACCCCCGCGTGGATGGAACCCCCGACAAGCGTCGTTAAAGGTTAGAGCAATTAGGTCAGGGTTTGGCATTGCCAAACCCTGACACATCGACAGTCTAGAGGCTTGGCAATGCCAAGCCTCTAGCTTTTATTTGTATAGAGCTAGGTTTATTTGCATGTAGATAGGTCAGGCGCTTAAGGCTCCTCACGCCTTGGGCTCTCCTCACGTATCTGGCTTCTCACTTAGTAGAGGCAGGGTGAGTTTGAAGGTGCTGCCCTTGCCTGGACGAGATTCGACACTGAGATTACCCCCGTGATGTTGAGCAATCTGACGACACAAGTGCAAGCCTAAGCCAATACCTTGGGGGCGCTTGCCGCTGATATGGTAAACCTGGCTAAACAGGTCAAATACGGCAACCTGCTGCTGGGCAGGGATACCAGGCCCTTGGTCCCGAACCGAGACCACACCGTGCTTACCCTCGCGTCTGAGGCTGAGCCAGACTCCCCTATTTTCAGAGCTGAACTTGGCTGCATTGTCGAGCAAGTTAACCACTAGTTGCACCAAACGCTCGGCGTCGCCTAGAACCTGAATAGTCTCAGGCAAGGAGCAGTGCAGTTGGACGTGGCGGCTTTCGTAGAGAACAGCAGTTGATTGAACTGCTTGCAAGAGGACTGTTTTGAGGTCAACTGGATCTTCTCGCCAGCGATAAGTGCCGGAGTCAAGCTTAGAAAAATCAAGCAGGCTATTGACGAGCTGCACCTGACGCCGAGCTTCACTTTCGATTAGATTCAGCATTTTTCTGGCCTCAGGGCTAATCGGCGGCAGCAGATCTTTGAGGACAGAGATGCCGGTGTAGATATTCGTGATCGGCATCCGAATTTCGTGGCTGACCGTGGCAACCAGCTCGGTCTTAATTTTTTCTAAACGGCTGAGACTGGCATTGGCCTGTTGCAATTCCCGGTTGGCTTGCTCTAGAGCCTGGGCTCGCTTGCGCTCGGTGATATCGACACCAATGCCTCCGAAACGGTACAACTGCCCTGTTTCGTCGTAGATAGGGAAACTCTGGTGCCAAATCCAGCAAGCAGAACCATCAGGACGCACAACGCGATACTCGACATCAGTTGCTTCGCCGTTGGCCCGTTGCTGAAATTTAGAAACCACATGCTCGCGGTCGTCAGGGTGAATAGCCTCTAACCAAGACCGGGGCTGCTCATAGACGCTCTCGAGAGAACGGCCCCAGATTTTCTCGTAGGCAGGGCTGACATACAACAAGGACCCAGGTTCTATGCCTGATAACCAAAACAGCTCCGAGCTGTTTTCGGCTAGCTGACGGAATCTCTGCTCGCTCTGCCGGAGTGCTTCCTCGATCTGTTTGCGCTCAGTAATATCCTCTTCAACTGAGATGCGGTACTGCTTGCCCGAAATCTCCAACAGGCTCATGCGGGACTGAGTAGTAAACAGAGCGCCGTCCTTTTTGCAGTTACTGAACTCCCCCGTCCAAAAGCCAAAGGTGTTCAAATTCTCGATCAGTTCCCTCATGAACTCAGGGTCTTCGTCGAGAGGGTAGGGGTTGAGAACTGGTGCTTTTTTGCCGAGTAGTTCGCCGCGTTCGTAGCCGAACATGGCATCAAAGGCTGGGTTGGTAAAGTAGATGGTGTTTTCGATGTGGTCGATAATCGCGACACCTTCGGCCATATGCTCCAGCACCAGAGCCTGGGTTCTGAGCACCTCTTCAGCTCGCTTGCGCTCGGTGATGTCTATAAAGGCGTTGACTGCTCCCCGGATTTGACCTTGTTCATCCAATAAGGGAGCCGCATGGAACAGGAGGTTAGCAACGCTGCCATCTGCCTTGATTAGGTCAACTTCTTCGTCCCGGATCTTGCGTCCCCAAGTGATGGCTTGTTGCAACACGCCTTCTTCTCCCTGGAGTTCCCGCCCTTGCTTAAAAAACCTGAAGGAGGGCGGTGTCTCAAGTGGGGGAGTGCAGGAGGAGTTGATTTCTAGAGAAATTTCTAATAGCTCTGCACCTGTAACATTGACTCGAACCTGTTGACATTTGGGATCTTCGGCAATGCCAATGCCAACTGGAATTACGTCGAATAAAGCTTGCAATTCAGTGACTCGATGCTGCAATTCCTGATTGAGCTTGGCAATCGCGGCTTCGGCTGCTTTGCGGTCAGTGATATCTGTGATCATGCCCAAAGCGCCAGCGTATTGCCCTGCCGGGTCAAAAATTGCGTTGGCAGCAACAATCGTCCACAACTCAGAGCCGTCTTTACGTTGCAACTTGAAATCGTACCGTTCTCCAATGCCTTGACGGTGATGCTCCAGGTTAACAACAGCAATAGCTTGGCCTGCTTCGTCCATGAAGTCGAATAGAGATCTGCCCAGCATTTCGTCTACGCTGTAGCCCAGCATTTCGGCCATTTGAGGATTCACAAAGCTGGTGTGATTTTGGGCATCAATAATCCAAACCCCTTCGATTGTGGTTTCGATCATGCGACGGTACTGCTGTTCACTCGCTTGCAATGCAGCGGTCCGTTCAGCCACCCGTTGCTCTAGCTCGGCGTTGAGCTGATGCAGTTGTTGCTCGGCCTGTTTGCGCTTGGTGATGTCTCGTCCGACCGACTGAATCTCGACTAAATGGCCTTGCTCGTTGAAAAGCGCTCTGTCCGTCCATTCCTGCCAACGAACTTCGCCAGTGCTGGTTACAAAATACTCTTCGATAATTGATGTTGGCTTCTCTGGTGTCAAATTGCGAATGTTCTCTTTTACTTCTTGAAGCTGTGCCGGTGGATCGAAGGAAGCAAAATAAATACCAATAAGTTCCTCAAGGCTTTTATTGAAATAGTGACAGTAGGCATCGTTGACAAACGTGAGGTTGCCATCGGGTGTAAAGCGACAGACCAGTTCTGTTTGGTCTTCGACAATAGCGCGGTAACGGGCTTCACTAATGCGTAGTTTCTCTTCTGCCTGTCTCTGCTCTGTGATGTCTCGACCAACGCATTGAAATTCAATTAAGTTGCCTTGCTCATCGAGAATGGCTTGGTCCGTCCACTCATACCAGCGAGTTTTGCCCTGGGCACTAATGACGCGATTGATCGAAATATCAATTGGCTTATCCCTGCCCAGAGACGCAAAGTGATCTAGCAAATACTGATGCTCTTCTTCTGGAACCTCAGTCAACAGGTGTTGACCAATAATCTCTGCTGTTGACTTACGGTGCTGGCGACAGTAAGCCTCATTGCCGAAGGTTACTCTAAGGTCTGGTCCCAGCCGACAAATTAATTCCGTCTGGCCTTCGATGATGTTGCGGTAACGGGCTTCACTGAGCCGTAGCGCTTGCTCCATTGACAGACAACCGCTAAGTCCATCACAAGCTGCTGGTTTTGGCTCTGACTCTGGTTCTGGTTTTGGGGTTGCAGTCTGGGCTTGCCGCAATAGGTCGGTCAGACTCAAGGCAACGCCGGTTAATTCGGCCAGTTCTCGTAGGCAAGAGATCTGAGCGGGTTTGCAGGCTAGCGGTTGGTGGAGTTTGCAAAGTCCTAGAAAGCCGACTAATTGGTTTTTGGCAAAGATGGGAATGCCCAGAAAGCCCTGACACTGAAGCTTGGGGGGCAAAAGCTGGACATTCTGCCTGCGGCGATTGTTGATGCTCACTCGTAGGATTTGCTGCTGGCGCAGGTGTTGATAGCCCTCGTTCCAGCTTGAGAGTGAGAAGGATGGCTCTGGCCAGGGTTCTAGAACTGCTCCGTTCAGTTGAGCTTGGTACTGCAACACGAACTGTTCGGTTTCCAAACGCCACAGAGTACAGCAGTCTGCTGAGAGCGCCTGAGCCAATTGGTCAACTAGTTGCTGGAAAAGAGTGTCTGGCTCGTCTAGACGATTGAGCGCAGCGCTAAGGTTCCGAAGGCAGGTTTTCAGGTTCATGGCAGTCTCAAACTGTGCTCATGAGCAAGGCAAATTGAACGCCAGCTTTTTGAGCGGCAGCTTCCGTTAGCTTGGCACGAATGCTTAGAGACGGGATCTGCTAGGCACGTATGGGGTGCCTGTGTTCTGAGACTGGTTTCTGTAGGTCATTCTTGACTTGGCTTAAGGAAAACGTATGAGCTGACTATGAGCTAGTGAATATCGCGGCTTGGCGCGTTTTTTGGCCCCCGTTTTAACTTTCATAAAACTAGGGAATTTCCAGGACTGGGTTCATGATCGTTCGCTGCGGTCTTCGATGGCATCCCAGACAACTTCAAACTGAACTTCGGGCATGGTGCGCTGGAGGGCTTTGAGGTGTCCATCGGCATCGGCGCGGTGTCAAAAACGGGCATAACGGTGCTGCGAATGAGGTTGGGCGAACGCTTCACGATGGCCCAAGGGTTCAATCGGGAGTAGTCAGAGTCGTTCATTAGATGTCCTTGCTGATTTCAAGACGCGCTAAGCTGACCCCCCATGCTTGTAATGGGTGGCAGTGAAGCGCCGCGAATGAGAAACTACTGAGGAAAGGACAGATTCACCTTAGACACCTTGTTTGGGCCTATAGGTGCCTGCCTTCCATCGTGTATTGGTTTCCTAAATCAATTCAGGATTCCTGCAAGAAAATCCTAAACCACTTTAGGGAAAATCTCTTAGGGCTGGATGGCTAGAAAATCTAAATCACCGCTCGCGAGACTGAGAGCTATTCAGCAGCTCACCCAGAGAGAGTTAGCTCAGGCGTTAGGAGTCACAGACGATACGGTCGCCAACTGGGAGAAGGGGAGAGCCATACCGAGGCTCACCATCCGTCAAGTCAGGATTTTGCTCAAAGTGTTGGAATGCACAATTGATGAGCTTCCTGATGACTTCGGACCGCCTGAAAGCCAGGAGGAGGATTGATCACGGGCTGGCTGCTGGGGTTTTATACCAACCCACTTACTTTCTAATTGACACCCATTAACCCCTCCTAACCTCCCCTTGCTAAGGGAAGGCGCCGGGGCCGGTGAGCTTTGATTTGTAACTCTCATTTAGAAAATTGGTTTCAGAGGTTACTTCAGATAAAAATTTGCCACCATTGCCGTAGCGTTTGCCAGTAACGCTACGAGGTTTGCCACTAATGTCGTAACATTTGCCAGTAAAAAAATAAATTTGCCAGTAATGTCGTAGCGTTTGCCAGTAATGCAATGACATTTGCCAGCAGCGCAACAATATTCGCCACATCAATAGGTATTTCCTCCCAACGACCAGGAGACGCCGAGCAGCTGGCAATAGACTGAGGATAGCCGCAATGACTCTCAGCATTGGGGGTCAGAGATGGGGATGACAGTTGGCGATGCGGAAAAGCTTCAGCAGCTCTGCCCAGACCACAGAGTTGAGTTTTGGGATAGCGTCATTACCCTCATGAGCTCGTCACACCTGACCTCAGCCATTGTTGAAACTAGGTTCTCTAGACTATTACCTGGCTTGCTTCGAGGTAGGAAGTTAAATATCTGAACTGTACTGTCTGTGTTTGAGCGGTTCCAAAACATCGCTCAGTCCATTGAATTCGTAAGATACTCCGTCTGTACTACAAAAAGATGCGTTAGTAATAGTCACAACTTGGGTATTGAGCATAACGGCTTGAGCCTTTTCTGTGCTAGAAGTCAGAACCACTAGAAGAACCAATGGAGCTTGAAAATCATCAGTTTATTCTGTTTGTTCTAAAGCGCAAAAATCGGAAGCAGTAAAAAGAAATTTATGAAACTCTCTAATCTTACTGGTGCTCATTAAAGATTTAGACACGTAGCTCTGAACTATCTTGATCTTGCAGGCACCACTTGTATCAGTATTTTATTTGAAGTTTCACAGCATGGACTTGCCGGGATCTGCTCACAGCTTAGCTTTCGGCGATTGTGAACAATGTACACTTTATGTTAAATCGGCCATGGGTTACGAGATTTATTTCAAAAGACTGGTTATTTTAAAATGCTGTTATGATTGCGGCATTGAACGAGGGACAAGAGTCGATATGTCAGACATTGACCCTAAACAAAGCAATGTTGGGAAACAACCGCTAGTGCTTGTGGTTGAAGATAATGAGGACAACCTGTTTTTAGCAACGCAAATCTTGAGCTGTTTAGGCTGTGCTTGTGCTTGCACAAATAACGTTCAGACAGCCATCGATCTCGTTCAGCGTCTAAAACCAGCCCTAGTTCTGTTAGATCTAAAATTGTCAGGTGATGATGGACTCAAAGTGGTTCGTCAACTAAGACGAGACCCAAGTACTGCTGCAATTGCGGTGATAGCAGTGACAGCGCAGGCAATGCTTGGGCACAGAGAGCAAGCCATCGCAGCAGGCTGTGATGACTATCTCCGCAAGCCCTACATGATTGGGGAACTTGAAGCTATTGTTCGGCAGCATCTCAAGTTAGCAAAGCCAGTTACATCGCCAATCTACGATGTTGGGAGCTTATTGTAGTTTGTGTTTGAAGCAGAAGTTGTGGCTGGCAGTTTTTTTAGCCGAAGTTTGAGTCTAAGTTTCTCCTTTGGGAGGGCAAATCTGCTGTCATTTACTAAAAATGTTGGCAAGAGCACTATTCTTAATCGTTTTAAAGCACCCCAATCCTTATTGGAACAGGGGGTATTCACTTATGTCAGATTTCTAAAGCTCAACTTTAAGATGCAAGATTAGTTAGCTCTATTTCTGTTCACATTCATCTTTTACAGGGTTGGTGGAAGAACCATCCTTTAAGCCGTTTAATTTGTCCAGCCTTTTTCTGAGTTCTTGTCGAGATGTCTGTAGATCTTTCCGGGTTTGCTGTAGGCCAGAACGCATATCACCAAGTTCACTTCGTGTTTCCTGAAGCTCCTGCTGCATGTCTTCAATATCTTGCCTTACCTCGCTATATTCATTTTGAGGCGACTTGAGGTCATGGTTGCTGTTAAGGCTATTCTGCTCGTACGATTCCGGTTGCATGCCCTTTCCTCCAGTTGTTTTCACCCAGATTACTTTGAAGCTAACTTGAAGCTAAGCGGTTATAGCAACGCTGATTGAACCGAAGTTAGCGCATGCTGATATCGCTCATATACAGTAGGCAATATCCCCTACTTGAAGCTCCTCCCTTAAGGCAGAGATCCTGAAGCCATTGGTGATATGAGATATCTTTTAAGCTAATTAGAAGGCTGATACTGTCATAAAACGTTGGGTAAGTCTTTCGATTGTCTTTGTTATTTGAGCAAAACCCTCTGGTTTGTTGAATTAGAAGCTAACGCCTAAAGCTTCTAAATATCTCTTCTCCCCAAGAGAGACCTTCTAATCCGCTATTAGGGTTAATCCTTGAAGAAATATCATGAGATGCAAGCCTCCCCTATGCATTTGGCGTCTCTCCCGTGAGTGCTCCCAAGCCAGATACAAAGCAGCAATACACTTCTGGTCACTTCTGTTCACCGCTTAAGTGGTCTTGTTGCGGCTACTATCTCTTAAGAGAGTTGTGTCTTCGCCCCACACCTAAATATCAGGGCAAAATAGTCTGCTTAGCCCTGTAGTAGTCTGCTAGCTCACTCAACCAAGGCCACAGCGGATTCTAGACTTTAAAGTCTCAGACAAAGCTCAAGGTCGCCTGCGCGAATTACTAGCTAGGAACTGTGAGACAACCCTCAACGAGTCTCAAACCGCAGAACTCGGCTTATATGAGCAACTCGACCAATTAATGATCTTTCTCAAGGTGCAAGTCTTTACTTCTGCTTATAACCTCTTGCTTTAGCAACAACAGGACAACGTTATTTATTTAGACTTATAAAGCCTTGATTTTGTGCTCTTTCGCTAGCAGAACTACATAACAACATCTCTGCATGTTTGTGTATATCTTTGTTAGGTAATCTCTGAACTTAAGTCAGTACACACAAGTCAACAATAGCCTCTCAACCTTTCGACAGATAAGCCATTGCTGAAAGTTCACTAAGATCCAACTAGCTCGGTGAGCATCGCCTAGCAAATATTGATCAAATCATAAACTTCAGCAAGGTTCTAACTCCAAACCATAGGACTTGCCTGAATTTGATTTGAGTTAACAAAGGATCAGGGAAAGCATCACTAATGAGCACTGAGCTAGACCGTCAAGAACAAATCGAGCACCTTCACGACATCGTGAAATGCATCGACTTCTGCATGTTAGTCACAGTTGATGGCAACGGCAGCGTCCACAGTTGCCGCATGTGCATCAGCAGGCAAGTCCAGTTCGACGGCGACCTCTACTTCTTCATCCATGCCAGCTCAGACAAACTGGCAGAAATCGAAGACAACCATGAAGTCACCATTAGCTTCCCCGCCTCAACCCAACAGCACTACGTCTCAGTCTCAGGCGCGGCCCAACTCTTCCAGGATCGTCGCCAACTCCAAGACTTTTGGCAACCAGACCACAAGGCCTGGTTTCCCGCAGAATTAGACGAACCCAACCTCGCCTTACTTAAACTCAGCGTAGAAAAAGCAGAATACCGAGATGTCCCAACCGGGCAGATTGCTGGCCTCATCGAACTACTCGCAGTCATATCTGACGAGGATCCCTATGACCTGATTGAGGACGAAGATCTATCCTCATAAACGCCACCTAGATCAAGCCCAAAGCCGGTGTAAGAACTAGCAGTTTGCATGCAGTAAAAGCTTCGCCTATTTGTACTGCCACCTTCTTCAATCAGTGCAGTTAACTTTTATCAAAGTTATAAACCTGATCACGTCTTATCAAGGCTCACCTGCCGAGCCTTGATTGAAATTCGCTCAAAAATCTAAAAATCTAAAAAACTAGGGAGCTTGACTGCACTGTTAAGCTTCTTAATGATTTTCAGTGGGACAGCTTCTTTAGACCTAGTCAGTCAGTAGGTTAGAAGTATACTGAGATCATCGCTTCCAAACTCGCTACTCCACAGAAGCGCTACGCCTCTATAAGAAGGGCCGAATACGTCCTGCGCCCTTCAATATTCATCTGCATTCAGCCTACACACTCACTGCTTGACAGGAGGAAGGACTGCATGAAAACCGCAGTTTCCGTTGGCAACTATTTAATCCAAAGACTCTACGAACACAACGTTCACCATGTTTTTGGCGTACCTGGCGACTTCGTGCTCGGTTTCGACAAACTTTTAGAAGACAGCGCCATCCAATTCATCAACACCTGCGACGAACAAGGCGCAGGACTTGCCGCAGACGCCTATGCTCGCTTGCGCGGCCTGGGTGCCGTTTGTGTCACCTATTGTGTTGGCGGCTTAAAAGTAGTTAACGCCACAGCCGAAGCCTTCGCTGAAAAATCCCCCGTGATCGTGATTAGCGGTGCACCGGGCACCAACGAGCGTATCAAAAACCCACTGCTGCATCATAAAGTACGCGAGTTTGATACCCAATACAAAGTCTTTCAAGAACTCACGATTGCCTCTGCGGTGTTGGACAATGCCAACACCGCTTTTGCTGAAATTGATCGCGTGATAGCCGCCGTTCTCCGCTACAAACGCCCCGGCTATCTCGAACTGCCCCGCGACATGGTCAACATCCCTGGCAATCCCGATTATCAAAGAGTTGAAAAACCCGAAAGCAGTGACCCAAACACCCTAGCCGAAGCTCTCAAAGAAGCAGTTAACTTGATTAATGCTGCTGAAAAGCCCGTAATTCTAGCTGACGTTGAGCTGCATCGCTTTGGCCTACAGGAAGCCCTGCTCCAACTAGCTGAAAAAACTAATATTCCCGTTGCCGAAACCATTCTGGGCAAGTCCGTCATTAGCGAATTACACCCCAGCTATATCGGCCTCTACGAGGGGGCAATGGGCAACGAATTCACCCGACAATATGTAGAATCTAGCGATTGCCTGATCATGCTGGGGGCCTTTCTCTCCGACCTCAATCTCGGCGTCTTTACCGCCCAGCTAGATCCTAAACACTCAATTTATGTAACCAGCGAGAAAACCTCAATTCAGTTCCACAACTACGAAGATATTCGCTTACAAGATTTTGTACAGGGTCTAATCCAGGCTGATATCCAGCGTCGAGACCTGAAAATTACCAACTACTCCAAGCCACCAATCGCCTTCGCTCCAGTTTCCGGACAGGCAGTCACCGTTGCAAGACTTTTTAAGCGGCTGAACCTGTTCTTAAGCAGCGACATGATTGTGATTGCTGACGTCGGCGATGCGCTATTTGCTGGAGCCGATCTATTTGTCCATGACAAAACCCGATTCCTTTCACCTGCCTATTACGCTTCTCTGGGTTTTGCCGTTCCTGCTAGCATTGGCGCGCAGTTTGCCAACACCAACACTCGTCCACTGGTGCTAGTCGGTGATGGTGCCTTCCAAATGACCGGCATGGAACTATCAACCATTGCTCGCTATCGGCTCAATCCCATCGTGATTGTGCTGAACAACGGCGGTTATGGCACAGAACGCCCGATGCTCGATGGCGCTTTCAACGACCTGTTGCTCTGGCGCTACAGCAGCCTTTCAGAGGTACTAGGGGCAGGCCGAGGCTTCGATGTTTGGACCGAAGATGAGCTAGAAACCGCACTCCTCGAAAGCCAAGCGCATACCGAGAGTTTCTGCATCCTTGATGTCCATCTCGATCAACAAGACACCTCAGCGGCTCTGCAACGTCTCACCCAAGCGTTGGGACAACTAGTGGGTACCCAATCCTCAGTAACCCAGTCCTCAGCTGCCCAGTAGTGATCTGCCGTTTGGGTTGAGCTGAAATTCTCCACTCGTGCTCTCAACTCGTACCTTCAACTCAACCCTTTCTGGCTGGCTACAGGCTCTTGTAGGTTACAGGCTTAAATTTCACTTCGCCTTGCTCACGCCGGTGTTTTAGAGCGCTCGCGCTCCTCTGCCAGCAGAGCATCTACCTGACCAATATCTGCACCCTCATCCACCGCCAGGGCCGCCAATTTTTGATAAAGGTCGAATAAATGATCTAGCGACTCAATCGGTTGCGGCTCAAAAATTTCTGCTTCATCTCGAAAGAGCTGATAGCGAAAGTCATCCCCAACATAAACGACTAATTCGACATCAAGATCTGCTAACGCCAACACAAAGCTTAAAGTACCAGGTGGTCCTCCACCAGGCTGAAGGTTCTCGTAGCTAGCAAAGCGATTCAGGAACTCAAACAGAGTAGCGACTTGTAAGGGACTAAGAGTCATTGGCCCTGTGCTGTTGTTATCAGGTAACTTTACAAAGCAAGCAAAACCTCAAAAAGCCTCTCAAGGGGGATTTAAAAAGGTCTGAAAAACTCGTTAAAAAAGCTTCTCAGCGTGTATTTATGCTCATGATGGTGAGCTAATCTAGAGTTTTATTAACTTAATCTTCTGGACCCAGAAGCTGTGCAGGGGGTGCGAATGCTCTAGCCTTTTGACTACCTCTTTAAGCAGACGCTGGGATCTATTTTGGTTGCTAAGATTTCAAGCCAAAACACCGTTAATAACAGATTAAAGGCAGGGGTTTATGCAACTAAGTGATGAAACAAAAGCTGTTGCCAGAATAATGGCTTCTGGCATCGCTGAAGGTCTCACTGAAACTGTCGCTCAAGGCGTAGCTGCTCACCTATTACCTGATGGTTTGGTGGGCGCAGCTTCAGGGGATAAGAAGAAAAAAGATAAGAAAAAGAAGAACAAAGACAAGAAGAACAAAGACAAAAAAGGCAAGAAAGCGAAGCAAGCCAAGAAGGCAGCCAAGAAAGCGAAGCAAGAATTGCAGGCTGGAGTCCAAAAACTCAAGCAGGGAGCACGGACTGCCGCTGAGAAACTTGTTGACAAGCTTTAGTGAGCTTGAGCTGAAAAAACTCGAAAAAAGCAGAGTCGCCAGAGACGAGTGTTGCAATTCGCTCATCTCCGGCTGACTCAACCTAGGCTCTAACGTAATTCGGAACAGCTTGATAGAATCTGCCGGAGTTCTGGCGGAGCTTGATTCAAAGGCACAGATGTAGACCGAGGGCACTCAAACCCTAGCCCCACAATTTGCCCTCTGGGATTCAGGCGTACAGCTGCCGGAATCGAGCCACGCTCGAACACAACGAGGAAATTGTTGCCATCAGCCCGAACAGATTGGTAATTGCCCAACCAGGACTTAAAGCCGGTAATAAACCGTTGAAACTGTGCCACTGGTACCCGCTGTAGAAAGCTAGGGTCGAACCAGGTGGACTGTAGATCCGGCGTCCGAAACAAGCGTTCGATTGCTGCTTGTGGTGTGGTGCTGCGAGGGGCTGGTCGAGCTGGGGCCGGAGTTGATGGAGTCTGCGCTAATTGAGTCTGAGGGCTCGGTGCCGTCTTAAGGGGAACCGCCCCAACTGGCAGCACCAGTAAGCCGGTTGAAAGTAGCGCTGTTGCCAGTGGTTTGAGTGAAAACATGAGCCATCTCCTTTAAGGGCACTTTACAACGCTAACAACTTGACTGTTGGTCGGGCTCTCAAGTTTCAGGTTGGGGACAAATGACTCTGGGGTTCCTTCCCAAGTTCTGGCAGGTTTGGGCCTAGCTCCTTAGGGCTAGTAATTTAAGCTACATAACTGCTTAACTTCGCCAAAAGTCAAGATTAGAGTGCTACAACTTGCCAAAGGCAGGGAGACTACTCTGGGAGCACCCTTCGTATAGGCCCATACCTCACCTTATGAAGAAGCTCGAAATCTGGAGTTTGGTTGCTTTACTCAGCACGATTTTATTTGTCTCAACAGCGGCAAGCCAATCACAGCCCTCTTCACCACTCTGGCAAAGAGACAGGGGTATGTAGAGAAACAGGGGTATTAGAAAATGGTAGACAGGTTGAGCAGTCAGGAGCCACAGTGAATACAGTCGAGCTGGATTTGGGGCGCTTAGTGCTAGCGCTGGGGCTGATGGTCATCGCTTTGGGGCTGTCGTTCTGGCAGCGTTTGGGCCTGGAGTGGAGCCTGGCTGTGGCTACGGGGCGAACCATCCTGCAACTGTTAGTCGTAGGTTATGTGCTGGAGTTCGTGTTTGCCTTGAATCAACCCTGGGCTGTGGGTTTGGTGCTGTTGGTGCTGCTCACTGTTGCGGCTCTAGAAGCGCGTAACCGGATTGGCAAAGAGGTGCCAATGGTGCTGCCGCTGGTCTGGAGTTCGATTTTTCTAGGGACGCTGCTCCCGCTGCTCTACACCCTATTGCTAGTGATCCAGCCTGGCTCTTTGGCCGAACCTCAGTGGGTGATTCCGCTTGCCGCTGTGGTTCTGGGCAATGCCCTCAATGGCGCAGCCATTGCAGGCGAGCATTTAACTCAGGCAATTAGCCGTAACCGCGTCGAAGTTGAGACTCATCTTTCTCTAGGCGCAACCCCAGAACAGGCCGTGGCGCAATATCGACGCGAGGCAATTCGCATGGCGCTGATTCCTACGCTCAACGCCATGATGGTGATCGGTGTAGTGACCCTGCCAGGATTTCTTGCAGGTGAGTTGTTAGGCGGAGTGCGCCCGGTTTTCGCTGTGGGTTATCAAATGCTGATTATGTTCATACTGGCCTTGGCAACCCTAATTACCACACTGCTGCTGACCCAGGGGCTGTACCGCCAGTATTTCAATCAAGCCCAACAGCTGATCTTGCCCTAGGCTTAGGCGAGTTTGTCCACAGGTTTTAGTTCGCAGTTTATATTGGCTGTAGCTAGAACAACCCATTTCTCAGCTCATCTTAAATTTCGTGACGAGGCTCAGCAGCCTGGAATCGGAGCGCGTACGCTGGGGCATCCTGTTTGTTGTTCTGCCTGACGCTACCTCACCTCTCATTCTGGGTAAAACGATGACCTATTCTCCTACCTCAATGCTTTATTCGCAGTTTGAGGCTCAGGCAGTTGATTACAGCCCCATTAATGCGTTTTGTTTAGCTAAAGCGGCCCAACTAGCCTATAGCGACTCGCCAGCAATTGATGCCCAAACCAAGCTTTGGGGCTTCACCAAAGAGCGGGTTCGATTCTGCGAAGACCAAGATACTCAAGCGTTTGTTGCGGCTAATGATCAAATTGTTGTTCTGTCGTTTCGTGGCACGACCGACCGCAATGATTGGGCGACGAATATTGGCGTTGCTTTCAAAGAAGAAACCAAGATTGGCAAAGTCCATGAAGGCTTTTTAGAAGCCCTGGATTGTGTTTGGCCAAGGGTGATGACGACCCTAGATGCGTTTCAGGATAAAAACCAATCGCTGTGGATTACAGGCCACAGCTTAGGTGGTGCTCTGGCAACTTTGGCCACAGCCAGACTGCGGTTTGGCCTCAAACGGCCCGTTGCAGGGCTCTACACTTTTGGTTCGCCGCGAGCTGTCGATGAAGCCTTCGCTGACACATTTAACCATGACTTCAAAGCGCAAACTTTTCGCCTAGTTCACAACAATGATGTAGTGACCCGAGTGCCACCCCGCTCCTTTGGCTATAGCCACGTCGGCACCTTTCTCTATATCGACCCCAAGGGCAGAATTCACCAGGACATTCGCTTTTGGAATAACTTCTTGGCCAATGTCCAGGGCCGTATGTCCGACTTCCTAAAGCCGGGAACGGATGGATTCAAAGACCACGATATTGCCAAGTACGCCAAGCACCTGGAAAATAACCTGGGTAAAACACCAGAGGTTGCTGTTGTTCGTTACGGCTGGATAGGTACCGGCGACTGAGTAATTTCTAAAACGTAGGGCAAATATTCGCCTTGCTGCTTAGAGCCAATCCAAACCTGGTAGGTTCCAGGTAACCAGCGGCCACTAATCGCCGGATTGATATTTGTAGTCGTGGCTGTAGGTGTGGCTGCCGCATTATCGTTGCACCAACTTCCTCCTGGTCCCTTTACCAGTAACATGGTATCGCCGGTACTGCGCACCCGCAGGTTCAAGTAATTAAAGGCGCTGGACAACGTTAGCTCATGGTCAGGCCGGTCATCGACAAAGCCATTGCAGGGACCAGTCTCTGTCGTGGCTTTGCCTGCTTTGGTGCTAGCCGTGATCGCACCTCCACTCAAGCCATGCAGCTTGCTCGGATCAGGCCGAAAGCCAGGGCTAAGCGAGACATTCCGAAATAGAACATTGGGCTCATTTTCCTGAGCTGAGGATTGCGCCAGAGCACTGCTCCCCAGATCGCTACTATTGAGCAGCCCCAAAAGCCCCAGGCCAAGCAACCAGGGCACTGAATTCACTAGGCTAAATTGACCAGCCAAATTCATCTCCTCACCTCTAGGACTCTTTTCTTGACGCTTGGCGCAGGTGTTAGACAGACCTGCGCCTGATATTTCGAGATATCTTCTACGCCTGATTACCGCCTAATATCTAGGCGGCGCTGGATGAGATCTGCTCTTGCAACCGGGGCAGAGCTAAGCCGTGCTGATGCAGCAATATAAACGACTGCAACAGGTCTGGTCCCTTCATCGATCTAGTCAAGACCGCGCGCATGGAGCGCATCACCAGTCCTTTTTTCACGCCCTGATCTTTGGTGACGCGGTTGAGTAGTTCGGTGGCGAGCTCGGGTGTCAGCGCCTCTATATTCTTCAGTTCTGCCTGAGCTGCTTCCAGGACGCCAGCAACACCAGGTTGCTGGCATTGCGCCGTTGCCTCAGCATCCAAGCTCAGCTCCGGCACGAACAGATAGCGGGTCATCTCTACGGCGTCCGGCAGGCGGGTCAGGCTGGGGCCAACCAAAGCGGCTACCTGCTCCAACCAGGATCGGTCTGCCGCTGGATCGAAGACATAACCGGCTTGCTGCCACACGGGGATGAGATGTTCTACCAAAGCTTCTGGGCTAAGGGCGTGAATGTATTGGCTGTTAATCCAATCCAACCGCGTCCAGTCAAACCGCGCCCCAGCGCTGTTCACCCGGTCAAGATCAAATTTGGTAGCAGCCTCAGAGAGCGTGAATAGCTCTTGGGCATCGGGGGGTGACCAACCCAGTAGCACCATGTAGTTGATCAGGGCTTCTGGTAGAAAGCCCATCGCGCGGAAGTCGAAGATCGAGGTGACACCGTCCCGCTTAGAGAGCTTTTTGCCCTCCGCGTTGAGAATTAGCGGCGTATGGGCAAACTCCGGCACCGACGCGCCCAGCGCCTGATAGAGCAGGATTTGCTTAGGCGTATTGCCAATGTGGTCTTCACCACGAATGATTTGCGTGATGCCCATGTCGATGTCATCAACCACTACGGCCAGGTTGTAGAGCGGCTGACCGGGTGAACCATCGTCTGAGGACCGGGCAACCACCATGTCGCCGCCAAGGTCACGGCTGTTCCAGGTAACCGGTCCCCGCACCAAGTCATTCCAGCTGATTTCCTGGGGCTCCTCAATTTTGAAGCGAATGACTGGCTTGCGCCCCTGCGCTTCAAACTCAGCCCGTTGTTCAGGGGTGAGGTGGCGGTGGCGGTTGTCGTAGCGAGGTGCTTCGCCCCTAGCTTTCTGGGCTTCGCGCATCTCGTCTAGCTCGGCCTCAGAGGTGTAGCAGTAGTAAGCCTGACCCCGTTCAAGCAGCTGCTGAATGGCAGCCTGATAACGCTCCATCCGCTCCGTTTGGAAGAAGGGCCCCTCGTCATAGTTCAACCCCAACCACTGGAGGCCGTCTAGGATGTTCTGCGTGTACTCAGGCTTAGAACGCTCTCGGTCGGTGTCTTCAACGCGCAGAATAAACTTGCCGCCGTGCCGATGGGCATAAAG
Source organism: Leptolyngbya sp. FACHB-261 (assembly GCF_014696065.1). Lineage (NCBI taxonomy): Bacteria > Bacillati > Cyanobacteriota > Cyanophyceae > Leptolyngbyales > Leptolyngbyaceae > Leptolyngbya > Leptolyngbya sp. FACHB-261. The sequence continues at coordinate 192,473 of NZ_JACJPL010000001.1, read as the reverse complement.
CCAATTGAACACGGCGGTGCGGGCAGTACCAATGTGTAGGTTGCCGGTGGGGCTGGGAGCGATACGGACTCGAACAGTCACAACACTTCAATGAGAGGGCTTACCCTGCTGATTTTACCCGTCCAACCCCTAACCGCGTTTGCCTTAGGGATGTGAGTAGCTGATTACCTCAGGATCCACCGCTTCGCTATAAGCTGGCTGGCCGTTTTCTGAGCCGTTCTGCTGGCCATTATCTGGGGTAGTCGTGGGGGCAGGCGCTACAGGGGACAACGACGGGGTTGCTCCCCGAACTGGCTGACGGGCTTCGATCAGGCTGACGGCCCCAGCAATATCTGCCGCTAGCAGCACGACCAAAGCTCCGTCTGGAGCCGTGTCTAGGGCTGTTTCAATCGCCTGGGTTTCGTTCAAGATCACCTCATAGCGGCAATCTGGCTGCTTGCCCTGGGCTAGCACTGTCTCGATGCCTTGGGTGATCCAGCGAGCCGCATCACCCGTCGGGCGCTCGCGCTGATCGGATTCAGCTTCTTTGATAATGATTCGGTCAAATATATCTGCCGAAAGCCTGCCCAGCGTTTCTAAGTCTTCGTCGCGTCGATCGCCAGGGCCACCCACGACACCGATGCGCTCACCAGACCAATTTTTGACAAAGCTGCCCAGCGCCGTGTAGCCAGCGGGATTGTGAGCATAGTCGATCAGCGCGCTGAATCTTCCCATGTCAAACAGGTTCATGCGACCGGGAGTTTGGCTAGCGGAGGCGTTGAAGGTCGCTAGAGCCGCTCGAATATCCTCCATGCGAGCCCCTTGCGCGAAGGCGGCTAAGCTAGCTGCCAGGGCGTTCTGAATCATGAAAGGCGCGCGACCACCCATAGTTAGGGGAATGTTCACAGCCTGCTCAATACGTAGGGTCCAATCGCCCTTGAGGATCGAGAGATAGCCATTTTCATAGATCGCTGCCAGGCCGCCCCGTCGCGCATGATCTCGAACTACTGGATTGTTGGGATCCATGCTGAAGTAGGCAATCCGAGCCTTGACGCGGTTTGCCATATCGACCACCAGCGGGTCGTCAGCATTGAGCACGGCATGGCCATCAGGTTGAGCGCTTTCAACGACAACGCTCTTGAGGTAAGCCAGGTCTTCTACCGTGTTGATGTCGCCAATGCCTAAGTGGTCGGCTTGCACGTTGAGCACCACACCAACATTGCAGTGGTCAAAGCCCAAACCAGAACGCAAAATGCCACCCCGGGCCGTCTCTAATATTGCGACTTCGACCGTGGGGTCTTGCAAAATGACCTGAGCACTTTGGGGACCAGTGGTGTCGCCCTTCTCAATCAAATAATCGCCAATGTAAATACCATCAGTGGTGGTGTAGCCAACCACTTTGCCAGTCTGTTTAAAGATATGGGCGATCAGTCGGGTGGTCGTGGTTTTGCCGTTAGTCCCTGTCACTGCCACAATCGGCACCCGGCTCGGCGCGCCTGGTGGAAACAGCATGTTCACCACTGGCTCTGCTACGTTGCGCGGAATCCCTTCGCTGGGGCAGACGTGCATACGGAAGCCGGGCGCTGCATTCACCTCGACAATCACGCCGCCTGTCTCGCGCAAGGGCTTAGAGATATCGGAGGTGACAACGTCAATGCCAGCAATATCGAGACCGATGATCTTGGCAACCCGACGCATCAGCCAGAGGTTCTCGGGGTGAACAACGTCAGTACGGTCGATGGCAACGCCGCCTGTGCTCAAGTTAGCGGTGGCTTTGAGATAACAGACTTCGCCCTTAGGCAGAACTGTGCTCAGGTCGTAGCCGTACTTGTCGAGCAGTTCCCAAGTTTGGCGGTCGACTTCAATGCGAGTTAGAACATTGTCGTGACCGTTGCCGCGCCGTGGATCCTGGTTGGTTTGCTCGATCAATTCCTCTAGGGTCGATTTGCCATCGCCTGTAACTAAAGCGGGCACTCGCTCCGCAACGGCTACCACCTGGTCATTAATCACCAAAACCCGGTGATCTCGCCCTGTGTAGTAGCGCTCGACAATTACAGAAGTTGAGACATCGCGCGCTGCATCGAAGGCTGCTTTTGCCGCTGCCTTGGTCTGCACGTCCAGCGTGATCCCACGCCCATGGTTGCCGCTCAGGGGTTTGATCACAATTGGGAAGCCGCCGACATCGGCGATAGCCTCCTCTAACTCATCTAAATAGTTAATCACCGTGCCCCGAGGCACTGGCACCCCAGCATCGCCCAAAATGCGTTTGGTGCCCTCCTTGTCGCAAGCCAGTTCCACGGCTAGGATGCTGCTGCAGTCGGATAGGGTTGCTTGAATGCGACGCTGATAGACGCCCCAGCCCAACTGGATCATGGCGCGGCTGTTTAGGGCCAACCAGGGAATGTCCCGCGCTTCTGCTTCAGCCACAATCGATTCAGTACTGGGCCCCAAGCGAGACTCGTTGTAAATCTCCTGGAGGTCTTTAGTATCCTGCTCTAGCTCCTGGCGCTCATAGGAGCCCGTCTCAATAATTGACTGGCACAGCCGCACTGCGGCTCGGGCGGCATAACGGCCTGCCTTTTCGTCTTTGTATTCGATGGCAACTTGATAGGTCCCCGGCGTGCTGGTTTCGCGAGTCCGCCCAAAGCCCACCGACATACCTGCCAAACTTTGCAGTTCCAGGGCAACATGCTCAACGATGTGCCCCATCATCGTGCCTTCCGCAACCCGGCTCAAAAAACCGCCTCGGCAACCTGGCGAGCAATGATGCTCGATCAGGCTGGGCAGCACTGCGACCAGACCATCATAGAAGCCGGGGATCAGATTGGAGGGCTTCTCTGCCAACTCTTCCAGGTCCAGACGCATCACCACAATCTGATGTCGTCGGACGCTCCAGTAATTGGGACCGCGCAGCGTCTGTATCTTGAGGATCTTCATGTAAGCCTACTGGTGGGGAGGGTCAGGGCCATTCGTGCTTTCATGTCATAATGACCTGACATAGAGTGCTCAAATGGTGACGAAAGTAACGAAATCCGGGAACAAAAGTAGATCCTAATTGGACCAGCTTTAAAGTGTTGAATTGCTGATCACAAAATGTCTATGCCTAGGTCATAAAAGCGGCATGGATATGTTTGTCATGTTTGATCTTCTCTAAAATGCAATACCGAAATGACGGAGCTGAATTTCCCGTTTGAACTAGAAATTTAGCTCTCGATCTAAATAATTTGCTGAAGTACGGCTCGCTTATAAAGGCTATAGCGACCGCCCTGGCTGAGAATATGGACCTTCAAGTTGCAAATGCTTAGGGGGTCTTGCTCGCCAACCTGCGCACGGCTGTTGTAAGACACTTCACCCGGATCTACAACGGTCACGGTTCCTTTGCCAACAACCTGTAGCGTGCCATCGCCTTCGAAGACTGCACAGGTATCTTCATCAATGCCAATGCCAATGCGTTCAGGGAACGCAGCAACCGCACTCATCAAGCGCGCCATGCGGTTGCGGTTATGGAAGTGCTGGTCAACGATCACCTCTGGAATGATGCCGAGCCCAGTTCCCAGATCGACAAGCCCTCGATTCGGTGGTTCTCCACTCGCTCCCCCTGAAATCATGTTGTAGCCCATAACCGCGGCTCCAGCACTCGTACCTGCCAGCACTAACTGACCGGAGCGGACTCGCTTCTGAATCTGTAATGCCAGCGGTGTCTCCGCAATTAGAGCACACAGCCGCAGCTGGTCGCCTCCAGTCATGAAGGCTCCTGTGCAGTCTTCTAGGCGCTCCTGCATGCGCGGATCTTCGCTTTCGCGCCGATTGCGAATGTCCAAAATATCGATGGATTTCGCCCCCATTTCCTCAAAGATCTGGTGGTAAATCTGACCGATAATTTCCGGCTCTCGCGACGCGGAAGGAATGATGGCGACCCGAGCGTCAGCTGCCCCTGCCCGATTAAAAAAGGTCTTTAGGATGCTACGTTCGCCGACCTTATCCTCCGCGCCGCCGATGGCCATGACAGCAGCTTTGAGCGATGGGCTCAGGGGCGATTCCAAGGTGTTGTGTTCCTCTAAATGCGGCATGCTGGGGAGCTGGGACGCGAGTCTAATCAACCGCTCTAGGCGTTCGCGCAGAGGTGGGCCTCCAGACTGGATACCCCTGTTCCAAGCCTGAGCGGGCAAGCTAGGATCTCGGTCTGGTGAGCCAGGCTGTTTCAATGTGCCGTCGCAGTTGTCTTAGTTATAAAAAATACCCTATTCAGCGCTCGGGCTACGCGGCTCACGCAACTCATTGGGTACCAACAGACTTTTGATCTATTCATAACCCATTCATAGCCACCTCGAAGCAGCTACCGCTTGAGCGTTTCCTGACAGTGAGCATTCCCTGACAGTTTAGCGATAGTTAACAGCTAGTCGCTCCCCCATTCCTCGTGACTCATCAAGTCACTGAGGCGGTCCCGTAGCAGATAGTCATGCAACTCTAATTCCCGCTCGACCCATTGCCACTCTCGAGCCGGGAAATACTGGCACAGCACGTGAATCGGCTGCCGAGGATTGAGGACACCGGCATCCACTAAATGCCGAGCCTCATCTTGTATTGTCGCCAGAGAGAACTGGAAAGACTGCACCATATCTGGATAACCCTCGCGATCTCGATAATCCTGGCCAGAGAATTCTGAACTTAAGGCCTAAGGTTGGCCTCTAACCTCACACTGCCTCTAAGAGAGCTTGCTGAGCTTCAACCCTGAATTCCTTACTGAGGTTTCAAGTTGTCTAAGCAAAAGCACTCATTAAAACTTACTGTATTCAAGACTACTAAACCTCACTCATTTTCACGCCTACCCTATCGGACGAACATTAAGTTTTGTTAAAATATAGATAGATCTACCTAGAGAAGGAGGCTGAAACTACCAGTATCCCAGCGCTTAAATAGCTCTGCTACTTAGAGAAATCATAGTTTTGGCTTAGACAAAGCGCCCGGATAATCTCGTCTTCTTAAGGTTTACTTAATGTTTCCAGGGTGCTAACGAGTCAGGAGACAGGGAGGATAATGGAATTATCTGCGGCGTGCTAGTCCCCTGCGTTATGCGTAGCTGGTCCGCAGTTGAACCAGTTTGATTGCTGGTCGATTAGCCGTTCCTAAAGCTTGATACGAGGAGCATCCTGAAGTGGTTGTGCAAGTTGGCAGTGCTTACGAGTTGAAAACTCGTGAGATCGCACAGGCGATCTTGGTGCAGGGGGCCCGGGGGGAGCGTTCTTTCTTAGGAGCACTCCGCGACCAGATGCGTTTGGATGACAAGCTCATGAACTGGGCGATGGGCAACGATAGTTTGCGGGTACAGTTGTTCCGCTTTGTCGATGGCCTGCCCTCATTACGCAGTAAGGCAGAAATTGCCCGTCATCTCCAGGAGTACCTGGGTGAGGCGGAGGTGCCAGGGCTCAAGGGCCTACTCAATTTCAGCAAACCCGACTCGCCCACCGGGCAAATCGCCGCGACCACTGTGGCAACTGCAGTGGAAACCCTGGCGCGTCGCTATATTGCGGGTGACAACATCCAACAGGCAATCAAGAGCATTGAGCGGTTGCGCAAAGAACGCATGGCCTTCACGCTGGATCTGCTGGGCGAAGCAGTCATTAGCGAAGTCGAGGCCGAGTCCTACCTCAATCGCTATCTCGATCTGATGGCGCAACTCGCTCAAGCGTCTAAATCCTGGTCGCGAGTGCCGCAAATTGACGAGGCGGATGGGGAGCCGTTGCCTCTGGTGCAAGTTTCGGTCAAGCTGAGCGCCTTCTATTCGCAGTTTGACGCGCTAGACGCTGCCAGCAGTGCCGCTAAAGTCAGTGAAAAGATCCGCATCTTGTTGCGGCGGGCCAGAGAATTGGGCACAGCTGTCCACTTCGATATGGAGCAGTACGCCCACAAGGACCTGACCCTGAGCACGCTCAAGTCAGTCCTGCTTGAAGACGAGTTTCGTACGCGCACTGATGTCGGCCTAACCTTGCAGGGCTATCTGCGCGACTCGCAGCAGGATTTAGAAGGCCTGATCACCTGGGCTAAGGAACGGGGGCACCCGGTCACAGTGCGTTTGGTCAAAGGCGCTTATTGGGACCAGGAAACGATCAAGGCCTATCAAAACGGCTGGTGGCAGCCGGTGTTCAACCAGAAGTCGTCCACCGATGCCAATTACGAAGCGCTAACCCGCCGTTTATTGGAAAACCATGAGTATCTGTGGGCCGCAATTGGTAGCCACAACGTGCGTTCTTTGGCCGTCGCTATTGCCACAGCTCAAGAACTGCAAATTCCCAAGCGTCGCTACGAGCTGCAAATGCTCTACGGCATGGGCGACAAGTTCGCTAAAGCCTGTGTGGATATGGGTCAGCGGGTGCGCATCTACTGCCCCTACGGTGAGCTCATCCCCGGTATGGGCTATCTAATCCGCCGCTTGCTGGAGAACACGGCCAATAACTCTTTCTTGCGCCGCAGTGTGGAAGAAGGCCGCCCCAGCGAAGAACTGCTCCAGCCTCCCGTGATGGAAAAGACTGACGGTCACGGCTTGCAAGTGGTAGGTTTTCACGGCGCTGCTAACTCGGATTTCTCTCAAGCCCAACCGCGTCAGCTGGCAGAGCAGGCTTTAGCAGAGGTTCGTGCCCGCTTAGCTCAGACCTACAACCCCTGGATTAATGGCACAGCTGTGACCACGGCTGACCATCTGGACTCAGTGAACCCCTCCAAACCAGAGGAAATCGTGGGCAGAGTGGGTCTGGCCAGTGTGGAGCAGGCCGAAGCCGCCGTGAAAGCAGCCAAGACTGCCTTTACGACCTGGAAGCAAACTAGTGCCACCCAGCGCGCGGACATTCTGCGCAAAGCTGCTGACCTGATGGAGCAGCGTCGGCAGGAGCTTGCTGCTTGGATTGTGCTGGAGGTGGGCAAACCCTTGCGCGAAGCGGACGCCGATGTTTCGGAAGCCATTGACTTCTGTCGCTTCTACGGTGAGGAGATGGAGCGCTTGCAAGCGCCACGCAGCCGCAATGTGCCCGGTGAAACCAACGAGTATCACTATCAGCCCCGAGGCGTCACTCTGGTCATCGCGCCTTGGAACTTCCCCTTTGCAATTCCAGTGGGCATGTGTGTGGCAGCCCTAGCAGCGGGCAATACGGTCGTGTTCAAACCAGCTGAACAATCCTCCGTGATTGCGGCCAAATTCAATGAAGTGCTGCAAGCGGCGGGCATTCCATCTGGCGTGTTCAATTTCCTACCTGGGATCGGCGAAGAAATTGGACCGCGCCTGGTGAAGCATCCAGATGTGCATCTGATTGTATTTACCGGTTCGCAGAAGGTGGGCTGTCAGATTTACGCTGATGCAGCGGTGCTCCAACCCGGCCAAAAGCACCTCAAGCGAGTGATCGCCGAGATGGGTGGCAAAAACGCGATCATCATCGACGAAAGCGCTGACCTGGATCAGGCAGTGGTCGGGGTCGTGCAATCGGCTTTCGGCTATGCCGGTCAGAAATGTTCAGCCTGTTCCCGGGCCATTGTGCTGGAGCCGGTTTACGACGCCTTCGTGACTCGTTTGGTTGAAGCGACCCGTTCTCTAAATGTGGGTCCGGCAGATCAGGCAGGCACCAAAGTTGGACCTGTGATCGACGCTGAAGCTCAAGCCCGCATTCAGGACTACATCTCTAAAGGTCGCCTAGAAGCTGAAGTCGTACTGGAGGCGCCGGTCCCTGAGACTGGCTACTTCGTCAAACCCACGATTTTTACGGGCGTCAAACCTGACTCGATGCTGGCTCAAGAAGAAATTTTCGGGCCAGTGCTAGCTGTCATTAAAGCCAGCAGCTTTGACGAGGCCCTGCAAATTGCTAACGGCACGGACTATGGGCTCACGGGTGGTTTGTACTCGCGCACGCCGTCGCACATAGCCAGAGCTCGTGCTGAGTTTGAGGTTGGCAATTTGTACATTAATCGAGGTATTACTGGGGCTTTGGTGGACCGTCAACCGTTCGGTGGCTTCAAACTTTCGGGGGTGGGCTCAAAGGCGGGTGGCCCTGATTATCTCCTGCAATTTCTTGAACCGCGAGCAATTACCGAAAACACGCAGCGCCAAGGCTTTGCGCTGATTGAAGGTGCAGATCAGTAGTGCCTTTCGGTAGTGCTTTGCTGAGTTAGTCATTTGCTGCTGTATACAGTTTTTCCACAAGCGTTGCGAACTTGTGGAAATCTTTTAAGGTCTCAGCTCAGCACTGCGATTTCGTCCTCCAGCAACCCCCATTTACGTCTCTAATTCACCTATCGAGTTGGCATCTTCCCATGACTTCCCAGATCCGTTTTCTGATGTGCGCGCCTGACCACTACGACGTGGACTATGTAATCAATCCCTGGATGGAGGGGAACGTTCACAAGTCCTCGCAGGAGCGGGCGGTTGAGCAGTGGCAAGGGCTCTACCACGTTCTCAAAGACCGTGCCTTAGTCGATTTGGTCACACCTGAGAAGGGCTGGCCCGATATGGTATTTACTGCCAATGCTGGCTTAGTGCTGGGCGACAACGTGGTACTCAGCCGCTTTTTCCATAAGGAGCGTCAAGGTGAAGAACCTTATTTCAAGCAGTGGTTCAACGAGTCTGGTTATAGGGTTCACGAGTTGCCCTTGGAACTGCCTTTTGAAGGCGCGGGGGATGCCCTACTAGACCGGGAAGGGCGTTGGCTCTGGGCAGGTTACGGCTTCCGCTCGGAGCTAGACTCCCATCCCTATCTGGCGAAATGGCTGGATATCGAAGTGGTTTCTCTGCGTCTGGTTGATGAGCGCTTTTACCACCTGGATACCTGCTTCTGTCCGCTTACCGGTGGCTATCTGCTCTACTATCCACCTGCCTTTGACGCCTACACCAACCGTTTAATCGAGATGCGTGTGGCACCTGAAAAGCGCATTGCTATTGACGAGCCGGATGCTGTGAACTTCGCCTGCAACGCCGTCAATGTTGGGCAGATGATTATTGTAAACAAAGTTAGCGAGGAACTGAAGGCTCGTTTGGTAGAAGCGGGCTTCGAGGTTGTCGAAACGCCGCTGACCGAGTTTCTCAAGGCCGGGGGTGCCGCCAAATGTCTGACCTTGCGCGTGACCGAGCCAGTTCGCGCCGAAGCCCGTGCCATGGCGGCAGTGGAGGCCCGTACGATTGAACTGAAAGGCCATCTGTTGGACTCTGGCCTGATCAGCAAGGCCCTGGATTTGATTGTGGAAGGGGGCGGTAGCTTCCAGGTACTTAACTTCAATCTGGGCGAGCAGCGCCAGAGCACTTCCTTAGCCCAAATTAAGGTGTCAGCGCCCGACCATGATGTGATGGAGCGCCTGATGAGCCAGCTCATCGACCTGGGCGCAGTGCTGCCAGAGCGCGAGGTCTGCGACATCAATCTGGAAGTGGTCACCCAAGCTGGGGTGGCACCTGAGGACTTCTACGTCACTACGATCTACCCCACCGAGGTTCGGGTTGAGCGTGAGTGGGTGAAAGTTCAAGGGCAACGCATGGACGGCGCGATTGTGGTGAGCCGTACTGCTCAGGGATCCGTGGCGCACTGCAAATTGCTGCGTGATCTCGAAGTTGGCGAGCAGGTAATCTGCGGTGTGGATGGCATCCGTACCGTTCGCAAACCAGAATCCCGTGATGGCAAGAGCCAGGAATTTACCTTTATGGGTTCCGGCGTATCCAGCGAGCGCCGGGTGGAATTGGTGGTCGAGCAGATCGCTTGGGAACTGCGTCGCATCCGTGACCAGGGTGGCAAAGTCGTAGTCACCGCCGGCCCGGTGGTTGTGCACACGGGTGGTGTCACGCACCTAGCCTCTTTAGTTCGGGAGGGCTATGTGCAAGCGTTGTTGGGCGGCAACGCTATCGCTGTTCACGACATTGAGCAAGCCTTGATGGGCACCTCTCTCGGCATGGATATGCAACGGGGGGTGAGTGTGCGTGGCGGCCATCGCCACCACCTCAAAGCGATCAACACGATCCGAGGCTGTGGCAACATTGCCCAGGCCGTGGAGAGGGGCATCCTCAAGTCCGGCATTTTCTACGAATGCGTAAAGCACAATATTCCCTTCTCCCTGGCTGGTTCGATCCGCGATGATGGTCCCCTGCCTGATACCGAGATGGACCTGCTCAAGGCTCAGGCTGACTACGCTCGTCTGATCGAAGGCGCAGACATGATCCTGATGCTGTCTTCGATGCTGCACTCGATTGGCGTAGGCAACATGACCCCCGCTGGCGTCAAGATGGTCTGCGTCGATATCAACCCTGCTGTTGTCACTAAGCTGGCTGACCGTGGCTCTGTGGAATCGGTTGGTGTGGTCACCGATGTTGGTTTGTTCCTGAGTCTGCTAGTGCAGCAGTTGCGCAAGCTGGTCGATGCCTATGTGATGGTCTAAACCTCACTCGCGCCCTCATCTATCTTTGGGACTTGGGCATTTGGGCTAACGGTTCGCGGGCTCTAAAACAGGCGCAGGGATAGTTGGCCCAGTGCGAATACCCTCTGGCACGGTGGCACTAGCGGCTGAGGCCAGGGACAGGACAAACAAAGTGACTAGCGTGAGCTTTCTTAAAGAGGAGTTCATAAGACCTCCTGGGTTTATACCAGGCTTAGACTGTTTGGATTCTTACCGTCTAGACCTATCCTATCGCTTGTACTGTCAGAAGTCAAACAGTATGAAAAGGTAGAAATGCTGCCTGCATGGTGTCTGAACGTGAAGTTTTATGAGAACTCTGCAAAGAGATCGTCTTGGGGCCGTATGGTTCTTTCTACACCCCTAGGGGGGGTTGCTATTAATGCCCATCAGGTCCCCTGGTCGACACAAGGAGAACTATGAGAGACGGTGACATCAAAGACCTGCACGCAGTGATCCGTGGCTACCGCATCCAACGAAATACTCGCTGGCTGGCGGCGGTCGGGACCTTCGTGATTTGTCTTGCTGTGATTTTCTTGCCTGATCCGCTTCGCAAGCTCGTCGCCGCTATGTCGCTGCCGGCTCTGCTGATGGAGGGGTTACAGGTCACGCTACTCAAAGGCAATCCGAACTGTCGATTAGTCCTGGAAGAAACCAAAACTCCTGTGCGCTATGGGGAAGAGCAGGAAGTTTAAACTCAGTTCGCTTGCTGAGCTGTAGTTAAAGCTCTGAAATCTCAACCAAATTCTAACGGCTGGAACGATTGCTAAGCAAAAGCTTCCAGCCGTTGTTTGATGGCTAATTCTGTTGGATTCTGCTTAATTCAAATTGAGCAACAGTGACGCTGATCGTTCTGTTGATTCTCTACAGTTTGCAATCTATGGCTTTGATCTAGGCCCTAGTTTCCGACAAGGGCTGTATGTCATTGAAGCGAATCAAAATATCATTTTGCGAACTAGGGCGCGAACTGGAAGCTGTCTGACTGGCTTCTGAGCGCCGAATGGTTCGGTTAGTGAGCAAATAATATTGGCCGACTTTCTCATAAAAGTCTTGGACATCATCTTCTCCTAAGGGCACATCCGTTTTGACATCGCGGAAATTGGATTGGTAATGAGTCACCAGATAGCCTTCTGGAGTTTGGATTGAACCCAAGGTATCGACAGTGACCGCGACTTGGCCCATCACGCGGTTAACTTGGGCAATCTCAGTCCCTTGTAATTTGTAGCGGGCATTAGCTGGATCGCCGATTTCGCGGATTTCTACCGTCTTAGAATCGCCAGCATTTTCTAACTGAAAACTGTGCTCTCCATGCAGCGTCTCAAAGGGTACGCGCCTGCGATGGATCGCTTCCATTTGTAATTGCTCAGTGACAAGCTGACGCACCGTATCATTCTCGATGTTGGTGACTAAAACACTGAGATCTGGATTGACCTGAACTAATCCGTGAAAGAGCGCTTGACCGTACTTCAGAGATACCTCAGCTTTGTAGCCCGGAAATTGTTCATCCCAGGTATAACGGTTTTCATAAGCAGCTCGAAATAGGTCACGAGCCGAGGTGTCTTGAGCCGCTGTGGGGGTAGCTGATTCAGGAATTTCGACAGGCAATTGAGCCCAGGCTGCCGGTAGCCCCCCGCATAACCCCCCGAACAGTCCCCCAAACCATAGAGAAGTTGCCAAAAGCAAACTCAGGCTCCAGCGCAGAAGACGGGGCTGTAAATGGCGTTGTACGGTCAGCATGTTTTGGCAGGCCAGGTTTGATTTAGGAGCTTGGCTCCATTGTGGAGATCTCATCCTCTAGGCTGCTTCCATCTCACTGCCGATGCTGAGCGTAAACGCTGGTCTCACTTTTTCAAAGTGCGCGCTCAAAATGCTCTCAAAGTGCTTTCTCAAAACGTCAGAAGGCCACCCTAAGGTGACCTTCTGCTCAAGTTCTATTCAGGTATTTGGCTGAAGCCTAATCGAGGTAACCCATCAGGTTAGAGTCATCACCCAGATCATTGGAAGCTATGGGGCGCTCAATGCGGACATATTCCGGCAAGCTGCGCAACTGGAGAGCTCCTCTGTCAGACTTTTGGGTTTCCTTTTGTGGTTCGATTTGAACTGGTTGTGCTTTCACGTCTACGATCTGGTCCGCGTTACCACTCTTGCCTTGGTTCTGTGTGCTAGCCATCATTGTCTCCTGACTACGTTTGCTCGAAACTTGTTTGCTCGGAGCTTTGCCTACCCTAAGCTTTGACAGGGCAGTTTTACATCAAACCGAGGAAGTGAAGGAACCCCTGGCCTGTGGCGACTTCCACCAGCGCAGTTGCAACAAAACCCACCATGGCAAACCGGCCATTCCAGGTTTCCGCTCCTGCTGTGAAGCCCCAATTCCAGGCATCGTGGTACTCTAGCACCGGTTGCTCTGGACCCTTATTCGCTGCTGCCAGGGTTAGAGGCGGCTCGCGCAACGTCTCTAGCACCAGGTCGGCCAAGTCCTCAATAAAGTCAGGCTCAGTGTTCAGTGCGCTGACCCGTTGGAAGTTCTCGATGCCTGCGTGCTCAGCGACTTCGCGATACTCCAGGTCGATCTCCTGCAGGGTCTCAATGTGCTCAGAGATAAAGCTGATGGGCACCACTAGCAACTCTTTCACACCCCGATTGCCAAGTTCCTCAATGGCATCTTCGGTGTAGGGTTGCAGCCATTCGATTGGGCCAACCCGGCTTTGATAGGCCAGAGTGTGATGGTTCTGAACTTGATGGTTCTGGCGCAGCGCTTGCATGATCAAAGCTACACAGGCTTCGATCTCTCGCTGATAGGGATCCCCAGCATCTTCTACATAACTGCGGGGTACGCCGTGGGCGCTGAAAAAGATCTGAACCCGTTCGGGCTGCGGAAACTTAGCCAAGTCGCGGGCGATCATCTTCGCCATCACGTTGATGTAGCCAGGCCGGTCGTACCAGGAGCGAATAACGCTGTGCCCAACCTTGGCGAGCTGCGAGTCAGAGGCCCAAAGTTGCTCCAACAGCTTGAAGCTAGAACCGCTGGTGCTGATCGAGAACTGCGGATAGAGAGGCAATATTACCACCTGCTCAACCCCATCTCGCTTGAGCCGCGCCATGGCTTCCTCGGTGTAGGGATGCCAGTAGCGCATGCCAATGTAGGTTTTAACCGGCTGCCCACGTCGCTGTAGAGCCATCTCCAGGGCAACCGCTTGCTCCTCAGTGATGCGGCGCAGGGGAGAACCCCCGCCAATCAGCTCATAATTCTTAATCGACTTCGGGGCACGCAGATTGGAAATCAACCAGGCCAGGGGCTTTTGCAAAGCGGGCACTGGCAGACGAATAATTTCCGGATCGGCAAACAGGTTGTACAGGAAGGGTTGAACATCCCTCAGGCTGTCTGGTCCACCCAGGTTAAGTAAAAGAACACCGACATGACCCATGACCTGCGCCACCGTTTGTGTGACTCCTTATTAAGATTAGCTAAAAATGACCAAAGTGTTTGCCGCCTCAGCAAGGTGCAGCAATCTTGCGGGGCCAAATCATACATTTCTGAGAAAAACCTATAGAAAACTTGAGATTCTAAGAAATCAGCAGAAAAGCTGAAAAAAGGCAGGATTCCATATGCAAAGCTCTGAATATTCATATAATACAAACAGGATACACTGCAACCGTCGGCTCACCTTAGCTAGTTCAAAGCAGCTTGGGAAACCTAGCTGAAGAGACCTGGTTCAAAATACCCACTGGTTTGCGCGAAGAAGGATAGGGAGTGATTTAAAAATGCCGAGCCGTGTTCTTGAGAATCTGGCCGATCTGTTTTCTGCCTTATCCCACCCCAACCGGATCCGGATTGTGCAAGCGCTGGCAACTGCTGAGCGTGACGTAACCGAGCTGCACTCCAGCTTGGAACTCAGCCAATCCTATGTCTCTCAGCAACTCTCTGTGCTTAAGAACAGTGGATTGGTTAAGGTGCGTCGGGAGGGGCATCATGCTTACTACAGCTTGCGGCACGATGGGCTGCCAAAGCTAATCGATCAGGGTTTGGATCTAGTTGAAGAGGATATTGCTAGGGCGCGGGAGCTGGAAAAGGTCATCGGTGCAGTGCGTAATCATTAGCTCCGCGAGTAGTCGTGCCTTTGGTCACTCAAGCTACGGGGATCGGAGCGCTAGGATAAGGTCAGAACTTCGTTTCTGTTTCTTCCTATAAGCTTCTCTTACACTTGATTGAGCCGTTTTCGGACAACTGGGCGTACCTCAAAGCCGAACTGGGCTGGCTGGATAGGCTCTTAATGGCGGCTGTGGCTCGGCAACGCAAGGAAACTGGCAATGTAGATCGAGTTGCCCGTGGCCGTGCCGATAAAGTCAGCAGTCATTGGTGGCAGGGACTAATCTTGGTCCCAGAGGCAGCAGAGCGGGGCGGCGATGGAGCCAACTTAGAGGGCTTGCCCCTGCGCAAGTCTACGCCTAAGAAAGTTGAGTCAGAAACATTTCAAACCCTACTGGATAAGCGGATCAGCCTGAGTCGTAGCCGTGGTATTGCCTTGGCGCTGCCAGAGTTGCGGGACCGGCTGAAACTGAGTGTGTTTGAGAAGAATCTGGCGTTGCTGTGTCTGGCGCCAGAGTTTAGTCGCCGTTATGAACGCCTCTATAGCTATCTCCAAAATGAAACTTGTGCTCAACCGCTGGTAGATCTGGCCTTGCGGTTGTTCTGTCGCTCTGAGGAGGAGTGGCGGCAGGGACGGGCCTTGCTCAGTGGTGCCTCGCCTTTGCTGCGTGAGGGTCTAATAGAGGTTGGCGAGGCTAGTTCACTGTTGGTTTCGCCGTTGCGCTTGAGTCGCACCGCTGCTGATCTGTTGCTGGGTCAGACCTTGCTGGATCCGCCACCGACCTTGAGTTGGAGCCAACTGGTGGTTGCAACCAGCACTCAAGACCAGTTGCGGGAAATTTGTCTGCGGGTCCGGGGTGCCCTTAAGCTTGGCGAGCCAGGTCCAACTTTGGCGTTGTTTGTTGGCCCAAGCGGTACGGGCAAGACTTTGGCCGCAGGTGTTCTGGCCACAGATCTGCAATTGCCGCTGGTGGTGTGCCATACGCTGAGCGATCTTCAGCGACCTGCGCTTGGTTCTGTGGTGCGGTTGTGGAAAGGAGATTCTAAGCTGGTTGATTTGACGGAGCCGCTGGGAGCAAACTGGGCAGCGAGCTTGGGTCCGGGACTGGTCATTTTTAGTGTGCACTCGTTGGCGAGTCTGTCCTTGGCTTGGCGGCAGTCGATGAACTACACGATCAGCTTTGCCCAACCCACGCTTCTACAGAGACAGCAACTTTGGCAGCAGGGGGGGGCCGTAATCTGCGACCCGGAGTTTGTGCAATTTCTGGCCCAGCTGCCGTTGTCAGGGGGCATGATTCGCAGGTTTGGGCATGAGGCGGCATTGCTAGCGGCGGGGGAAGGCCAACCTCTGAGCAAGGCTCATCTGCTCCGGGTCTTGGCGCGAGAGGTTCAAAAACCGGGTTATCCAGCCAGAATTCGTAAACTAGTAAAAGCAAGACAGCAACAGGAGAGCTCCCCTTGACCGAGTCAACTCTGACCACAGAGACCACAGAACCAACAAGTGCTCGTGAGCTGTTCCGCGCAGCCTACGAAAATCGCTACACTTGGGACCAAGATTTCCCTGGCTATCGCGCTGATATTGAAGTTAAGCAGGGCGATGAGGTGTATCGGGGCCAGGTGCAAATCAACGCCAATTACAGCGTGGAAGTGAGCGGCTTTGAGGACGAGAAAGTCCAGGAGTCGGTTTACACGCAACTACGCGATATTGTCACGCACCGTAAGCGCAATGTCTTTGATGTGGCGCATGGCAAGAACAGCTTTAATCTAGGCGAGACCGACAATACTGGAGCGGTTGAGATTCTGGTGTCGGGTGATGCGATGGGCTCTAACTATAAGGTTCGGGGCAAGGAGATTTCGATGGTGAGTCGGGTCATGGGGCCGATGGCTTTCGTGATCAATCACCTGGCGTCTCAGGATACGGGCGAAGGCTATATTTCTAAGGAATATACGGCTGTTTTCCGCAATCCGAAAACGCATGATATTGTCCGCCAGATGAAGTTTGAGGAAGCCTACGAGAAGGTGGGCGAGTACTACTTGATGAAGCAGCAAATTATCAATGTGAATGAGAAGGGCAACCAGAGCACCACGGAGTTCAATTTCTCGAACTTGCAGTTGCTCTAAAATTCTGGTTCTCTAAAGTCCTGGTTTAAGTTGTGGATCTAGCCCCCTGGCTCCCGATTGTTCTGAGCGAAGCTCATGATCGGAGGTTGGGGGGCTTGTTGTAGTTTCTGTGGTTAGTGATTGAGCTGAACGACGGTTTTGTTCAAGATGCTGGCATCCTCGCGCCATTCGCGGATGGTTTCTCGGTTTTGTTGTTGGCTTGCGGCTTGCTCTGCTTGCCAGAAGCAAATCCGACTCAGAGCCGCGACGAGGGTAGACAGGCTATAGCGCTGCATTAAGACCTTCAGAATATTTAGATCGCTGTCGCTAAATGCGGGAGTAGACAGTTGAGTCATGGAGGGAAATCCTCAATAGGTTTTGAGGGGCAACCAGTGAAGATTGCCCCTTCGCTCCCTCTCTTAGGTCCCCACCTGACCCGCTTGAATGGGGTGAACCGCGACGCAGTGCTAAACTCCGTCGTAGCCTTTGGGTTGGCAAACACCAACCTAGAGGTCAGTCGCCCAGGGTTGACGCTAACAACCCTCGGCGGCGCTTCAAGACTGGACTGAACAGAAACAATAGGGCAAAGCTCAGGGTTTGGCAAGCGTAATTTGTGAGCAAATGAAAACTTGCATCAGAGTTCAGTGGATTTTCTGAGGCGAGTGGAGCAAGAGCCTGACCTAATCTCCATGACAAAGGTAAACAAAATTAAAGATCAACTAAAATTTCCGCTGACGTTACTTCCACAAGTTCGTAAGTAAGGACAACAAGTTTGGGAGTAACGTCAACAAGTTCGGGAGTAAGGACATAAGTTTGTGTCCTTACGACAGCAAGTGTGGAAGTAACGTCAACTCCTTCTGTCCCTACGTCAGTTAGTCCAGTCGTTGTGACTGCAAAGTAGCTGTTCTATCCGTGCTCCCGTAGCCCTGAAACTAGCAGGCTCCTACCGGTATGCACCTTTTTAGAGAAGCCTGCTCGATTATGGTTCTTTTTACTAGGGGTTGCCGTCTAGCTTGCCGCTTCCTTAACAGGTAGAAGAAAGCTGTCTCTTTACACTCCTAGCCTTTCGCCTAGAGATATGCTGAAACCTTTAACCCATCCACTTTACTGAGGGTAATATACGGAGAATTCAAATTGGGTACATTGTTGTAGTGCTGTGTTTGCTGCACGGGCACGGGACGTTTACAAGAAGGCGAAGCGCTTTTCTGAGCGGGTAGCCAGAAGTCGTGCAATCCGACTAAAGCGTATTATGCTCCAGATCATCACCGGCAAGTTTTTCACGAGCAACAATCTCCACGTGACGCGTCATCGTGCAGTTCTCTATAGAAACTATGCGCCGTCACAACACATGGTTGAAACGTCTGATGGAGGAACGCTCTTACCGACATCATTTGAGACGTCTGCTGGGTCATTGATGTCAACAACTATCTTGCAGCCTTCCGGCGAAGTATTTCCGTGGCTTTATGAGGTAGAGGAGAAACTGGAAGCGATTCGCCCTGATGGCACCAAGAGTTTTTGATCAGCGTTGGTGCTGACTACTTGGTTCAAGATTTCGCCGCTGTCGCTGCGTTTGCCCTAAACATCACTTGTACGTCCGATCTTGAGCGGACACGCCGATTAACGCGTGATCAACACGCCGCTTTAGGAGTGCCACATCCACCCAAGATGTACGTCGCTCGTGTCTTCGAGCCACGTATTGAGCCTCAAGACAGTGACGGAGCACGCTTGCTGAAGTTCGTCAGCGACCTTGTCAGTCTGGATCGCCACACCTATAAAGCAGTCATGCGCGCTGTGCGCCGTTATGTTAATGGCTTACATCGCATCGCTGACGATTTAGACCTTGCTTATGCGCTGCTCGTGGCCTCCATTGAGTCGCTCGGTCAAGACTTCGACGCTTTCACTCCGACCTGGGAGGATTTCGAGCAGCGCAAACGTGTTGCGCTTGACAGAGTACTCGACAGAGCTAGTACCGACGTCGCTGCAGACGTTCGCAACGTGTTACTCGCCCATGAACATCTCGCATTAGCAAGGCGGTATCGCGAGTTCGCATTGGAGCATTTGAGTCCTTCGTTCTTTCGCGAAGAGGCTGTTGGAGAGCCCTCACCTGTGCGCCGTAGTGACTTGCCCAAAGCCTTAGAGCAGGCTTACGTGTTCCGCTCCAAATATGTGCATAGGCTTCTGGAACTGCCACGTTATATCACAGGTGTTCCATCAAAGGTCGATACCGTTCGGGTCGAGGGCAAGCCGACTCTTACGTTTCACGGCCTAGCCCGCATCGCACGACACATCATCAGTGAGTTCGTTGCTCGTGCGCCAAAATGCGAGCGCGAAACGCTTGACTATCGTAAAGAGCTGCCCAACACTTTTCGGGCGCCGCTGGCATTCACGGTCTGGGGTAATCGGAGTTCGAGCTACGACCATAAAAGTGCACGTCGTTATCTCGGCGGCTTTTTACAAGAGGTCACCCCTACCCTGACCAGTAAACCTTTCACCACAGTAGTGCCTATTGACGTTCGACCCTTAGTCAAGAAAGTCGAAACGTTGGTGCCAAGTCTTGCCAGAGCTGAGCAGCGCCTACCTCTGCTAACCCTCTATTTTCTCTTTCATCACTACTTTTCACCTACGTATCATCAACCCGACTACAAACAATTTTTCGACAAGTATATTGGGGACTTCGCTTCCCCCTCTATCGAGAGTATGCTGTTCCACGTGCTCAGAGATAACAAGCCGGAGTGGACGCTTGAAGAGTTTGAGACGTTGCGTTGCGACTACTTCAAGCAGCGCTACACCAAAAACGGATTGGAAGTGGGGGCTACGTTGGAAGTGGCGTTAACTCTCTTCTCTGCGGAGATGCACCGCCGTGAGGGACATGAGGAGCAGGCCCGCGAACTCGTCTCCGAAGCGGTGGAGAATCTGCCTGGTCGGACATCACTTTTGGATTTCGAGCTTCGTATGGCTGAGGTTCCACTCCCAGCTATCAGCTGGAAGGAATTATTGCTTCCAGCTTTGCCCCAAGCCTTGCCGGAAGAGCAGCAAAGCAGTTGATCAAGTACAGCTCAAGAAGAATAAGAAGTACCCTAACTAGGCAGTCACTACGAGCGAAAGAACTTGCTTAGGCAACAAGGCTTTGCTACGCTCATCTGCACGTGGCTACCACCATAAAGTGAATGGGTAAGCACAGCACAATTCGGACTGAGTTCTCTACTGCCATTAATGTAATCCTTAAACCTAAACAGATTGCACGGGCATTTTCAGGGCTGCGTTGCACTTTTGGCGGACGATCAACCGTTCCAGATATATCTGTGTTTACTTGGGCTAGAATTCCACGGGATACCAACGGCGAGATTGCCAATACCTTTTTAATTACTCCTGACTGGACCATCGAGATTTTGTCACTCGACCAGAGTCAAACAAAAGTAACTAAGAATATCTTGCACTGTCTCAACTATGGAACTCAGATGGGTTGGCTGATTGATCCAAATGAGCAAACTGTGTTCGTTTATCTTCCCAAGCAGCAACCAGAAGTATTTGACGAGCCAGGGCAAAAACTTCCAGTTCCTTCCTTTGCCAACGAGC
The DNA here is from genome assembly GCF_014696065.1 of Leptolyngbya sp. FACHB-261. Taxonomy (NCBI): domain Bacteria; kingdom Bacillati; phylum Cyanobacteriota; class Cyanophyceae; order Leptolyngbyales; family Leptolyngbyaceae; genus Leptolyngbya; species Leptolyngbya sp. FACHB-261. The sequence goes on along the minus strand of NZ_JACJPL010000001.1, from coordinate 172,318 downwards.
TAAATCTGAACTTGGAAACTGTATTTGGTTGGTTTTTAGAATAAAAGCATTATACGTGCTGCACATCCGAAAACTCGGCTGAAAGGGTACAGCGATCATTCCCATCGCTGCAAAATATGTAGAATGAGGAGAAAATTCATTCTCCTGTACAATGCCTCTCAATCTTCTCTACGAAAACATCCTTTTTGTTGTGACTGCTACGTTATTTCTAGTAGTAGTAGGTTGGACCTGGAGAAATGCCAAACCTTATGACCTGCCGCAACCCTTACCAGACTGGTTCAAAGTCTGGTTCTTGACTATGCAAATTGGGGGAATAGGATTGCCACTAGTGGGGCTTGTTTGGAGCATTTGGCAAGGCTATTCCAGCGTAGCGCTGGTGCTGGTGTCGTACTTCGTGCTGCTGGTGCTGCAAATTCTCTGCGAAAGTCTATCGCTTCGTCAGTTTCGCTCCGTCGTGTTCGTCATGGTGCCATACATATACCTGCCTTACCGCGTTTGGCAGCTATATGAGGGCTTAACCTGGCTGAATCTCGGTGATGAGTTGCCCTGGATTCAAAATCTACTGTTGTTAGAGATTGTCCTGTGGACTGGAAATTATGCCTTGGATGTAACACAACTACCCAGGCTTTTGCATTGGGAAGTTAAGGATGACGGCAGCTATTGAAGCGTAAAAACTTGCAGTCCTATCTTTTGCCAACAAGCTAAATCTGAGCTTGAAAACTATATTTGGTTGGCTATTTAGAATAAATAACGCTATATGTACTTCATATCTAGAAATTCGGCTGAGCGAACTGCCGAATGCCCCTAACGCAGATGCGAAGCTGGCTTAGATCCACTCAACTGCACCTTTATGCCGATTCATCACTCACCGAGGACAGTACACTTCAGATATGGGTCAGTATTTTGCAACGGTTGCTCGGGGATTAGAAGCGCTCGCGGCTCAGGAATTAGAGCAACTGGGCGCTCATTCTGTAGAACCAGGCTTTTGTGGAGCTGCCTTTGAGGGTGATCTCACCCTGCTCTATCGCGTCAACTTGTGGGCTAGGCTGCCGTTCCGAATTCTAATGAAGCTGCACGAGTTTCCTTGCCACGATGCCAAGGATCTCTATCGCGGTATCCAGACCCTTGATTGGTCAAAATACCTGACACCAGACCTAACCTTGGCAGTGAATGCCACCGGCAAAAATGAGCAGCTCAACCACACTCATTTCACAGCGCTCCAAGTCAAAAATGCAATTGTTGACCAGCAGCAGGAAAACTTTGGCGAGCGTTCAGATGTAGAGACTCAAGAACCAGACGTGCAGATCAATGTTCATATTGATCGCGATCTTTGTACCGTCAGCCTCGACAGTTCTGGCAACAGTTTGCACCGTCGAGGCTACCGTCCTGCTGTTGGTGCAGCTCCTCTGAAAGAGTCTTTAGCGGCTGCTCTCATCCAACTTTCGGGTTGGCAACCAGAGCAGATGTTTTACGATCCGCTCTGTGGTTCTGGTACCTTACCTCTAGAGGCCAGCTTAAAGGCACTTAACATCGCACCAGGACTGTTTCGAGAGCGCTTTGGATTTGAAACTTGGCCCGGCTTTGACTCGTCCCTTTTAGAACAACTAATCCAAGAAGCGGAGGCCAACCAACGAGATACCCTTCCCGCGCCCATTTGGGGAAGTGACGGTGATGAAGCCGTAATCGATCAGGCGATCACCAATGCCGAAAAGTGCGGGGTCTCAGATCACGTCTGGTTCTCACAGATAGACCTTGCCGAAGTTGTAGCCCCTGCAAACAGCGGCGTTCTGTTCTGCAATCCACCTTATGGGGAACGGTTGGGACGAGATAGCAACCTGGCGGGATTCTACAAACTTTTAGGCGACGTTCTGAAACAACGCTTCAAGGGCTGGACTGCTTTTGTGCTGAGTGGCAACAAGGAACTATCTCAATCGATTGGGCTGAAATCATCACAGCGATTTGCAGTGTACAACGGCTCTTTGCCCTGCCAGTTAATGAAATATGAGCTGTACTAGAGAGCGAGATTCAGGAGCTCAAAGAATCACCAATAGCTATGCCGCAGGCTATCTAGAAAATCAGAAATTTCGCTGCGTACAAGTTATCCAGAAATCAAACGATGCAACTCAAAAGCACTGTGTGTAATGTTGCAATCTTTTTGCTGCTCTGTGCTCATCACGCGTTAGCGACTCAGCTATTGATCTTGCCTACTCAGCTATTTGCCTTACGCTGATCAAGAGCGCGCTGATCTGCTCAGCTGAGTTTTAAAATCTTGCAATTGGGCAAGACAAACTTCTATAGAGTTCCAGACTGGCCAGCGCTATCATGAAGCACACTGCGAACGAGCCTTGCTGGTCTTGCGGTCATGATTGACCTGTTTAAACCTGGTCTCTAGAAGACCACTGAACAGATCTAATAGCTGAACCTGGATAAACCCTACATCAACTCACAATTGGGGAACTCTTGGCTCAGTGCCAACGCAGTGGCAAAGCCCCTACTTCCTACCGCTTATGGTTGTGCATTCATTTACAGCTCTGATACCGCTTCTGATGCTGGGTCAACTGCTGGGTCAACCGCTCCTCGCTCAGCTGCCACCCCCCATCTCCAATCCTCCTCCCAGTCAGAGGCAAGGCACCGTCCTCTTGGGGCAAACCCGGGACACTCCCTACGTTGTTGTAGTGCCAGGCAACTCTCAGATCCTTGACCGGCTTCAGCGGTACATCCCAACCGCCTTTCTATCCAACTCGCGGCTCGGTCGCTATGTCCAGGCAGGTGCTTTCGCTAATCGTGGCTCAGCAGAATCGTTGAGTCACCAGCTACGAGACCGTGGGTTTGATGCCCGCGTAGCTTACAGACCAGTTCGCTCGGCCAGATGATGAAACACCAGGCAAGGCATCAGAACAAACATTGGCTGAACAAACTTTGGACCCTGGGGCTTCTACTTCCTGCATTGGGCCTGTACAGCCTCACACACGAGACAATGGCTCAGCCTTTGCAGGTCCGCGTCAACCGCTGGCTGGAAGTTCGTCAGGCCGTCGGCAATGTCACTTATCGTCGAGCTCAGGCGACGCAAAGAGCTGGAGTTGGCACTCGCCTGCAAGCGGTCGGTGATGTACTAGAGACCGGCAACCAATCCAGTGCGACGTTAGCAGTGGACACTGGCATCGGCTCAATTGATGTTTCTGAGCGCACTCGGCTACAGGTTCAGCAACTCACCGCGTTAGCCTCTGGTGGGCGGATTACACGGCTTCAGGTCACAACTGGACAAGCCCGGCTACGGCTGCGCCCGTTCACCAACCCAAATTCGAGACTAGAGGTTCTAACCCCCGCTGGCTTAAGCGGGGTCCGAGGAACGGTGTTTGGCGTTAGTGTGCAGCCCAGTGGCAAAACCGGGGTCGCAACCTTAGAAGGCAGCGTGGTCGCAGCGGCTCAGGGCCAATCGGTGCCGGTCACTGCTGGCTTTCAAAGTTCGATTGTGCCTGGAGAACCCCCCTCGCCCCCTGTCCCCTTGCGGAACGATACGCGCCTAGCCTTGCAACTGCTCACGGCAGAAGCTCCTCAGACCGCTCACATCATTGGTCAAGTTGACCCGGTTAATTTGCTAACCGTTGCCGATGTGCCCCAAGACGTTGACCAGAATGGACGGTTCGAGGTCAGGCTGCCTCTGCCTGCTGATCGGCGCGTCCGGGCAGTTGTGACTACACCACTGGGTAAACAACAAGTCTATGAACTGGCAGTTCCGTGAGTTAGGTTGGCGCATCCTACCGGGAGGATTCACCGCCCTGGCAGTTGCTGCCCTGCTGAAGCTAGGTGCCTGGCAACCTTTGGAGCAGCTCAGCTACAATGCCCTGTTTCGCCTGCGCGGGCCGATCGCCTGGGATGACCGGGTTGTGTTGGTGGCGATTGATGAGACTAGCCTGCGCGAAGCGGGTTATTTTCCCTGGCCCCGTCAGCGTTATACCGAGCTGCTGAACGTTCTAGCCAAGGCGCAGCCTAGCGTCGTCGCCTTCGATTTGCTGCTGGCAGAGCCCAGCCCAGAAGATGCGGCATTAGCCACAGCGATGGAACGCCAAGGTCAAGTTGTGCTGGCCCATGCCTGGGACAACATTGGCGCTCCCTTGCGGCCGAATCCCCAACTACAAGCGGCAGAACTGGGTGAGGGACATATTCGCAAGCAGCAGGACAGCGATGGTCTGACTCGGAGCGTGGAGCCATCGGTTCAGGGCATCCCGGCGCTAGCGATTGTCGCAACCCAGGCCTATGGGCTAATTCAAGACCCAGTTCCCATGCCCAACCTCCAGCACAAGCTGTGGGTGAATTGGCCGGGTCCGGCGCAGCGAATGACCCAGTATTCCTTTATTGATGTCATTCGCGGCAAAATTCCAGCCGAACGTTTTCAGGGCAAGATGGTTCTGGTCGGGGTAACGGCTGTGGGTATCGATTCGATGCCGACCCCTTTCAATGCCACGCCGCCTGCCAGCGGTGTCTATCTGCACGCCGCGGTGATCAATAATTTGCTACGGCAAAACTTTCTGCAAGTGCCAAGCGATCTCTGGCTGTTGCCAGTGCTGCTTTTGGGGGGACCGGGCTTGAGCGCTCTGCTGACCCGCTGGCCGGTGCGGCGACAACTGCTCACCTGGCTGGGGCTCTGTTGCGGTTGGGGCAGCTTCGGTTTGCTGTTGTTTGTATCGGGTTACTGGCTGCCAATTGCTGCCCCTCTGGTTTTGTTCAGTTTGACGACAGGGGCGGTGATTCTATCTGACCGGGTCCGATCCGATGCGCTGTTGCAAGCGGAGAGCGAGTTCCTGGCAACCATGAGCCACGAGATTCGGACGCCCATGAATGGCGTAATCGGCTTAACGGACCTGCTGCTGGAAACGGAACTAACGCCTCAACAGCGAGACTATGTAGAGACGATCCGCAGTAGTGGTGATGCACTGCTTGCCCTGATTAATGACATTCTTGATTTTTCAAAAATTGAATCTGGGCGCTTGGAGTTAGCAGAGCAGCCTTTTGAATTGCGCCCTTGTGTTGAAGGAGCCCTGGCTCTGTTATCGCCGCAAGCGGCTGCCAAGGGAGTGGCGCTTTCTGCTGTGCTGGCTCCCTCGACCCCCATTGCGATTGTGGGGGACAGCGCTCGCCTGCGCCAGATCTTGGTGAATTTGTTGGGAAATGCCATCAAGTTCACCGAGCGCGGCAAAGTGGTGATTTCAGTGAGTGCCCAAGCCTTGCCCGCAGCCAGTGCAGGAGACTCAGACTCCACTCAATACGAGATCTGCTTTGCGGTTCAGGATACAGGCATTGGCATTCCTGCCGAGCGCATGGACCGCCTCTTCAAGTCCTTCAGCCAAGTGGATGCTTCGATTAGCAACCGCTACGGCGGGACCGGCCTGGGCTTGATGATCAGCAAGCGGTTAAGCGAGTGCATGGGAGGACGGATTTGGGTTGAGAGCCAACTCGGTCATGGCTCAACCTTTTCGTTCACGATCAAAGCTTGGTCTACTGCGATTGCTGCTAGTCAGACCCAGGTCAACTCCCAATCATTACCCCAGGCTGAGCGGGCTCCCCTACGGATTTTGCTGGCTGAAGATAATGCCGTTAATCAGAAGGTCACAATGCATCTCTTGGCACGCTTAGGCTATGAGGCAGACTTGGCCTCCAATGGTCTAGAGGTGCTGCAAGCGCTGCATGATCGACCTTATGACTTGGTGCTGATGGATATGTACATGCCGGAAATGGACGGCCTGACAGCCACCCGTCGCATTTGTCAGGAATGGCCGCCAGATTCCCGTCCCCGCATCGTTGCCATGACTGCTAGCGCCATGGAGAACGACCGCAAGGAATGCTTGAAAGCCGGCATGGATGATTTCATCAGTAAACCGGTTCGGCTCGAAGGTCTGGCCCAAGTTCTCACCCAATCCCAGGCTACTGTCCTGCCCCTTGCAGCTGCATCAACGGCCGTAGACATAGAGCCAGTCGTAACAGCACCAGCGATTGATCTCAGACTGTTACGAGAGACCTGGTTAGCGGGTCGCGAGCGTGGCTCGGGCCTACTGGCTGAGCTGATTGCGGTTTATTTGAGTCATACACCAAAGTTACTTGAGGCAATTCATGCTGCTATCGCCCAGGCGGATGCCGACGGACTGCATCAATCGGCCCATGCTCTGAAATCAGCTAGTGTCAATTTCGGAGCGCAAGCCCTATGCCAGCTTTGCGAGGAACTGGAAGTCATAGGTTACGCCGGGTCGCTAGAGGGTGCTGCTGAGCGGGAGCCGCAGTTAGATAACGAGTATGACAGAGTCAGAGCTGCCTTGCAAAAGGAGCGTGCGGGAGAATAAGCCCAACCGGATGTGCTGCGCTCTTAGTTTGTGCTCTTTATTAGTTTGTGCTCTTTAAAAGAGTGTCAAGAAAAGAGTGTCAAGTCTTGCTCAACTATTGCTCAACTTATGAATGCTGACCGGCTTGCTGCCGAACCCGTGCTTGCAAATCATTGATGGTGAAGGCTGCAGCAAATTGTAGACCTTGCGCGGCGTAGAGTTCGGCCCCTCCCTGTAGACGGTCTAGCAGTGTCAAGACTTGCTGAACCTGATAACCTGCGGCTCGCAGACGCTCTACGGCTTTGAGCGCCGATTGGCCAGTGGTGACTACATCCTCCAGCACAGCCACTTGCGTACCGGGAGGTAATTGCGGACCTTCAATCCAAGCCTGGGTGCCGTGACCTTTAGGCTCTTTGCGCACGATCAGAGCGCTCACTGGTCGCTCAGAACTGGCAGAAACCACACTCACCGCAGTCACGATTGGATCAGCACCTAAGGTTAAACCCGCTACTGCTTCCGCTTCTGGTTTTAACATTGAGCGCAACACCTGCCCTGTGCGCAGTGCCCCCTGTGGGTGAAGGGTGACTTCTTTGCAATTGACGTAGTAGCTGCTCTTTTGTCCAGAGGACAGGGTGAAATCACCTTCCCGATAGGCCCGTGTCACAACTAAATCCAGTAACTCGGCACGGGCAGTGCTCAGGTCAAACCCTAGGTCAAACATGGCGGGCTCCAAAGGGCAACACACAGACCGTTAGCTTAAGACATCTAGGCCCCTTTGGGCACGAATCGTCTTTCCCTGACGTCAGGTTGGGTACAGCAGCGCAGTCCAGAGTCACAACCCCAGAGTCACAACCTATGTCCGTTTCTTGCTGCCATGCCTGGGCACGTCCTGTAGCCTTGACGACCTCCAAAGGCTCCTACCCGCCGTCAACAGGGATTTGCGGTAGTCTTTTGAAGTGTGCGCATTAAAAGTTCATGGTGTGAGAAGTATGAACGCCTTCATGTCTCGTGCTCAGGTTGAGCCGATTCGGATTGGAGTGATCGGAGTTGGCAATATGGGGCAGCACCATGCGCGGGTGCTCAGCCTTCTTAAAGATGTCGAACTGGTGGGAATTTCAGACGTCAACGTGGAGCGGGGCCTGGATACTGCGAGTAAGTACCGGGTCCGTTTTTTTGAGGACTACCACGACCTGTTAGCCCATGTAGATGCCGTTTGCATTGCGGTTCCCACCCGCTTGCATTACGACGTAGGCATGACCTGTCTCCAGGCAGGGGTACATGTCCTGATTGAGAAGCCGATTGCGGCGACCCTCAATGAGGCTGAATCCCTGGTTAACGCGGCGGCTGAGTGCAACCGTATTCTTCAAGTCGGCCACATCGAGCGATTTAACCCAGCCTTTGCCGAGCTGAGCAAAGTGCTCAAGCACGAAGAACTGCTGGCTCTGGAAGCGCACCGCATGAGCCCCTACTCCCACCGGGCCAACGATGTCTCGGTAGTGTTCGACTTGATGATCCATGACATCGATCTGTTGTTGGAACTGGTACCCGTGAGCGTTAGCAGCCTGACCGCCAGTGGCAGCCGCGCTTCTGATTCGGGCTACCTGGACTACGTGACTGCGACCTTTGTGTTCGTCAATGGCGTAGTTGCCACCTTGACGGCCAGCAAGGTCACTCATCGCAAACTGCGTCGGATTGCCGCCCACTGCAAGAACTCACTGACTGAGGCAGATTTTCTCAACAACGAAATTCTGATCCACCGCCAGACTATTGCTAATTCCACAACAGATTACGGTCAAGTTCTCTACCGTCAGGATGGGTTAATCGAAAAGGTCTACACCAGTAACATTGAGCCCCTGCACGCAGAGCTTGAGCACTTTGTTAACTGTGTGCGTGGCGGCGAACAGCCCTCAGTGGGTGGCGAACAAGCGCTCAAAGCTCTGCGCCTCGCCAGTCGTATCGAGCAGATGGCGCTCGACGGTCGGGTTTGGCAAAAGGTGCCCACGATGGTGGACTCGCAATTGCAGGCCTGCTAAGGACTGCTCCTGGGAGGCTGACCGACTGACTGGATCAAGCTCTGAGCAGCCTGATGCAAGAACTTCAATGCTGTCCTGGCTGGAACCACGGGCACGGTGAGTTGGACAGCCTCCGGCAAAAGCCTGTGGCAAGAGCTAGGTGCAATAGCAGTTGTAAATTTTGTGCAGAACCGACAAGTTGAGAACCTCAGCGTTGATCGGGTAGCAGTCCTATCCGGCAGTACCCTTGCTGGGTACCCTTTTTCTGCTTTATTTTCTGGGCTGTGCAATTTGGGCAATCCCGATGTATTCCCAGACACTAATTTATGTATTAGGTTGTATTGGCTAAACTCTATTCTCTCTGGGCAACTAGCATACCCTAGCCTTTGTCTTCGTAAATATATCCTTGCTTATTGAGGAGTGTCTACAGCAATTCTATGTTGTGGCCTTGCACCTACTACTCTACTTACTCTCGTCCATAAACCGCTCATTGCACGCGAATACTTGTACCAGTTTGGAATGAGTGACTGTAGCTGCTTGTCAACCATTAGCAAAAGTTGGTCAATATCAAAAGGATGAGTGGTAACGCTAACTAGTCTGTATTTATATTTTTGCAGTACACCTCTAAAATCACTCGACTGAGTGAGGACAATCCATTGCTTGATCTGGTTAGGAGTTTAATGCTTTAGGTGCCTTGTTAGTTCTCTCACTGTCGATACAAGCTTAAGTGTTGACGACAACTTTCTGGACAATAGAAGTCAATGAAGTGGCGCAGATCACAGAGTAAGCGTCATTGAAAACACCTGAACGAGTAGAAACCTACCGGATAGTGAAGTAGTTCGATTTAGATTGAAGAGGAATGTATTGAATCGCACTACGAAAGGTAGTCTTAGTCACAGATGTCTATTTGTTTACTTTAGAGTCAAGCTCTGCTAGAGCAGTGAGCAACTAGTCCAGTGCTCATGAACGCTAGAAGCTGAGTTCACAGAATTAAATACAGAGACTAGCTTTGTAAGAGCGTTAATGCTTTTTAAGCTTGCGAAAATCTTCCGGATTGTGATTTGGATCGCCGGAAGCCTAATACATGAAGCTCTAACACGCCCCACATTTTTATTGTTTGATGCCTTGCTTGAGCCGAGGGCTTAGCAATCTCAGAGTTGCTTCTCTCGTGTCCCCATATCCGTACTGTATCGAAGCTACTCGTCTATAAGGCAAACAGCTTCGCTGCTCTCCTCTTTCTTCTTTAGTGGGCTGGTCGTTCCGGAATATCTGCGTCTGTTAGTAGATCGCGAATTCATAAAACTACCTCTGCCGAAGGGTCATCACTTCTATGGATTTAGACCAATTGCTCTATCAGGCAATTCTCGAAGAATTTGGCCATGGAGTTTTAATCATTACGCCAGATAACCATCTGGTTTACAGCAATCGTCAGGCCCATAACATCTGCCAGCAACTGGCTTCTAATGATCCCCATACGCCCTCAATTCCCAAGCTCGTGTGGTATGCCTGTGAATGCTTGATTCGGGCTCAGGCGGACTCTCCTGGCAAGCGAGTCATTGTCGATTACAGCATTTCTCCAGACCAAAAAGTTACTGTCCGTATCACAGCGCGCTGGCTTGAAGTCGCTTCAGCCCATTCTCAAAACCCGACTCAAGGTCACAAAGGGCAACACGTTCTAGTCATTCTAGAAAGTAGCGTTCCGCTTGATGCTGAGGTTATTCGGGCTGTCCGACCAGACTATGGCTTCACTCCCCGTGAAGCAGAAGTCTGGTCTCAAGCAAAGGCAGGCAAAACCTATAGACAGATTGCGGAGGAGCTATACATCAGCCTAAACACAGTGAAGAAACACATGAAAAGTGCCCTATCCAAAGAGCGTTGTCTTGAGGAATAGCTGCTAGCCCTTCTGTAAATTATCTTCATAAAAAATTGTATAGAAGGGCTAGTGGCTTAAAGCTACGGTCGTTTGCAGAACGGTTGCTTGCAAAAATGAGCCTCCGGATGGAACCGAAATTTGAATACCCACGGTAGTCTGATCAGAATCAAACCTTAAGTGACCTTGAGGTGTGAGGTTATTGGCGGTTAAAGACTTTGATTCTGCTGAGGCACAACATGATTCCTTATATCTTCAGAGACTACAACGCACCTGAAGCCGAATCTCGCGCAGCCCTGCTAGAGCGCAAGCTCAAGTTTCTGCGGGAGATGCGCGCTGGCCTGCAATTCAAACTCTCTGGGATCAGTGCTGATATCCACTCTTTGGAGCAACAACTCCTAGAACAACAAGCTCTCGCCAGCTCCCCTGCCCCCTCTAAGACTCTGACTCTACGCTAGTTAATAATTCAAGTTTTTGGGCTCAAGCTTTTTTCGAGATGCGGCTTGGGCTCAGTTCTTGAATTAGCGCCTTTGATTAGAGCACTCAGGGCCGTTCCGTTTCTCCAACCACCCGTCGAGACCGCCGCCCTGACCTTGCAGGAAGTTGATTTGTGCGTACATAGGCGACTAGTTCTAGCTCTCCAGGCGTGCTGTTGAGTTGCAGAACTCTAGCGGTGATCCCTTGGCTCTGGAACCGTCGCAGGTCATACTCTTGGCTCAAGCCGTCCAACAAGCGTTGGTAGAAAGCTAAGGGAACAGGCTGCCCATTGAGGGTCAGGCTGGGCTGGTTGAGCAGCAGCCGAGCTCCCTGCTGCACTTGAGGGGCGGCTTCAAAGACTGCGGTCAGAGCGTTAGGGTCCTGGTTGCCACGTCGTAAACTGCCCCGCAGGCGAATACGGCCATTACTCAAGAACTCAACCTGAGGTTCGCTCAGCGTATATCCAGGCCCTAAGCCTCGGCCTAGCCGCTGCAATTGGCATTGGGCGGCGGGTGATTGCAATGCCTGGTTGAGATCTTCCGCTCGCAACACCAACCGCACTGCTGCACCTAGAGGCCGACGCAACTGCAAGCTACTAGGGTTCAAGTCGATGGGGTCAGTTTCTAGATCCACCGCTTGCAGCCGCAGAGTTGCCCCATTATCCCGACGGGTCGGACGCAGCACCACTCCTCGCCCTGCCACGCGCAGCCGGTCAACGTGGCCCTGCAAAATTTGGTAATTTGGCCTGTTGTCGATGCGCACTTCTAGCTTGTCTGCGCTTTGAATTTGATCGCGCAGCAAACTCTGGCTGAGGCGTTCTGCCACGAGGCCGCCACTACCCGCGAGGCTGAATAGCCCTGAGAGAATGAGAGCAATCAACTCCATCTAGTTTCCTTTCGGCACCGATTCGTTGGATGTCTATCTGTCTGAGTGATATCTGTGAGTGATATCTGGGTCATGTCTGGTCATATCTGGGTCATTGCGTCTATGCCTGCGCAATCGCGTCACCGATCCAGCTCTGGAGTGTTGCCACAACTTCAGTCAGGGGCAATTCTGTTGACTCAGCTGTTGCCCGTTTGACAACTTCTACCTTGCCCTGTTTCAGTGAGCGCCCAGTCACGACCCGGAAGGGAATACCAATCAGATCGGCATCTTTGAATTTGACCCCGGCCCGCTCTTCGCGATCATCGAGCAGAGTTTCGACCCCAGCAGCGTTTAAGTCCTGGTAGAGCTGGGTGGCAGCCTCGACTTGCTCAGTGTCCTTGAGGTTGGGAATCACCACGATCACCTGGTAAGGGGCAATCGCCACTGGCCAAATAATGCCGTTGGCATCATAAGACTGCTCGACTGCTGCTTGGGCCACACGGGACACGCCTACCCCGTAGCAGCCCATGAATAGGGGCTTGACGTCCCCAGTTTCGTCGGTGAAGGTTGCGCCCATCGGCACCGAGAATTCGACCCCTAATTGAAAGATGTGCCCGACCTCAATGCCCCGAGCACTCTTCAAGGTCTGGCTGGGATCATGGATGGCCCGGTCTCCAGGACGGGCTTTGCGCACATCCACGATGCGTCCAGGGGTTGGATATTGAGCCCCCCAATTGGCGCCGACCACGTGATAGCCCGTCTCGTTAGCACCGGTGGAAAAACCCTGGGTTTCGGTGGCGGTCTTATCCGCTAGCCGCAAGAACTTGGGCACTAGCCCCTTGGCTCCAGCCAGCGCTGCATCAGGCAAGTCCGGTGCGATGTAGCCCAACGGGAGAGGCGCAACCCCCCACTTCTCAGAATCAGCTACGTCCAGCTTCAGCACCTTGCTGGCCTGGTAGTCTGCTGCCAGGTTGGTCAGTTCGTTGTGCAACTTGACCTCGTTGACATCCTGATCGCCGCGAATACTGACGAGGACGGCAACCATCGTGCCATTGTCGTAAACAGCCTGATACAAAACGTTCTTGACGATGTTGGTCGCCTCGCAACCCAGGAAGGTGCACATGCGGTCAACCGTGGGTGTATCTGGGCAGGCAAGCTTCTTGAACTCCTTAAAAGGAGAGGGCGCCGCTTTGGGGGGCAGCGAGACGGCTTTTTCTACATTGGCTGCATACTGGCCATCATCGGTGTAGAGCACCTCGTCTTCGCCGGCTTCTGCCAGGATCATGAACTCCTGAGAGGCACTCTTAGCACCGCCGATCGCCCCGGCATCGGCCTCCACAGCCCGATACTTTAGCCCGCAGCGCTGAAAGATATTGCAGTAGGCGGTATACATCGCCTGATAACTTTTCCTGAGACCTGCCTCGTCGGCATCGAACGAGTAAGCATCTTTCATGATGAACTCCCGCCCGCGCATCAGGCCAAAGCGAGGCCGGATCTCATCTCTAAACTTGGACTGAAGCTGATAGAGATTCAGCGGCAGCTGGCGGTAGGAGCGGACCATGTCCCGCGCGATTGCCGTGATTACTTCTTCATGAGTCGGGCCGAGGCAGACTTCACGCCCCTGGCGGTCTTCTAGCGCGAACATAATGCCTTCTGCCGTGTAGGTGTCCCAACGTCCGGACTCCTTCCACAGCTCCGAGGGTTGAAGTTGCGGCAGCAGGCATTCTTGAGCCCCGGCAGCATTCATCTCCGAGCGCACGACCTGGGACACTTTGTTTAGGACTCGCCACATCAAGGGCAAGTAGGCGTAGAGACCGCTGCCAACGCGGCGGATGTAACCAGCGCGAACCAGGAGCTTATGGCTGGGGATCTCGGCATCTGCCGGGTTTTCCCGCAGGGTGACAAACAACATCTGTGACAGTCGCATGGTGCTCTCTCCCGGTCGCTCCTAGTTCTTGCCCCACAGCAGGGCCTATCAAGGTTTCTCTCGTCAGTTTATCTGGCTAGCGGCAACCTGAGCAGGGCAATCAACAACTGTAGATCGCCAATAAAACGCCAAGATCTAGGTGCAAACGCGAGAGAACGTAGCGGGTTCGGTGCCCCTAGGGGGGATTTCAGAACTGAAATATTCGTGGTAACAATGCTCCTGAGCTACCTCGATAAATTCAGCCTGATGATAGTTTTGCTAGTCACAAAGGCACAAGACATTTGGATAAAAGTCTGAAGTTTTCTGTTTTTCAAAAAATGTCAGCAATCATGCTTGAGATGAGGTTTTGAAATCAGAACTTCGAACGGTTCATACCGACTAGCACCTAGTAACAGGGGTGTCCACTTGTGATCTCAGCAGTTTTATCTGGCCCTCTATCCAGCCCTATGTTTTCCAACTATTTAGCCTGGAGCATCCAGCCCCGATTGGCATTGCACATCCCAGATGGCTTCCTGAGTTTGCCAGTCAGCCTGGTGTTTTGGGTCGTGACCATTGGGTTTCTGGCATTGGCCCTTAATCGGGTACAGACAGAACTTCAGGAGCGTACAGTTCCCCTAATAGGAGTCTGTGCAGCCTTCATTTTTGCGGCTCAGATGATCAACTTTCCGATTCCCGGTGGCACCTCCGGTCATCTGGTTGGTGGCACCCTGGCGGGGGCCTTTTTGGGGCCGTGGGCCGGTTCCTTGGCTGTAACTGCTGTATTCATCGTTCAGAGTATCTTTTTCCAAGATGGGGGCCTCACTGTTTTAGGGGCAAACATTTTCGTCATGGGGTTGGTTGGTACCTTTGGGGGTTACTACATCTACAAGAGCATTCGCTATGTTTTAGGACGTGATAATCTGCGCAGCGCACAAATCGGTGCGGCAGTGGCTGCCTGGGTTAGTGTTGTCGTTGGCGCAGTTATTGTCGCATTTCAACTAGCGGTGTCAGGAACAGTTCCGTTGGTGGTGGCTCTAAGCGCGATGACCTTTTGGCATGTACTAATCGGTATAGGCGAGGCGCTGATTACAGTAGTGGCACTCAGTTTCGTCTGGCGTTCCCGGCCTGATTTGATTTTTGATCCACCGCGTAAATCCCTGGCACCATTCTCTCGTCCGCCTGTTGCCCGCTAAGCCTTTTGCCAATGTTTCATCCTGCCATTGAGACCCTATGGACAACAACTCTCAGAGAAACCGTAATTTTGTTTTGGCTGGTTTGGGCACCGCTTTGCTGATTGCCCTTTTTCTCTCCCCGTTTGCCAGCTCTGATCCAGATGGTCTCAACCGTGTCGCTGGAGATCTAGGTTTTGATCAGCGTGAGGCTGCTGAACCCCCGGCTCAGAAGCTTCCCTTCGCTAGCATCTTTGACGGTTATGCCGTTAAGGGCGTGCCTGAAAGTGTGGCAACTCCCCTAGCTGGCTTTGTGGGTACTCTGTTGACCTTCGGCTTGGCCTGGGGATTGGGCAAGCTAGTCGCGCGTAAGTCTGACTCTTCTAGCGATTTGCCATGAGTAGCTTAGGTGGCGATTCGATCTGATGCTGCTTCTACATATCGGCGCGTTTCGTCTTGACGTAGATAGTCATCAGCGAGCCCCCTGGCAATCACTCGCGCCCCGCACCCGGTTGTTATGTGCCTTATTGATGGTCTTTGCCATCGCCCTCACGCCCAATGGGCGGTGGTGGACTTGGGCAATTTATGGTTTGGGCCTAATAGGAATGATTCTGTCCAGCCGGATTACCTTACCTGTCTTGCTGCGGCGGGTAGCGATGGAGTCTGTGTTCGTCAGCGTTTTGCTGCTCAGCACTCTGTTTAGAGAGGGTGGTGATGTGATCTGGCAGTGGGGCTGGCTGCAAATTACGACCGAGGGGCTGGAGGTACTGGGGAGTGTGACGCTCAAGGCCTTGCTGTCCCTGCTGACGCTCAACTTGCTGATTCTCACCACCTCAGTCCCAGCCTTGCTGCATGCCCTAGTTTCCCTTCGCACACCGAAGTTATTGGTGGCAATTCTCGAGTCTATGTACCGCTATATTGCGGTCATTCTTGAGGAGGTCAGTTGCATGCGACGGGCTGCAACTTCTCGCAATTTTTCCGGCAACGGTCGCTGGCAACGCCAAGTGCTTGGCAACATGATCGGAATTCTGTTTATCCGCTCTTTTCAGCGAGGAGAACGGGTTTATCAGGCGATGAAGTCGCGGGGATATCAGGGGCTACCGCCAATACGTGAGCTGCCTAAAGGTGGACGGCGTGATGTTCTAGCGCTAACCCTGGTAGCTGTCCTGACTCTGCTGGGACAGAGTGTTTATCTGCTCTAGCGATCTCTGTAATTATTCCGTTCATGCATCACAATCCGATTTCAATTCAGCAGCTAAGTTACATTTACACGGACGGTACTCAAGCCTTGCGAGGTGTAGATTTAGAGGTTCGGGCTGGTGAAACGATTGCCCTAGTGGGTGCCAATGGCTCTGGTAAATCGACGTTGCTGTTACATTTCAACGGCATTTTGACCCCCCAGTTCGGTTCTGTAGTCGTTGGTGAATGGCCAATCGAACCTCAAAATCTGCAACACATCCGCAATTTTGTTGGTTTAGTATTTCAGAATCCAGACGACCAATTGTTCATGCCAACCGTTTGGGATGACGTTGCTTTTGGTCCTATGAATCAGGGCTTGAGGGGCAATGAATTAGAACATCGCGTCACCCATGCTCTGGTCGATGTCGGCCTTAGCCCCAGTGATTATGCCCAACGCAATGCCAACAATTTATCGGGCGGTGAGAAAAAACGAGTGGCAATTGCTGGGGTACTGGCCATGCAGCCTCAGGTTCTGGTCTTTGATGAACCCTCCGCACAATTGGACCCCCGCTCTCGTCGCCGCTTAATTCAGCTAGTTGAAACCTTGCCCCAGACCAAACTTATTGCAACTCACGATCTTGATCTAGCACTTGAGCTGTGCGAACGCACTGTTGTTTTAAGCCATGGTCAGATTGTTTTTGACGGTCCAACCGAGCAAGTGCTCAGCAACTCAGAATTTTTAGATCAACATGCTTTAGAGCTACCCCTAAGCTACAGCTTGCCCTACTGCCAGCTTGAGCATGCACCAGTTTAGCTTTCGCTGAGCTTCAATAGGAGCTTGTTAGAAAGAGACTTGTTAGAAGCGACACTCAAGCGCGCAATGGCAAATGAATGCGGAATTCAGTGCCCTTTCCCGGCTCACTGAAGCACTCGATTCTTCCTTTGTGTTCCTCGACAACAATTTTGTAACAGATTGATAGGCCAAGCCCGGTGCCCTTGCCGACTTCCTTCGTGGTGAAAAAGGGATCGAAAATGCGATCGCGAATGGCAGCTGGAATACCAGGACCATTATCGCGAATGGCAATGCTAACCCAATCCGGCTCGCTCCATAGGGTTGTAACGGTTAGCTCGACCGAATCAGCACCTGCATCAACACTTGCATCAAGGGCATTGCTCAACAAGTTCATAAAGACCTGGTTGATCTGACCGGCGTAGCATTCGACCAGTGGCAAAGCGCTGTAACGGCGCGTCAATTTAACGCTCGGTTTGAAGCGGTATTGCAGCAGCAGCAGACTACTCTCTAAACCTTCATGCAGATCGACTGATTTACGCTGAGCCTGATCCAGACGGGAGAAGTTGCGTAAGGTGCGCACAATATCCCGCACTCGTTCTGTTCCTTCCCGCATTGATTTCAGCAGTTTGGGAAAGTCTTGGCGAATGTAATCTAGCTCAAACTCGTTATTTAATCGAACGATTTCTGCTGGCGGCTCCGGACTGCGAGCAGCATAGGTAGCAATAACTTGCTCTAGGATCTCAACGTACTCCTGCGCGTGGGGCAAATTGGCATGGATGAAGTTAATCGGATTGTTGATTTCATGGGCTACCCCCGCTACCATCTGTCCCAGACTTGACATTTTTTCGCTCTGGATAAGCTGCGTCTGAGCTGCCTGCAACTCCTCTAGTGTCGCTCGCAATCTTTCTGCCTGACCCTGGAATTGTGCTGCTGAAGCTTGAATTTGCGCATGAAGTTCAGCCTGACTAATGGCAATGCCAATGTGATCGGCCAAACGTTGTAGCAAGTCAATTTCTGAGTCCTGCCAAAGCCGAGCAGCACTGCACTCATGAGCGACCAAGAGGCCCCAGAGGCGAGAGCCGATCAAGATTGGCACAATTAAGTTAGCCCGGACCTTCAGGCTACGCAAAAACTTCACATGGCAGGTATCTAAGCCAGCCGCATCAATATCAGAGATGGCACGCACGCGTCCACTAGCGTATAGATGGGCGTACTCTTGGCTGAAGCAATTGTCTTGACCAGTATCACCAAGGGTTGAAGGCCAAGGGCTCATGACTTCCTCAACAATGACTTGTCCTTCCCAATCTTGGTTGAACTGGTAAATGACTACCCGGTCAGTATTGAGAAACTGGCGGACTTCACGCACAATCGCTTTGAGGATTTCGCTAAGCTCCAAGGATTGCCGAATGCGCAGAGCAATCCCTCCCAACAAGCGTTCTCGCTCTGTCTGTTGTTGTACCTGAAGCTGAAACTGTTGCAAGGCATAGAGCGCTGTGCTAGTCCGTTCATGGGCCAAAATAGAGCCCAACTGGCCTGCAAGCTGAGCGACTAGTAAACTGGCAAGATTGCGCCAAATTATCGAATAGGCATGAGCCGTTTTAGAGCTAAAGTTTAAGCTGCCAATTATTTGATTGCCAAAGCAGAGCGGCAGCAACATGAGCGAACGGGCATCATCACAGATACCGTTGTCAGTTGTTGCTATTGGGGTTTGCTCTAGTGGCAGGTTTTTTACATCAGTTACGAAATAAGGCTTTGCTTCTCGAAAAACCTGGCCTGGCCAACCAGCGTCCATCAGCAATCTTTGTGCCGGTTTTTGCTTGAATTGTTCTGGCCCAGTAACATCCACCAACCAATAGCGATCATCGTCTGGCTCAACTCGAATCGCTAATGTGCAACGGTCGAAATCGAAGAGCCAGCGCAATTTACGGCTAAGGATTTGTTGCAAGCCCTCAAGATCAACTGCCGTACTGAATTCGCCTGCTAACTCTGCAAGCAACCAGAGCGATTCCCCGGTTATAGAAGCATTAGGCGACGGATCCACAGAGGTCTAGGCTCGAGCTGGCTTTGGAAGAGTGTCCTACTCACAACTGCTGGAAAGCAGGTTTTCCCCTCAGGGCTGACTAGGATCTAGTGACAAGAGATTGGCAACTGTACAAATTTGCTCAAACAGGGCCACGGTGGCCACGAGTTCAAGCTGCTCCTCGGCCTCTAAGCCAATACTAGCCAAAGCCTGAGCTGTTGAGGTACGCAACTGCTCCCAGCTTGGCCCTGAGTTTCCCTCGGTTGGGTTGGCGTAGGCAGCACGAGTGGCCACGGCGGTTGAGGCGAAGTTGAGCGCACCCCGAGCCATGCGGCTAATGCCATAGGCTTCGTAGTTACCTTGGCTAACCGCTTGAAGTGCCTGCTGGTCAACTCCTTGCAGGGTCAGGCTGTGCAGATGGACAACCCGTACATATTCACAATGGGTGGCGTTCGCCACAACCAAACCCACCATTTCCTTGAGCACCCTAGGCAAGTGTCCTTGCAACACCACCGTTCGGAACTGGCCCCAAAGATGGTTAAGTAAGTCCGGTTGGGACTCCAGGAGCCGAAAGATCCGGGGAACCATGCCTGCTCCCAGTTCTTGTTCGATCTGGTCAAAGGTTGGCTGAACAGCCACAAAAGACTCAGGGGGCATGGGCTGGCTTCTCTCAGGCATGAGTCAGATCCATCCTAATCACTTCCCCTAAGGGGCGACCAGTACATTGACAACAGAGCAGCTTTACAAACATCGATTCTGTCCAAGTCCGTAATTCAACTGCACAGGTAATGACACCAATGCCAGTGGTACTAAGACCAATGACATCAATTACACAGCTGGCGATCATCAGTACTGACTTTGGGATGAGTCCTCAGATAGTCCCGTAGATGGCTACACCCTCGGCTCAACAGTCCACCAAAATCCAGCGTCTCTGCATTCCACAACTTAATGCTGTGGTCCGCGCTAGCTGAAGCAATCTGGGCACCATCAGGACTAAAACTCAGCCCAGTCACCCAATGGTTATGGCCGGTGAGCGTTTTCAGTAGAGTGCCCTCCAAAGTCCACAAGCGAACAGTTTTGTCAACACCTGCAGAAGCTAACGTTTTGCCGTTGGGATTGAAACTGACCGCTAAAACTCGTTGGCTGTTTCCCTTGAAGGTTTTCAGCAACTGCCCCTCCACCGACCAAAGCTTCACGCTGCCATCAGCACTGGCCGAAGCGAGGAGTTCACCATCTGGACTAAAGCTAATACTATGGACCCAACTCTGGTGACCTTTGAGGGTCCGCAGCAGTTGGCCATCTAGTCGCCACAGCTTGATGGTTCGATCCGCACTAGCTGAGGCCAAAAACTCTCCATCTGGGCTGAACTTGACGCTGTGTACCCAACTCTGATGACCTTTAAGAACCTGGAGCAGGTTTCCCTCAGCGCTCCAGATCCGAATGGTTTTATCGTCACCACCAGAAGCCAACAGCTCTCCGTCCGGGCTAAAGCTGATGCTGTGTACCCAACCATAATGGTCTGTCAATGTTCTAAGAAGATGACCCTCTGTAGACCATAGCTTGATAGTGCTGTCTGCCCCTGCCGAAGCTAACTGATGACCATCTGGGCTAAAGCTCACTTCCGCAATTTCGCCGTGATGTCCTATCAGGGTATTGATCAACTGGCCCTCGGTGCCCCATAGCTGAACGGTGCCCTCCGCTCCCGCCGAAGCGAGCAGTTGACCATCTGGGCTGAAACCTACTGTCCAAACGCTGTCTTCGTGTTCTTCGAAGGTCTGCACCAAAGGTCCATCTAAGCTCCAGAGCTTGATGCTGGCATCGTCGCAGGCGGAGGCCAGAATTGGGCGGCTAGAACTGAAGCTAACGTCTGTAACCCAGCCGCCGTGTCCATTGAAGCTGTTCAGCAGGCTACCGCCATAACTCCAAAGCTTCACTGACCCATCAGCACTGGCGGAAGCAATCATTTGACCGTTGGGGCTAAAGCCCACACTATTGACACCGCCGCCGTGGCTATCGAGGGTACGTAGCAATTCACCCTTTAAGGTCCAGAGCTTCACCGTTCGATCTCGACTTGCGGAAGCCAGGGTTTGGCCATCTGGGCTGAAGCTAACACTGTAGACTCGGTCTGTGTGCCCATTAAAGGTGCGTAGCAAGCGACCATCTAAGTTCCAGAGTTTCACCGTTCGGTCAGCACTTGCGGAAGCCAGGGTTTGACCATCTGGGCTAAAGCAGACACAGCGAACTCCATCTGCATGACCGCTGATGGAGTTGAGTAAGCTACCGTCCAGTTTCCAGAGCTTGATGGTTTTGTCCCAACTAGCCGAGGCTAGCAACTCACCGTCTGGGCTGAAACTCAGACTGTTGATATAGCTGCCATGACCGCTGAGTGTTTGCAGTAAAGTGCCATCGAGTTTCCAGAGCTTGATGGTTTTGTCCCAACTGGCCGAGGCCAATAACTCTCCATTGGGGCTGAAGCACACGTCGTACACACGGTCCGTATGCCCTGTCAGCGTGCATATAAGGGCGCCATCCATTCCCCAAAGCTTCAACGTTGAGTCCCAACTGGCGGAGGCGAGTAGTTGACCGTTAGGACTGAAGCTCACCGCCCAAACTGCGCTGCTATGGTCTTCTAAGCGATTGCGCTCCTGAGTCTCATACACAATCTGCTGTAATGCACCCAGCGTGGAGCTAGGGATATTGGTCCGCATTTCAGTAAGCCAGCGTACCTGGTGTGCTGCCTTAACGGCTGCTAGGAGCGCTTCCAGCTGTTTGTTGGCCTGAAACAGGGCCTTGGCGCTGGAAATTAGCGTTTCACTCTCTTTCTTGCGCAGTTCCACCATCGCGGTTAGAGAGCCTGCCTCTCCTTGTCGCCGGATCACAGGGACTAAGTAGTCATGCACGAGTTGGTAGCGATCAGTTGGGACCTCAGGCAGTAGGAAAATGAGGCCAGAGCCCACTAGAATTTCCAGAATTAAATCGAGTTGGTCTGCTTCTGAAGCCAGCTCATCCGCTAATTGCTCGCGGGTTTTGGGTGGGCGGGTGCCATTGGCATTAGTCAGCGATAACAGCACCTGTTGCGCCGCAAACTGGCTACGAGGGCCACAGGCTTGAACAATTTCCCGTAGTGAGCGCTCTACTAGTTTCTGTTTAGGACCGAGCCGCCGATACTGGGCCAAGGTAACAATATTCTCAGCCTGTAATTGAGCGCCAACAATTTGTAACTCAATTGGGCGAACCGAACCTAAGTCACCTGCTAAATCCCACACCAATTCATCGACTAGTGCTGGCTCCAAATAAAACTGAGCTCGTTGAGCCAGGTTCTCAATGACCGAACGGGCATCATCGGGTGAGAAGTTGCCTAACGGATAGCGGTTTTGACGACTTAGAATATCAATTTCCTGCAAGCCACTATTGCGTTCGAATTCCAACAAATAATGCAGGTAATCTTCGCGCAATGAGAAAATGATTTTGACAAATGGAATTTTAAGGCAAGCGCTTAAAAAACTAACAAATTCATGACGCTGAGCAGGTGTATTGCGAATAAAGAAAAATTCTTCAAACTGATCAAAAATCAGAACAGTAAGCAGGTTTTGCTCGCCATTCTGACCGAGTTGCTTGAGAAGCATTGTCGCTTTAGAGGTAGGCGCTCTTGACGATGAGGGTTCTTGCACTGGGGGTTCTTGCTCCACATGCAGCAAATCGCCCAGTAAACCTTTCCAGTCCGTGTAGCTCCTCAGCACGACGGGACGTACATCGCGGCCATTAATCGCCCCCTGACGGAGTACTGGCGCTAGTCCTGCGTTAACAATTGAGCTTTTACCCACGCCCGATTCCCCGTGGATGACGGTGATGGAAAAGTCATTGCGTCCAATACGCTCAATCAGGCGATTAACATCTTGAGTGCGGCCAGAGGCAGCAATTTCTTGATTGGTAAGACTCGTGCCGGGAAGGGCTGGATCCAGCTTTTGGCGATTGGGCTGAAGCTGCCCAGCACCCACAAAAGCACGAAAGCCGTATTGCTGCTCAATCGAGCGCTGCTCTTGCCGAAGTTGAAAGGCTTCAAAATATTGTCCTTGCTCAAAATGGAGCGAGCGCAGCATCTCCAGAATGCGAATGTAAAGCGGTGGATTGTATTGATGCTGTGTCTCTGCCTGCGCTATTTTTAAATTCGTCTCAGCTTCTGTAAGCTGTCCAAATTGCTCCTGGGCTCTAGCCAATAAAAGTCGATATAACCCTTGCCGATATTGCCGAGCCCAAGCGAGCTCCGCTGCTTGATGTTCAGGAGTACTATAAGTGCTGTCGGCTGGCTCAGCCTGCTCTGCTTCGGCCAAAATCTGCAATGACTTTTCGGCGTAGAGCTTGGCCTCCATCCAGGCCGAACGCACCAAGGCAATCTCCGCGAGGAAGCCGTAATCCTGCGCTAGCCTAGGCCAATCTCGATAGAGTTCATGCAAAGTTAGAGCTTGGGTAGTCAGAGCTTCTAGCTCGTTCCAGTTGCCCAAATATTGCAGAACTTCGCCTAAGCCGTTAACGAATTTAGCAACTAAGTCAGGACGCTTTGCTCTTTGAAAAACTGCAACACAGCGCTGGCAATACTTCTGCGCAGCCCTCCAAGCTGAGCGTTGTTCAGATCGATGTAAATCAGCGTGCTTCAGCCACCACAGACCTAAATAAAATAGCAGGACGCCCTGTCGTTCCAAGTAACGACTGTGTTGCCAGAATGCTAAGCTGCGCTCGTAGGATTGCCGCGCCTCCTCCATACGGGCTTCTGCATAAGCATCTCGCCCTAAGACAAATTGGAGGCTGGCTTCCAATTCTGGCTCTAGAGTCTCTCCCCACTGGCGCAAATCGTTCAAAGCCGTTTCTAATTCAAAGCGGCGACGTGAACCTGCTTCGATTTCCAGGGCCGAATCTTGAACGAATCTGCCTGAACCTGCTGTGAGAATCTTGGTGAATAGTTGATCGGCGTTGTTACGGAGGCCAGTAATCAGCTCTTCGGCTGAGGCCAGAAATTCAATAGGAGGAGCCGCCCAGCTATTGAAATCAGGGGCACACTTAATCAGCTTTTTGAGACCATCATCATTGAGCCAGAGGACCAGAGGAAACTGAAAATGGCGACGAAATTCATCGCGCACTTGATTGGTCGATAACAATACTGCTGGTGCAGGATCTTGACCGATCGCCGACTCTAAACCCAACACCACTACAGCCGGAGGCTGCTGCGAACCGACGGCTGAGCGGACAGTTGTGAAAAGAGTTTGGGTTGGCGCACTGAGAGTGATTTCTTGAATTGCCACTGGGCACATCTGGTGCAGGCGCTCCATGAGCTTCTGCCGCAGGTTGCTGTAGTTGCAGCGGACTAAAATAAGCGCAAATCGACCTTGAGACAGCCGGATCGAACGAATGAGCGTCTTTAGCGACTGTTCGTTACGGGCCAGAATGGCTTCAGAGCGGCTTAGTTCAGCCATATTAATTCAGGCAAAATTTAAACCGATTGGACTCAGCCAGAATCGGATTAACCCCAAACCAGCGACCTTGATCATCCCGGTACTCAAACACGAACATGCTACGCAACAGCCGTTCGTGTCCAGCCTCGCCGGCCACACTCTGTTGCTGCACCACCTGCCGCAACAGTTCCCATTCGTCATCCATGACTGAGGCTGTGCGATTGTCTCGATCAGCACGAATCACTTCCTCTAACACGGTGCGAGAAATGGGAGGATCTTCCTGTTGAATGCAACCGTACAGCAACCCTAGTAAATTGCGCACATGACCACCGCTTACTCGGCAGAGCCGATCTAGAGTTTCTGCACTATCAAATAACTCGGTGCATAGCGAGAGCCGCTCTCCAGCATCAACCCGAGGGAAAGCCCTAGATAAAACCATCTGCCGCAGCAGTCCCATGCCTTCCTGGCATTCGCGTCCATCGCGAAACTGAACCGGCACCATAGGTAGAACTACAGGAGTGACGCCGCTAAAGCGGTTCTGAATAACCCCTAGTTCGTTGGAGAAAATGAGCACTAGTGGAATGGTGTAAACCACGTGGCAATTCAACTTGCCCAGTTGTTCACCCCGATCGACAAATAAATACTCTGGTTGTGTTCGACCAGAAGCCATTGGACGGACATCAACCCGATCTAAATTATCAACAATGACAACTAGACCCTTTTTGCCTTGGCGTCGCAATTCCTGATTGGCATGGCCTAAGAGTTCTTCATTAATTGAAGTGAGGATGCCTTTCGTTCTTGGCTCTAAGTATTGCCGGAGCTGGTTACGAAGCTTAGGGCTATCTTTCGTCTTAGCCGTGATTTTGGCGATGCCCAACGACAGTTCTGCCTCTGCATTTAAATCGAGAGGTGTTCTCAAGAAATCAGCAACTTCTTCAAAAAGATTGCTGAAATATTTGGGACGCAGCCTAATTTTGAGCGTTTCTAAACTCTCGCTGACTTGGCGGGCAATGGCTAGCAAAATATCGGTGATATCGATGTCGCCCATATCTAGGTCCTCGTTGGACTCAAAATAGACGACATGGAAACCTTGCTTCTCTAATTCTGCTTTGAGTCGAAACAATTCGGTTGATTTACCACAACCGATGTGACCGGTGAAAAGCTGGCAGGTAGGCTTATCTGGAGAGAGGGTGACGGTCCGGCCTAAAGTCCTGATAATTTTGCCGCCGCGCACGGGCGAAAAGTCGATGTAGTATTGGCGATCTTCCTCCCGCTCAGCCATAAGCGTCTTGCTGGGATTGCATGCCTCAAATAGCCGTACGATGTCTAGTTCCATTGCACCCTAGTTCTTAAACCCTGATGCTTGTATCGTTCCCTCGGGCAACGCTCACATAACTGGCTAAAGACCTGACCGGTACCTGCCTATCTCTAGGTCATGTCAGCAGAGCTTGAAAGAGTGGCAACTGCAATCGACAGAATCTAAGCCAAGTAGTATACTCACAGCCATGAAGGGGAGTAGCTGCCAGACTTAGCTCTACGCTAGCTGGCCCATCTGGATCAACATGCTGGCTTAAACGCCTGGTCCTGATGACGAATCGAGCTTAGGCTCAGCTTCGCAAGCGAGACCTTCACTGAGTTCACACCCGTTGTGTTGAACTTGGTGAAGTCTTGATTGACGGAGCCAGTTCTCCAACGGGCATGATGCCGCCCCTAGGAGAACCTGATGCTTGAAGGCTTTACCAACGCGCTGTTACTAATCCTGGTTTCAGAACTGGGGGATAAGTCGTTTCTGCTGGCGATGCTACTTGCCATGCGCTATCCACGCTGGCTGGTATTTGCCGGAGTGATATTGGCGCTGGCTGTGCAGACTGTGATCGCAGCGGTGGCAGGGCAATTTCTCGATTTGCTGCCTGCGGCTGTAGTGCATTGGGGGATCGTTGCACTGTTCTTGGGCTTCGGCGGTTTGCTGTTAGTTCAGGCAGCCCAGATGCAGCCTAATATCGCAGCCCACTTGGAGGCCGAAGATCTAGAAGAAGTTCAAGCTCTAGAAAACCGCTTACCTAAAATTGCTTGGCTTGCACCGCTTCTAGAGTCTTTTGTCCTGATTTTTCTAGCGGAATGGGGAGATCGCACCCAAATTGCCACGGTTGCTCTTGCGGCTGCCCATAATCCAGTGGGGGTGGCGGCAGGGGCAATTTTCGGTCATGGCTTTTGCTCTGGTTTAGCCGTGTTAGGTGGCAAGTGGGTTGCTGGTCGTATTTCCGAGCGTGTGATTCTCTTCTGTGGTGGGGGTCTGTTTATCTTGTTCGGCCTCCTGGCAATTTTTGAGCATGGCATTTGAGATTACGTTGGCTATCTTCTTACTAGGCCCAACTAATTGCCAGGCTCCAACTAGAAGCTTGATTGAGTTACGAAAACGAAATCTGGCTCCAAACAAGCTTTAGGAGCTGACGGTGCTTACAACTAAATTATCGCGATGTACTACTGTTTCCTCCCCCGCGTAGCCCAACAGTTCTGGAATTTCATCGGAATGGCGGCCCAAGATTTTCTGTAGCTCTTCACTGGTGTAGTTCACCAGGCCGCGCGCAATTTCGCACCCCTGCTCATCACACAGTTGTACCGCCTCATGGCTACGAAAGTTGCCTGTGACTTTGATGACGCCTGCCGCTAACAGTGACTTACCCAGATCTCGCACTGCCCGGACGGCCCCTGCATCGAGGAGCAACTTGCCAACCGGAACCAGCCCGTGAACAATCCAACGTTTACGGGAGTTAAATGCTTTAGGTTGGGGAGCAAATTGGGTGCCTAATGGTTCACCGGCTAGGATTTGTTGAATGTTCTCAGGCTTGTGACCTTCGGTAATCGCGGTACGCACCCCCGCGGTTGTCGCAATGCGGGCGGCTGCAATTTTGGTCGCCATTCCCCCTGTGCCCCAGCGCGTTCCCTGACCGCCAGCCTCCACTTTGAACTCCTTGAGTTCGTCCATGCGGCTGACTAAGGTGATTGGTCGAGCATCGGGGTTGCTGCGAGGATCAGCAGAATAGAGCCGGTCGACATCCGTAAGCAAAAATAGCCAATCTGCTTCGATCAAGCTGGCGACCAGCGCCGAAAGTGTGTCGTTATCGCCAAACTTCAGCTCATCTACCGCTACTGTGTCGTTCTCATTGACAACTGGAATCACGCCTAAACGCAGTAACTCATGAAAGGTATTAGAAGCGTTGACATAACGGCTGCGTTGAATCAAGTCAGCTCGCGTCAGCAATACCTGAGCAATAGGCTGGCGCAGGATGGTGAACAGGTCATCGTAGACCCGCATCAGGCGGCCCTGTCCCACAGCCGCTACGGCTTGCTTCATGGCAATAGTGCGTGGGCGCTCTAGCAACCCCAACCGCGCGCAGCCTACCCCCACTGCGCCGGAAGAGACCAAAACGACCCGGTGCCCACTACGACGCAGTTGGGTGAGCACCTCGACCAGCCGGGCTAAATTGGACAGTGACAAGTCACCTGTATCGGGCTGAGTCAGGCTAGAGGTACCAATTTTGACAACCAAAGTCAGACTCATGACAAGCCACTGAAGATAGCAAATGCACTTAAAGAACTGGGTTGGCGACCGCTTCTAGTTTTTTTGTAAACAGGGTTAGGGCAGCAATAGCCAATTGCCTGAGACTCAAACTAATTAATCATCCAAACATGACAAAGAGTGCCAAGCTCCCCTTTGTGTGGAACCCAACACTCCCTGCCGTATTTATAGCGGATTTATGTTGAAGGTCTTTATCTAGGCTGACCCCCGTTGATCTAAATCTAGAATGCCAGAGTTGTCCGAGAATCCTTACTTGCATAATCTTTTCTTTATATTTTTCTTCTAGCTTCCTGGAGATTTATGAAGGATCGTATAGTTCGAATCTAGCGCTTGAGCCCAAAAGTTAAGCTGGTCGGTTGATCGCTTGCGACAGCCAGATTTCCAGGCTGCGTAGGGTGTGCTTACCTAGCAAAGAGGTTGGTGACACCACTGGCTCTACCAAAATAGTGAACAAGCCCAGGCGGTTGCCAGCAAGCACATCGGTAAACAAACGATCGCCAACCATTGCGACTTGATGGGGGGGCAGGTTCATTGCGCCAACCGCCTGTCGTAACTTGCGTCGAGAGGGTTTACCCGCTCCGTGGATATAAGGCAGATCGAGTGCTGCGGCAATGCGACCAATGCGGTTTGAGCTGGGATTATTACTCACCAGCCAGAGGGTAGTCAGTTGCCGGGTTTGAGCAAGCCACTCTCCCAGTTCGGCAGTCACCTCGGACGATGACATGGGCACGAGCGTGTCATCAACGTCCAAAACCATCCCTGCTAACCGATGGCGATGCAGGAGCTCTGGTGTCAGATCTAGAACTGTCCCTCCCAGAACTAAGTCCGGTTTGATCAAATCACGCCAAGAGGCGGAAACAGCAGCCATAGACATTCACGAAAGGAAACTCAAAGCAAGCTCTCTAAGGGCGCTTAGGCGGAACCGATGTCGGTTTGCGGTCTTGAGCCGTACGAATAGCGATCTGAGCCGCTTCATGCTCTTGCAAGGTACGACTAAAGACATGGGTGCCATCATAGCGGGCCACAAAATACAGGTACTCTGTAGCCTGTGGATAAAGTGTGGCTTCCAGACTAGGTAGTCCAGGGCTAGCAATCGGGGTCGGCGGCAGCCCTACATTCAGATAGGTATTGTAGGGATTGGCAGTTTGCACCTGTTCCAAGGTTAGAGGTTTATCGGGCGTTTGGCGCACTGAGAACCCGTACTCCACAGTTGGATCAGCTCCCAACGTCATGCCTTGCACCAGACGATTATGGAAGACGCCAGCGATCACTGATCGCTCCTCGGGCACCACAGCTTCTTTTTCAACAATGCTCGCCAGTGTCACCCAATCCCGCAGAGACATGGCTTCAGAGCCCTGCGCCTGCGTGTACTTTTGATACAACGGCAAGCCAACCTGAGCAAAGCGGTCCAACATTTGGCGAACCACGCCTTCAGGGGTTACTTCTCCAGACACCTGATAGGTGTCTGGGTAAAGAAAGCCCTCTAGCCGATCTAGCCCTTCGGGCAGCCAAGGATAGGCAGCATAAAGTTCTGGTGTCGGCGGACTAAGGGCAACGTCTAGAAAAGCCTCCTGTGAGAAATAACCCTGTGCCTGAAAAGACTCGGCCATCTGCCGAACTGACCAACCTTCAGGCACGGTGAACTCGTTGGGTACGACCTCTCCTTGCCAGAGCTTGGCAGCTACATCAGACAAGGGTGCGGTGGGTGACAGGTCATATACGCCTGCTTGGATGCTGCCCGAGGGCTGCCGCAGCGCCAATAGGCGCAGCCACAGATCCCAAGCTAGTTGAGAGCGAATGACCCCAGTGGCTGCCAGTTGCCTGCCGACTGCTGCTGTACCTGATCCTGGTGGGACCTGAAAACGCACGGGGGAGGCAGCACTACTTTGTGCTGGAGCCGTAGCCCACGACCACCAAAGCCAACCCTGCCAACTACTAAATAGCAGGGTTGCGGGCAACAGCAGCCCATAGAAGAACCAACGGAACCGGAAAAAGGGACCTGTTTTGACTCTAGAGACACTCACGGCAGACGCTGGGGCTAGAGACCTGATCAAGGACTACCGACTATTCGTCCTCGTCATCAAACAGGCTGTCTTCAATCATGGCCAGCATCGGCTGAATCTTCTGGAACTCCTCAGGCGAGAGCAAGTCTACCTGAGTAGCGTTCTTTAGACGAGCAAAGAACAGCAGTGGGGAAAGCGCAGTGAAAACTGCGTATTCCTGTTCCTCATGAAAGAAGCTAGCTAGTTTCTGAAACTCACCTTCGACATCGCTGTCCTCGTCGGTTTCTATAGAAAAGATATCTTCCTCTTCAGGCTCGGCGATATCCCCATCAACGGTTAAGGTGTGAGCGGTTCGCTTGAGCGTCAGGTTTTGCTCAGCCAAAACCGCTTGGGCCGTAGGGAACACCTCTGCTAATTCATCATCTTCAAGATCCGCCAGAGTGTTTTCATCTTCATCAGTTGCTTCCCAGGCAAAGATCTGGACTGGATAGTCAACGGGCTGGAGCAGAACGTAGTCGTCGCCGTCAATCTCAAAGGCGCGCTCGACATAGCAGGGCAACGATAG
The DNA here is from genome assembly GCF_014696065.1 of Leptolyngbya sp. FACHB-261. NCBI lineage: Bacteria > Bacillati > Cyanobacteriota > Cyanophyceae > Leptolyngbyales > Leptolyngbyaceae > Leptolyngbya > Leptolyngbya sp. FACHB-261. The sequence continues at coordinate 142,119 of NZ_JACJPL010000001.1, read as the reverse complement.
TCCGGCTTCGTCCTTCAGGTACAGGATGGTCTCATCGGACATATCATCCCCGTCCACCTTGACTGGATCGGTCATGGATTGCGACTCTCCTCTCCTGCTTGCAAACGGCGCTGGTCTAACCATTGTTGCAGAATCAGGCACGCTGCCTTACGGTCAATTAAGCCTCGATTGCGCGAAGGTGACCGATTTTCTGCCAATAGCAACTGCTCAGCCTGAAAAGAGGTCAACCGCTCATCCACATATTCCAATGGTAGAGCCAACGCTTGAGACAGTCCTCGGGCAATCTTTTGCACTTGCCGCGCCTGAAAACCTAAGGAGCCATCCATTTGGTACGGCAAGCCCACAACTAGCACTTCGACTTGCCGCTCTTTCACCAGCGCTTGCAGCTGAGCCACATCCTGAGCCCAGGAGCGCCGCTCAAGAGTCATCAAGCCATGGGCAATGAGGCCGGTGCGATCGCAACCAGCCACGCCGATTCGCTTTCGTCCGATATCCAAGCCCAAGGCAGAAACCACGGGTGCTTAACTCGCTGGACTTTGGGAGGGGCCATCCCCCTTGGAGTTACGGGGATGAACTTTCAGCTTGAGGGGAACTGGCTGAACGGCTGGCTCTGCTTCAATCCGACCTGGCACAGGCTTGTGGGCAGGTTGGAATCCAGGAATCACGCTAGCCAACTGCAAGCCTTCAAGGGCTGCGGGCTTCCACTCGCGGACTTTGTGCCAGACTGAGCGAGACATCAGCAGCGTGTGCTCGACCCGGTCCGCTTGAACTCGCTCTAAGTAGGCTTCCCGTTCAGGTTGATAGTCTGTAGAGGCGAGTTGTAACTGTTGCGGTGGCAACCCTGCTGTAATCTGCGCCATCTGTGCCACTAACTCTGGGTACAACCAGGTATAGGCTGGGTGAACCGTCATTTGGGCCATGTGCGGCTGGGTCCCATTGCGCGATAGACGCAGATGAAAATGCCCAATCGCAGCCTTCCGCTGAGGCTCGTAGATATAGCCACTGACAATCGCAGTGCGGCTGACTAATTGCCGCGCCAGTTCCAGCACTAAACTAATCAGGCTGAGCTTGAAGTCGTCGATGTGGCGGTCATAAACTTGGCGCACTAGAGGTGGCATGGCCGCTGTATCAAGCTGATGCAGCAGCTGTGCATCCGCGTTGCTAACGGGTAGCAGGTTCGGCAAATCGGGCTGATGCTGCCGCAACTCCTCCTGCAATTCCGGGGATAGTGACCAGTAGGTAATCTGAGCCAAAGGTTGAAAGCCGTTTTCACGGTAGAGGCTCATCGCTGACTTGTTGTTGACCTCAACCTCTAACAACCAGGTCCGCGCTTGCCAAAAGTTCTCGAAGCAGTGGCGCAACAAACGGCTGCCAATGCCCTTGCCTCTCGATAGAACATCCACGGCAACATGATCAACCCGCCAAGTGCTGTGGCTGCGGTTAAACGGTGAAACCTGAATAACCCCAACGATTTGCCCAGCCTGCTCAGCAACTTGAGTGCAGAAGAAATGCTGAAAGCGCCCTGGCAACCAGCTCAACACTTTGAGCGGTGCAAACCAACGTCGAACCCGACGCAACTGACGGCTAAAGTCGATGGAGCGCCGTTGATAGTCTGTCTCAAATGCTTCCAGGAGCAAGCGTTCGACGGCTTCCAAATCCCGGTGTTGCACAGGACGCACCACAACTTCGACTTTGGGTGATTCAGCTTCAGGTGGCAAGGTCTGGGTCATGGTGTCGCGGGGGATGAGGGCACCGCTCAGGCTCCTGAGCTTTCGGTCTTGGGTCTAATCAGGACGATAGGCGTCTGCTCAGCGGCGTTGCCAGCTGGGTTATCGATCAGCGCCTGGGTCAACAGAGATCTGGAAACACCAGACGTTGCTGCCAATATCTTAACTGCTTTCAGATCGTTGACATCGACAATAGCAGCCTCCAAACCAGTCTCGGTCTTGACCTGGTCGACCAATGCATCGGGTTGGTCCGGTCCCAACACAATGAACTGGTCGTAAGGAGGGAGTGTGCCGGTGACATCATCAATAAGGGGAGCCTGTTCCCCTGCTAACTGGTAAAACATACCCGGCTTGCCCAAAAACTTTTTAGCAAAGGCCCCCGCCACAAAAGCCCAAAGTACTCGCCAAGCTCCCGAGACATCGACCAGTGTTTGCATGCCACAGGCAGTCGCTAAGCTCGAAGTGGGCAGGAAATAGTAGCAAATTCGGCGCGCTAACCAGCCTGGACGGACCTCTTCCGGGTGTCGCCAGCGCCTTTGCATGATCGCGATCGGCGTCTCGCCAAAAGTGATGACATCCCCAGCTTGGGCATAGGGTTTGACATAGCGCTGAATGATATTAACCGGTGTGTCCAGGGGGGTGAGCAGGTGGGTGCGGATGGGCAGGACGGACCCGGCACTGGTCTCGCGCCAGGCTGGAGCCTCTTGAGGCTTAGGAAACTTGAGAGGCACAACTGTATGGCGAGTTTTGGAGATACGCCCTTCAGGGCCGTAAACCACGTAGTGCACACGAACCCAGGCAGAATCAAGCTGGCTCAGGTCTTGGCCTTGGATCTCTAGATCAACCCGCAACCGGGTTGTGGCCTGAGCTTTGATGATGTAGCCGAACCAGTAGCCGTCTGGACGCGCCTCTGCCGTAGCATGCTCTGGCGTAACCCAAAGCTTGTAGCTAATCCCATCCAAACTGGTGGTAGACAGCAGGGTTGCCTCGGCCCAAACCTGAGGCAGCATTAATTCCAGCTTGCGGGTCCGGTTGTAAGCCGTAAACAGGCCATTGAGCCGATAACGCTCGGGCTGCATCTGCTCGAAGGTCCAGTCCCCTGTATCAAGTTCTAGCTGATTGCCTTGTCGCTGCCGGTACTGAAGCTCAAATAGCAGCAGCGCCAGCGCCAATCCCACCAAAATAATCGCGAGAAACCCTGCCATGTGCCCTATGTGCTACATCGAGCCATCATCTTATTACGTGGGCGTGAGTATTCGGCAGAGATACCTGCTGATAGACCCTACTGTTTAGTAAGCTCCGGGCCAGGGACCTGGAGCTTTTTCAGGAATATCCTCTGCCCAGACTTTCTCTTGATAAAGCCGAAACCCACGAGCCTGGTAGTTTCTCAGCGCGTGAGGACCATCCAGGCTACAAGTGTGGACCCACAAACGCTTGGCTCCCATTGCCCAAGCTTGCTGAATACCAATGCTGAGCAGATGACCCCCGATCCGCTGGCCGACAAAGGGTTTCAGAATGCCAAAGTAGGCGATCTCAACATTGTGATTGGGCTGAGCTTCCAATTCGATGTAGCCAGCTGGTGTTCCAGACAGGTAAGCAACCCAAGTCTGTACTTCGGGGCGACTCAGATAATCTAACCAGCGTTGGTAGGTCCAGCTCAGTCGGTCCAGCCAGTACCAATCTCCTCCGATTGCTGTGTAGAAGAAGCGATTCAGTTCTGGTAGCGGCACCTCAGCCTGCATGACACTGAGCTTATCCTTAGCAGTTAGTGCAGGACGCAACTCAGATGCCGCCAGCATTTCCAGGTACCAGGTGGTGATTTCTACCTGCATGGCGGTCAAGGAACAGTCACTTTATTGTGCTTAGAACTAGGATTTAGGAGTCGTGATCGGCCTAGCTTGATTTTTGAGATAGGCAGACAACAATGTATTCCAACTTGCTGTTTTCTGAGCGTACTCATCAACGCAAGTGTTGGCCCTGGCCTCAGGTAATGTTCCTTTTTGAACCAACGATGCGTGTTTCTTAGGGTTGCTACCATAGACAAAACAAAGGATGTTGTAGGATCTTTGTTGATCCAGGGCATGCACATCCCAAAGCTCTTTCGTTGACGATTGCTGTTGGGCTGTATAGGCAAATTCTTTGGCTGCATTCATCGCAGCTTGGTCCCAGCCGTTGCCAGCTTCTATCAATTTCAGAGTTGCGATTTCGTCAGCAACATCTTCTTCTCTGCCTGTGATTGGCAGCTGTAGGACCGAAATCAGCGCGTGCCCCGTCTCGTGCAACAGATCCCAACTACTGACATCAAGGACGGCGGTTGCGATCTCTGCTTCTGATTTCAGGTGCTTAGAAAACTCTTGTGCATATCGGCTGGCATCTTGATAACAGAGGACAATTTCTTTTTGGCTCAACCGATAATGAGTGCCTGATTTTGAGCAATTAGAGCCATCAGTCATGCGGATTGTAATGTCAGTTGGCAGGGCCAATGTCTTGTTTAGACCTGCAACTAGAGAGTCGATTTGTCCTGATGTCTTAAATACTTGCTCCAGGTTTTGATACTCAGGTTTCTCAACTGAGGCATAAACGAGCTTGAAGTCGCCTAAGTCCCTCGCCTTACTGGCTTGGGTAGGTACGGGTAGTGGCTGAGGTTTAGGGACCTCCTCCGGAATGGCAATTTGGGGTTGGGTCCCCTGCTCAGTCCGAACTGCTTTTTGAGCAATCTCAGTATCGCTACAAGCGCTGAGGAAGCAGCCAAAAACGGATAGGCTCAACCAAAAAAACGCCTTTGTTCGTTGATATTGCTGGCTTAAACCTTGCAAATCGCCTGTCCACGCTGCCCTTCTAGCCATTCACCCAATGTCCCTACTGGTCCAGGCAACTGCCCTCTTGGCTTTTTCCTAAGCAAGTTTAATCGAGACAATGCTATAAGTCTTGATAACTCAAGTCAATTTGACAGAATCTTATTAGAAAAAGCAGCATAAGTTTGAAGTGGCTTGATTCGCTGTCATACCAGACACATTTTGCAAGAGCAGGTTTTGCTTTGCTAAGCCTAAACAATACTTTAATATTTTTAAATATTGTTTTGATACAGGCGCTCTACGACATTGCGCTCCTAAACCAACTGCGGTTGCTGAGCACCAACTGCTGGCTTGCCTATTGCTGATCTCAAGAACTCACAGCGCGATCCAGAGTGCGATATTGAATAGCTTCAGCCAAATGGTGAGCTTTCAGGATTTCATCCCCAGCCAGATCGGCAATGGTGCGGCTGACTTTGAGCACCCGGTCTGTTGCCCGTGCCGACAGTCCCAACCGACGAATGGCAGCCTCTAGTAGGGTGCGAGAGGTGTCGTCTATAGTGCAAAACTGGCGGAGATGGCGGGTCTGCATCTGGGAATTGCAACGCAATCCAGGCTCAACCTCAAATCGAGTCTGCTGACGGTCCCGGGCCTGCTGTACGCGCACCCTAACGCTTTGGGACGGCTCGCCCTCGCATTGGCTGGTGATTTCCTCGGGCTTGAGACGACTGACTTGGACTTGTAAATCAATCCGATCCATCAAGGGGCCGGAGAGCCTCGCCCAATATTGCTCTCGCTGTCGTGCAGTGCAAGTACAGGATTGGATGGGGTCGCTATAGTAACCGCACTGACAGGGATTGGTGCTAGCAACCAAGGTGAATTGAGCAGGAAACACCACGGACTGTCGAGCCCGTGAAATCGTAACCTGGCCTTCTTCAAGTGGCTGGCGTAGAAACTCCAGCACATCCCGTTTGAACTCGGTTAATTCATCTAAAAAAAGCACACCATTATGGGCCAGGGAGATTTCACCCGGTCTCGGAAAACTGCCACCGCCCACCAAAGCTGCTCCTGAGGCTGAGTGATGCGGGCTGCGAAAAGGGCGCTCATTGACTAGGCTGCCACGATCGCGGAGCAAGCCTGCCACTGAGTAGATCTGGGTCACTGACAGTGCCTCATCTAATGACAGAGGCGGCAAAATGCTGGGCAAGCGTTGGGAAAGGAGCGTTTTGCCACTGCCCGGTGGTCCTACAAAGATCAGGTTGTGTCCGCCTGCTGCGGCAATTTCTAAGGCGCGTCTGGCATGTTGTTGGCCTTTGACATCTTTTAGATCGGGTGCGTAAGGGGCAGCTGCCGGGTCAGGATGCTTCGCAGAAAGCTGATGCGGAGTGAAGTGCTCAGGTGCACTTAGAAATTCGCTCACTTCTGCCAGAGAGCGCAAGCCATATACCCTCAGTCCCTGGACAATTGCTGCCTCCGCGACATTATCAAGAGGGACTACGAGCCCCTTGAAGCCTAAACGTTGAGCAGCAGCGGCTACTGGCAACACTCCTGTAACCGGTCGCAGACTGCCGTCTAATGACACCTCACCCAAGAAAAGGTACTGTTCCAACAAGCGTGGATCAGCTTGCTCGGATGCAGCCAAGATACCAACGCTGATCGGCAGATCGAAGCAAGGACCTTCTTTGCGCAAATCGGCTGGTGTTAGATTAATCACGACTCGGCGCATCGGAAAGGCAAAGCCGGAGTTCTTCAGCGCTGCTTTGACTCGCTCTTTGGATTCCTGAATAGCAGCGTCTGGTAACCCCACCACTGCAATACCAGGCAAGCCCCCGGAGACGTCCACTTCAACCCCGACTTGCACTGCCTGAATGCCAACCAGCAAAGCGCTCCAAACTCTTGCTAACACAACTCATGCCTCTGCCAGCCCATCGCCCCTAGTAGTTCCCCAACGGAGGTCTTGAAGCACTGGACGCTGCTAGGTCAAGAGATTACTAGGGCAAGAGACTAAGAGAACAGCTGTACTATCTAGCTTGGAGTTGCTAAACTTTGGGGAATCATGGCAATTATTTCCTCTCAGTCCAAGGCCCCCGACCCTGAGCGACCCTCCTCAGAGCCAGCTACCATTCCGTCGCTGAAGGCGAAGGGGGCTGACCTGCTACTGCCCACGGCAGCAGCTGATGAGCGCAGCGACAATCCTCAGGAAGAGAGCCTACGCCCCCAGCGGCTAGAGGATTACATTGGTCAAAAGGACGTCAAAGAAGTCCTGAAGATCACTATGCAGGCAGCCCGTTCGCGCGGGGAAGCCTTAGACCACCTTTTGTTCTATGGCCCACCTGGTTTGGGTAAAACCACGATCAGCACGATCTTGGCGCAGGAGATGGGAGTTGCTATCAAAATCACCACCGCTCCGGCTCTAGAACGCCCCCGAGATATTGCCGGGTTGCTGGTGAGTTTAACCCCAGGCGACATTCTCTTCATCGACGAGATTCACCGCTTGCCACGAGTGACTGAAGAGATCCTTTACCCAGCGATGGAGGATTTCCGGCTCGACATCACGATCGGCAAGGGGCAAAGCGCTCGTATTCGCAGTGTTCCGATTGCCCGCTTCACGCTGATTGGGGCGACTACGCGGGTAGGTGCGCTCACCTCACCCTTGCGGGGGCGCTTCGGCATCATTCATCGTCTGCGCTTCTACGAGGTTGATGAACTGACCGAGATTGTGCAACGGACTGCCCGACTGCTCAACGTGACTATTGACCTTGAGGGAGCTGCCGAAGTAGCTCGACGAGCACGGGGTACCCCTCGCATCGCCAACCGTCTTCTAAAACGGGTGCGAGATTACGCCGAAGTGAAAACTACTGGTCTGATTACTGAACAGGTCGCCAGTGACGCATTGGAGCTGTTCGATGTCGATCCGCTCGGGCTGGATTGGACAGACCGCAAGTTACTAAGCGTCATTATTGAAACCTTTCATGGTGGTCCAGTTGGCCTCGATACTCTAGCTGCGGCTACTGGCGAGGACCCTCAGACGATAGAAGAGGTTTACGAGCCCTATCTACTGCAAATTGGCTACCTTAACCGAACTCCCCGTGGCCGAACTGCAACAGCTGCAGCTTGGCATCACCTAGGATTTGAGCCACCTGAGCGTCAGCTGACTCTGTAGAGAATTCTGTCGGTTAGGGTTTAATCAAGCTTTCCCTCTTTCCCTAAGCCTTTAGCCTGCTTTTAGGCTATAGTTTGGCGAGGGTTTAGCGAAGAGCTAGGCAGAACTAGTTCGCTTGGCAGCCTGGGAACGCGATTTCTGATTACTTTGCTAGTTTTACCGAAAGTTCACTGGCAAGTTCACAGACTCTTAAAACCCCTCAAACTCTAGCTTTCAGGATCCGGCGATCTCTCCCTTAAGATACAAGGTTGATCTCGGGGATCAACCCTATCCTGACTTCAAGCTTCCAGATCATCACCTGAGAAGTCGGGTTTGGGGCCTCGGACCGGGTTTATAGCCATAGGTCCGGTGAGCGCATTCTGCCTGACTTAGCCATTGTGAGTTCCGTAAAAAAACTGGGTTGTTTTATAAACGCTTCTCAGAGACCGTGAACCCTCGGATGAGGATTTAGCTAGCTATCTGTTCAACTGTTCATATCAAATCTCTTCTATTCCCTTTTTAAGAATGACCTCCGAACTTATGGAACTCAGTAGAAGTACCTCTCAACTTATCCGCTTCCTCCAGGAAGAATTATCGCTTTCCTCTAACTCAATTGCTATGGCGATGCGTCGTCGTGAGCAAGACCCTGGTCCTCTGCCGATGATTTTGTGGCAGTACGGTCTGGTCACTCTAGAGCAACTGGAGCGCATTTTCGATTGGCTCGAGGGTTAGCTTAGATTTCCGCTTGCCACTGTTGCATCGCCTGAGAAACGTTGCATGTGCTCCGGCTGCCGAAGTACCTGGGACCTATGAAAATTCCAACAAGGATCAATTCACAAGAGAATAGGCATCAAGAAGAGCAGGTTCGTGACCTGCTCTTCTTGATTTGAGCTTCTTGATCTGAACTTCAGCTAGCCTGAGCTGAAGCAATAAAGCTACTTAGCTGGCTAGCACCCGTACAGCTGCCGCCACACCAGCACCGGGCACTGCCCCTTCATAACCGAGTTCACGTAGGGTTGCTTCGAGAGCTGAGATCGCCGTTAGAATATCTCGGTCGCTCACAAAGCCCAGGTGACCGATCCGAAAAATCTTGCCCTTGAGGTGATCCTGCCCGCCTGCCATGACGATGCTGAACTGCTTCTTGAGCACAGAGCGGATTTTTTCAGCATCCAGGCCCTCAGGTGGTTGCACAGCAGTAATCGAGTAGGCCGCGCTAGCGTCATCTGCTAGTAACCCTAAGTTCAAGGCTTTAATCGCTGCCCGAGTAGCGGCCCGATGACGGCTGTGGCGAGCGAAAATCTGCTCCAGTCCCTCTTCCCGCATCATGCGTAGGGTGGTTTGTAGCGCGATCACCAGGTTCACAGGTGTGGTGTAAGGGGTGCTGTTCTTGGCCGCGTCTTTGCGATATTTGCCCAGGTCCAGATAGTAGCGAGGGCACTTTGCCGTCTTATACGCCTCCCAGGCCTTAGGGCTCACCGAAACAAACCCCAGTCCAGGCGGAATCATGTAGCCCTTCTGAGAACCTGACCCTACGACATCGAGGTCCCAGGCATCCACTGGTACATTCATAGCACCGAGGCTGGTCACAGCATCCACGATGATCAGTGCTTGACCGTGCGCTTTGACATGGCGGTTGATCGTTTCCAGGTCATTGACCACACCCGTAGAAGTTTCGCTGTGGGTGATAATCACCGCCTTGATTTCCTTCGCGGTGTCTGCCTCCAGCTGAAGCCGGAAGGCTTCTGGATCTAGGGCTTGGCCCCAAGGAGCAGAGATCGTTTCAACTTGAATGCCGTAAGCGGTGCACACTTCAACCCAGCGCTCACCGAACTTGCCGTTGGCTCCGCAGAGCACTCGGTCCCCCGGACTTAAGAAGTTGATAATGCCGGCCTCCAAGGCCCCCGTACCACTGGCAGTCAATACCAGCACGTCGTTTTGGGTCTGGTGTAGCCACTTGAGCCCCTCGGTGACCTCGGCCATCACTTTGGAAAACTCGCCACTGCGGTGACCAATAGGGTGTTTGGCTAAAGCCAACAACGCCTGCTCTGGCACCGGTGTGGGACCGGGAATCATCAACATCAGTTTGTCGTCCATACGCCTGCTCTTTGCAACCTCAAAGCAAAAAACTTTCACCCCTGTTCAGTTTTGCCCACATGGTTTTTCCCAAGATGGCAACTTGCAAATAGGTGTCCTATGATGCTACGCGATGGATGAGATCTGGGGAAGACTATTCTTGGTTTGTGTATCCGTTTTGACTGCGAAGCTCTACGGGTTTAGGCTGTAAAGCCTTGCCTCATGGCCTTCCGTCTAAGGGCAGGTCAGAAGCGGGGTATCCATGTAGATTTATAAAAGGGTGTAGACGTACCTTCGGAATCTGCTTGTTGGTCAACACCCATGCACCGAATTTTGGTGGTCGAAGACAGCTATACACACCGGCTGTGCCTAGAGGCAAGCCTTAAGCATCTAGAGTGCCAGTGGCAATGTGTGAACAACGGTCAGGAAGCGTTGCAAAGACTGCCTAGCTTTCGACCTGATCTTGTGATTAGTGACATCGCTATGCCAGTGATGTCCGGGCTGGAACTGTACCGCCACCTGCGGCAGCGCCCTGTGCAGTTACCAATTCTGTTTGTCTCGGCTATTCAGCCTCAGTTTCTGGAGGAGTTGGGCATCTGCTGGCTAGACTGCGACTGGCTGGCCAAGCCTTACACCTCTGAGCAGTTGTGGGAGAAGCTGGGCGATTTGGGGTTGTGCCTGCGCTCTCTTCCAGAGGTGTGCTAGGCCAAGGCTATATGCACGCAAGGCTGCCTAGTTTGACTATTCAGCTTGAATTTCTAGAGCCAGTGCTTCTTGCTCGGCTTGGGCAATGGCATCAAGTGCTAAGAGTAGTTCCTCTTCGCGAGCAGCGAACTCTTCTTCGCCAAGATCACCTAGGTCGAACTGGATCTGAACGGCAGTGAGTTCCTTTTGCAGATTAGCTTTTTGATCCAGCTGGGATTCGGCCCGCTCCTGAATCTGTTCGGCTAGCCACATCAAGCCATCAGCAGGCCAAGTCAATAGTTGCCAGACCATTTGTTTTATCCTCTTTTTGGCAGGCTCGGGGCGAAACTCTGCCTTGCTTATTCTGACCACCTAACCTGAATCCGTAACGCTTGGAACCTAATCCCGGAAAATGCGTATTTTGATTACGGGCGCCACTGGCATGCTGGGCAGTGCTCTGATCGAGCAATGGCCTCAGGCTGAGGACGAGTTGGTCGCGCTCAGTCGTGCCGAGGTCGATTTGACAGCGCTAAGGCTGATAGATCACCTCATGGCTTTAAGGCCCTTCGATGCGATTGTGCATGCGGCTGCGCTGTCCCGCGTGGCTGACTGTCAACGACAGCCTGATTTGGCTTACCGCACTAATGTCGAAGCTACTGCTGTGTTGGGGCGTTATGCCTGTGAGCAGCAGATTCCGCTAATTTTCACCTCAACTGACATGGTGTTCGATGGTGAGCAGGGGCAGTATCGAACCACTGACCAGCCAGCACCACGCACAGTTTATGGCCAGACCAAGTGGACGGCTGAGCAACAGTTGCTAGCTGTTTATCCACAAGCAACAATTGTGCGGCTGAGCTTACTATTACGGCGAGGCTGGGGCTTTTTGAGTTGGCTGGAGAGCGAATGGCAGGCGGGGCGTACAACCACAATTTTTAGTGACCAATTTCGCACGCCTCTGTTGGTCGCGGATGCTGTTCGTGCCCTGGCTCAGTGCCTACAACAACCGCGAGCAGGCCTCTTGCATTTAGCAGGGCCGCAGCGAGTTAACCGGATGCAAATCGCAGCTGGCTTTGCCGAGCGGTTAGGTATGCCCTTAGACCTACTGGCGACGAAGACTCGCGCTGAAGCCAATCTCTCTTATCCGGTAGAGCATGACCTCTCGTTAGTTACTAGTCCTGAGTTTGCTTCACTGCCTCTTTGTGGCTTGGATCAAGCTCTAGATCAGTTAGTTTGAACTATTTTGCTTAATTATTAGGAGGCTATTAGGGCTCTAGAGATAAATGTGGATCCAATACAATTCTGAGGCTCGCATCCAAGATGTCGATTGTAGGGCTACTAAGCAACTCACGCTGATTGAGCAATACCACTGCTGTAACTCGACGGTCGGGCAGGTATAACATCAGAGCCTCATAGCCGAACAGGCTGCCTGCATGTCCCCAAGCTTTGCCCCAAGGGGTATCGATCGCACTGACTCCCAAGCCATAGCCGCCCCCCTCATGGGTATCTACAAATGTGGTCATTTGGGCTAACAGGTCAGGCTTGAGTAATTCCCCGCCAAATAATGCTTCAGTAAACCGAACTAAGTCCGCAGCCGTTGAAACCATTGCTCCCGAAGCCCAGTAAGCAGACAGATTGACATCAGACAAATCAGTGGGGCCACCTTGCTGTTCGATGTCCCAGTAGCCACGCGCTAATCGACCTGGAATAACTTCTGCATTACCGAAAAAAGTATCGCCTAACTTCAAAGGCTCTAAAACTCGTCTGCGGATCTCTGTTTCAAGGGTGGAACTCGTGATCGCTTCTACAACCAGACCGAGCAGAATGTAATTGCTATTGGAGTAACGCCACTTCCCTACTGTACCCGGTGCAAAATAAGGGTTCAGACCCTTAATTGGGGTCAATAGGTTTTGGGGCTGCCAGGACTTACGAGAATTGGGGACTAAGTTTTTGCCAAAAACTGTGTCTGGGTCAGTGTAGTCATGAATGCCACTCGTGTGGTTGAGAAGCTGACGGATTGTGATTTGGTGACCATAAGGAAGGTCATTAACCAGTGGTGTTGGCAGCCATCGGTTAATAGGGTCGTCTAACCGGAGTTTGCCTTCTTGCACCAATTGCAGTACCACGGTGGCAACAAAGGTTTTAGTGATGCTGGCAACTTGAAGGCGGTCTTGGGGCTGCATGCGAGTTTTCATTGCCAGGTCAGACAGACCTGCGGCTCCTAGCCAAACCCTGCCATCGCTGTTGATAATCGCCACTGTCGCTCCGGCCTTGATCAGTTGATTGTCAAGGGTTACCTGCAATCCAGTTTGCAACTTGTTAGCCATTCCTAAGTCGACTGGTAATCGACCCACTAATGCTGGGCTCGTTGCCATCGCTGGAATCAAGGAGTCAGTCGCCATCACGCTCCAGACCACCAAGCCTGCCACCGTCGGGCTTTGAGTTAGATACAAGCCAAGAGCGAATGGAAACATTGAACAAGGCTCCAAGTTAGGCAGGATGGGCTGTAAGCGAGAACTAGACATTGGTTGCGGTTAGTTGAGAGAACTCATCTAGCTGAGCTGAAGCGCTAATTCTGAGCAAGCTGTCACAAAAATAGAGTCAATATTAGTATTCTTAGCCTGCTGATGGCCTCATATTAATTTGCTCATTACCTTCACTTAATGAAGTAACTCTAGCGTGAGAACTGATATGCAGTTCTCAGTTGTTCGTCTCGGTCGTTATGTACTGGGCGGAGCATTAATGAGGCTAGAGTTGAGGAACGCAAGCAAAATGTTTAAGTCTAGACGGATTACCCGACGCGTCCTGTTGGGTTCACTAGTTGGTCTGACAGCGGCTCTAGCTCCAACCCTAGGAGCTGTTGCCCAACGCGGTACTACGTTAAATGGTGCTGGTGCGACTTTCCCCCAGCCGCTCTATCAGCGATGGTTCTCCGAGTTTGGACGGTCCAGTGGTGCGCGGGTTAACTACCAAGCCATTGGCAGTGGGGGTGGCATCAACCAACTGATCGCGGGCACCGTTGACTTTGCGGGCAGCGACGCGATTATGACCAGTGCGCAAATTCAGCGAGTGGGTCGCGGCGTCCATGCGCTACCGATGGCCGGTGGCGGTGTCGTGGTCACCTATAACTTGCCTGGGGTGAGCCAGCCCTTACGCCTGTCTCGTGATGCCTACAGCGACATCTTCACAGGCCAAATCACACGTTGGAATGATGCCAAGATTGCCTCTACCAACCCCGGTGTCAACCTGCCCAATCAACCGATTCGGACTGTGGTTCGCGCTGATTCCAGCGGCACCAGCTTTATTTTCTCGACCCATCTAGCAGCTGTTGATCCCTATTTCAGAGGCCGGGTGGGCGCGAGCACGACGCCCCGCTGGATTCAGGGCACGTTGAGGGGTCAGGGTAATCCTGGGGTTGCCGCTACCGTTCGCCGTACGCCTTACTCGGTTGGCTATGTCGAGTATGCTTACGCTCGTCAGAACAACTTGCCCTCTGCAGTCTTGCAGAACAAGGCCGGACGCTACATTACGCCTTCGCTGCAGACATTTGATACCGGTCTAGATAGTGTCACCTTGCCCGCTGACTTCCGGGCAGCTGCACCAGATCCTGCTGGCGCTGAGGCTTATCCGATTGTGGGCTACACCTGGTTGCTGGTCTATCGTAAATATCCCAGTGCTGATAAAGCCAACGCTATCAAGGCTCTGGTGCGCTATGCCATGAACCAAGGACAGCAGACTGCGCCGCAGTTGCAATACGTGACAGTGCCCAGCGCCGTGAGACAACGGGTGATTCAAACCGCTGACTCGATCTCGGTCGGGAACTAAGGCATCAACTCGTAAGATAGGGGCACGATTCAGTGAGTTGTTGCCCCTTTAACTTCTGGTAGAAGGTGCTTATGGTTGGCGGTTCTCAGCATAAGAGCAGACTTTTTCACTGAGTCTTTCACTAAATACAGTTTCACTGAATACAGAACAGACAGGTAGTCAACCTATGACAGAGGGAGCGATGTCGGCGCCAGTGCAGTTTGGCACTAGCGGTTCGTTGCGAAGAATCCTGGACCGACTCTTTGTCTCACTGACGGCGCTGTTTGCGTTGCTTGTCGTGGGGGTCTTGCTGGTGACGGCGGGGGTGATTGGTAGTCGGGCAATGCCTGCCATTCAGGCGTTTGGCTTGGGCTTTCTGACCTCGGCTGACTGGGACGTTCTGGATCTCAAATTTGGCGTTTTGCCCCTGGCCTATGGCACCTTGGTCAGCTCTTTGATTGCCCTAGTCTTGGCGGTGCCGGTCAGTATTGGCGTAGCAATTGTGCTCACCGAAGACTTTCTGCCACGGGCCGTACGGACTCCCTTGTCTTTCATGGTCGAGCTATTGGCGGCGGTGCCCAGCGTGATCTATGGCCTCTGGGGCGTCAACGTGCTGATTCCACTCTTGCTGCCGTTTCAAACCTGGTTGAATGAGAAGCTCGGTTGGTTTCCCCTGTTCAGTACACCTGCTTCCGGCTTTGGCTTGATGACGGCGGGAATCGTGCTGGCGATTATGATTTTGCCGACGATTGCTGCGATTTCTCGCGATGTGCTGTTGGTCTTACCATCAGAATTTCGCAGTGCATCAATGGCTTTGGGCGCGACCCGTTGGGAGACCATCTTTAGAGTGCTTTTACCGTCAGGCGCTTCGGGCATTCTCGGGGCAACTATGCTGGGCTTAGGCCGAGCTTTGGGGGAAACAATGGCCGTGACTATGGTGATTGGCAACAATCCTGTGATCAGCCCCAGTATTTTGGATCTGTCCCAAACGATCGCCTCGCTGTTGGCAACGCAGTTTGGAGAGGCCGTCGAGCCGCTTCACATTGGAGCCCTGATGTACGCGGCACTGGTTTTATTTGGCTTGACCTTGTTGGTGAACATCATTGCCGAATTGCTAGTGCGCACGATCCAATTAGAACGAACCTGAGCAGGCTGGTTAGACCAAGTGTCTAGAGAGCCTAGAGAGCAAAGAATCAATGCAATCCCCTAACCTGATCGATGACAGTAAGTCGGGGAGTGAGATCCTCACTCAGCCCCTGCCGTTAGGCCGCGTCCTTTTTAACCGGATCATGACGGTCCTTGCCTTCTTATTTTTGGCCCTGGCGCTGTTGCCTTTGCTGGCCGTACTGTTTGAGGTTTTACGTCGAGGGCTGCCCAACTTGAGCCTGGAAGCGTTTACCGCCCTACCGGCTCCACCCGGAATCACTGATCAGCCGAACGGCTTTGGCAATGCCATTCAGGGAACTTTACTGATGGTCGGGATCGCCTCCCTACTAAGTGTGCCGGTTGGCATTATGGCGGCGGTCTACATCTCAGAGTTTGGTCGAGGCACCTGGCTTGCCGCCTGGATTCGTTTTGCTACCAACATTTTGAGCGGCGTGCCCTCGATTGTGATGGGTGTGTTTGCTTACGCCGTGATTGTCTATACCTCAAAGACGTTCTCTGCCTTCGCGGGCAGTGTGGCACTAGCGGTGCTGATGCTACCGATTGTGGTGAGAGCCACCGAGGAAGCGCTGAAATTGGTGCCAGACTCTTTGCGCCAAGCTGCGGTAGCTCTGGGAGCGACCCAGTTTCAAACGACAACGCAAGTCGTGGTGGCAACGGCGCTACCAGGCATCGTCACAGGTGTCCTGTTAGCTGTGGCCCGGGCTGCAGGGGAGACTGCGCCACTGTTGTTTACCGCGCTGTTTACTGACCAGTGGACGGACGGTTTGTTCAGTCCGACTGCCTCACTATCTGTGCTGATCTTCAACTTCTACAACGACCCAGACCCGAACCGCACCGAACTGCTCTGGACCGCCTCTCTATTGCTGGTTGGTTTGGTGCTGTTTACTAGCGTGCTCTCCCGTGTGGCTGCTCGTAATCCTATGGCCGCAAGCAGGAGGTAAACCGGCATGTTAAGCGCAAAGAATTTAGACATCTATTACGGCAAAAAGCTGGCGGTGACCGGGGTCAACATGGAGATCCAGAGGCGCCAAGTCACGGCTTTGATTGGTCCTTCCGGCTGCGGTAAATCGACCTTCCTCAAGTCGCTCAATCGCATTGGTGAATTGGACTCACCGATGCGGGTGCAGGGCAAAGTTGAGTTCCTCGGCCAAGATATTTATTCGCCGCGGGTCAACCTGCAACAGTTGCGCATTCAGATTGGCATGGTCTTTCAAAAGCCCAATCCCTTCCCAATGAGCATCTATGACAACATCGCCTACGGACCACGACTGAATGGGGCTAGCCGTCGCGCCAAGCTCGACGACATTATTGAGACCTCGCTGGTCCAGGCTGCTCTTTGGGATGAGGTCAAGCACAAGCTGCATCAGTCGGCCTTGGGTTTATCAGGCGGACAGCAACAGCGTCTCTGCATCGCTCGTTCGCTTGCCGTCTCTCCCAAAGTGTTGCTGATGGATGAGCCCTGCTCGGCTCTCGACCCGATTGCGACGCTCAAAATTGAGGAGCTGATCAAGCAGCTTCAGGAGCATCTGACGATTGTGATTGTGACCCATAACCTGCAACAGGCGGCTCGGGTTGCGCAACAGACTGGCTTCTTTAGTGTCGACATGAAAGCGGGTGAGGCGGGTGCTGGTCAATTGGTTGAATACGGCCCTACCCAGCGCATCTTTGAGGCCCCAAGCCATCAGCGGACGCGAGACTACGTCAGTGGCCGTTTCGGTTGAGTACTGACCACTTTGTATTTTAAAGCACCTTATAGAGTTCGAGGGTTGCTAGGTTAAGCTTGCTTTACAAAGAGTTTAGACGGATATAAGCAGTATGTGAATTCAGACAAATCGCTGATCTCAGGCTTTGCAAGCTAGCAGCTCACGTCTAGGATGCGGTTAGGGCTCCTACAGAACCTTGTAGCAAATGCAACGAGTTCGAACCCTGGTGGTTGATAAGCCACGGGAGCTGCTCAGGTCATCTCCCTAGACGCGTCAGTTGTGCTGAATCTAGATCGTCTCATCGCTGTCAGTCCACAGCGTCGCAGTGGCGTCATTCTTTGTAAGCAGCATCATGCTGAGTTTGCCGGTCCTGGTGCAGCGCTCGGTGGTTTTTTGGATCAAGGGGTCAATCAAGTGTTGCTAATCAATGACCCCCAGCTAATCTACCTGGAGTCTAGGCAGGAGCGGCAAGCCGCTTACAGCCGGCGCATTCAATGGTTGCATTGGCTGCAAAAAATCACCAATCGCCAACAGCCGAGATTACGGGCTCAACAACTCATCGATAGCTTTGAAGCCTTCTTTGGTTCAGTTACCGTCACTGAGATCCCAGCTGAAGTTCTAGCCCGCCTGGTTGGTACCTCTGCCAAAACCATCCATGAGCTTTGGGAAGGTAAGGCGGTGGAAAGCTCTGTCTGTGCAGATTATCTGCCCGAATTTGAACCAGCCTTTTGTCGTTCGTTGTTCTAAAACGCTCGCAATTGGAGCGAAGCTGAGCCCCAAGATTCAGGTCGGAATTCAGGTCAGAATTCAGGTCAAAACTTCAAGCATTCTAGGCAAAACTGAACAAAATTTCAGGAAGAATACACGGTCTAAGGTGATTCGTATCCCAGCACACGTTTGTCTGGGCCGTTGTCAGTTAGGGTAGCGATACATTTAAGACCAGCGGCACAGCAACACCGACGAGCTGAGGCATTAAATCCCAGCAGCAGTCGCATTGTTTTCAGCGTGCCTAATATTGGCAGATGCGCGGAGTTTAAGTAAGCTCCCTCCAAGGCCGTTTAGCCAGAGGCGGGTGCTGTTCTCGCGTACCTCTGGATATTGACGAGTCCTGGATAAGCGAACCCCTTATGCTGAATAGCCAGAAACCAAGCCTCGAATTGGACCTTGCTTACGCAACGGTGAGTCCCGGTTCCCCACTGGATCTATTTCAAACTGCGATCCACAGTGTACCCAGCCGCCCTGATTACGTCGAACGCAGTCGTTATATCCAGTGCTGGCGGAGTCGGCGGGAAGACCACTACGCTCCAATTCAGAAACGAGCCCGGCAGGTCGCTACGGCAGCGGCGGTAGAACGCGATTACCCTGAGTCTGTCTTCGGCAGTTTAATGGCTGATGCGCTAGTTGGGGAATGGCTTCAGCGTGAAGGGTTACTCACCGCGCTGCCCGATGTTCTGGGCTGGAATTGGCAGCACTTAGAACGTCCGGTTGGCTGGTTCAACATTTTTTGGCGTGATCTACTCTGGCCAGAAACCCGCCTAGAGCAACTACGGGGGCGAGGATTTGATACTTCTCTAGCCGCTAAAGCTCGCAATTGGCTAGAGGCCAACCCAACTCCCAGCCTCAATGCCTGGGGGCTTTTATGTCACTTAGATCGGGAGGCTCGCAGTCTGTTTCTAGAAGATCTTTTTATCGATAGCAGTACCCTGCTCGATACGCTAGAAGCTGAGCTGGTTCGCACCGAAACTGTTTCTCGTCTGATTGACCAAGGCCTGGATTGGGGCGGCTACATTCACCTGCCTGAACCGCCTCTGAGCGTCACTCTGGCGCCTGCGTTACCTCAACCTCAGCCCATCTGCCCACCACCAGTGTTGCCAACCCCAGTTCGGGTGAGTAAACCCGCTGCTAGGTGCGAAGAAAATCTGCCCCGTGTGATTCTGGTGTTTAAGTCAGAAATCGGCATGGAAGGGATTCAGTCCCTGAAGCAGGCGATTCGTCAGCATGGTTGGCTACCCAAGACAGTTAACCTCAGCCGAGGTTGCTTCAATGACTATCATTTGGTGCCGGGCATGATTGTGGTTTCGCTGATCCGCTCCTTCGGTCATAAAGATTCGATCCCGGTTAAAAGTCGGGCTAAGAACGCAGGCGCTCGCATCATTGAAACCCGCTCCCGCTCCCCCGAAATTATCTGTAGCTTAATCAGTCGTGAACTGCCCGGTTGTTCTGATGCTGCCTAGTCTTTAGGCTGCCTAATTTGGTTGCTTAGCCTTTTGGCTGCTTAGCGGGGCAACCTCGCGCCTAGGGCCAGCAATTGAGCCTGGGCTTTGTGCAAGGACTCTTGCCATTCCCGCTCGGGATTGCTGTCTGCCACAATGCCTGCTCCCACTTGCCCCCAAACCTGGGAGCCAACCTTCAATAAAGTGCGGATCAAAATATTGAGATCTAAATAGCCGCGCCGATCGAGGTAGCCGCAGGAGCCATAGAATAAGCTCCGCCGCGTTGGTTCCAGCGCTTCCACAATTTCAAGACAGCGTACCTTTGGGCAACCACTGATCGTGCCGCCTGGAAACACGGCTCCAACCAAGTCGATGGGCGAGATATTAGGGCGCAGCGTACCGATCACGTTACTAACGATATGCATAACGTGGCTGTAGCGTTCTACGACCAATAATTCATCGACCTGCACCGATCCCCACTCGCAAACTCGGCCCAGATCATTGCGTTCCAGGTCTACTAGCATGACGTGCTCAGCACTCTCCTTGGCACTGGCGATTAACTCATGCTCCAACTGTTGATCTTGCGCCAGGGTTAGACCCCGAGGTCGGGTGCCTGCAATCGGACGAGTCTGGGCCCTGCGTCCGACCAGTTGCACTAGACGTTCCGGCGATGCGCTGATCACCTCGCCCCAGGGAGTGCGCCAATAACTGGCAAAGGGTGAGGGGTTGATTTGGTACAAACGCTCGTAGAGTGACCAGCCGTTGCCCTGATAATCGCTTTCGAAGCGCAAAGATAGATTGGCCTGGAAAATATCTCCGGCTCGAATGTGAGCTTTCGCCTTGCTCACCAGGGTCTCAAATGCTGTCTGGTCAGTGAGCAGCCGAACTGCCCTTGCCTCTTCGACCTCAGAGCGCAGATCCTGCTCAACCTTGGCTATCTGAGGAACCCAATTAACCAGGTTTGCACTCAAACGCTCTAAGTCCTCTAGCTCAGTTGCCGCTAGCCAGAGGATTTGCAACTGGTGATCCAAAACGGCGAAGCTCTCGGGCTCATACCAATAGGCCACTGGGAAAGGCAAGGTATCGGCTTTGAGATGAGGTAGCTTTTCCAACTCCCAGGCCAAGTCATAGCCGAGCCAACCCAGCCAGCCTCCCGTGAAAGGCAAGTCTGGGGCTGGAGCGTTGGCTGAGCCAGCCGTTGCTAGACCAGAGCGCAGAAAGGGCAGAATCTCCCCGAGGGCTGGCGTCCATAACCGTCCTGGGCGAGGTGGGCCTGCACAAACTGAGTAGCGAGTTAGCGGACCCGTTGCCATTCCCGCCGTACCGCTAGGACTTTCTAGCAATGTCGTAATCGCTGCATCGCGATAGAGAGCTTGCCAAACCTGACTGCCACTGCGGCCGTCCAAGGCTAAAGAGTGCCAGTGCCAATCTTTCATGGGTTTTCTAGCATAGGCGTCCTAAAACCATCGGTTGAGCAGCCAAAATAGTCCTGCCGCCAACAGGGCCGCGATTGGAATAGTGACCAGCCAAGCCAGGGCAATTTGCCGAACCGTGCTCAGGTTGATTGTGCCTAGCCCGCGTACCAACCCTACGCCGACCACTCCTCCTACCAAAGCATGGGAGGTCGAGACGGGTAAGCCTAATCGCGAGGCCAATAGCACTGTGATCGCGGTTGCCAGCTCGGCGCAGAAGCCGCCACTGGGTTGCAAGGAGATGATGCCTTCCCCCACAGTTTTGATGACCCTAGCCCCCAAAACCGCTAAGCCTGTCACGAGACCCACTCCCCCTAACGCCAATACCCACAAAGGAATGTCCAAGCTTTGAAGCGGCACAGCATCGGTTTTTAGGATTTCAACTGCAACTGCCAGCGGCGCAATAGCATTGCCAACATCGTTAGAACCGTGTGCAAAAGCCACACAGCAAGCACTCAACACCTGAAAGCGAGCCAGTTGTTGCTCAATGTTGGTATTTTGACGGTCCAAGGCGCGCCAACTCGCAGCCGTTAGGCCGATTGCCCCAACTGTACCCAGCAGTAGTGGCAGATCATGGTTGGGCAAGTCCAAGCCTCGTTGCGCGAGCAATACCTGAAGCGGTTTGCTAACTGTAGGTAGCACTAAGGTGCCAAAGGCCGCACACAGACCAGCACTAAGCCAGGGCACCCACTCTCTTAGGCGAGCCCAAGCGTCGGGTGGTTCTAAAATCCAACGGCGCAGGCCACTGTAGAGGGCACAGGCAACTAAGCCGCTAACCGGTGGTGTTACCAGCCAGGTCAGCGAGATCACCCCGATCTGCGGCCAGTCCACTGCCTGCTTGCCAACAGCCAAAATACCAAAGCCAGCGAGTGCACCGACAACGGCATGGGATGAGGAAACGGGTAACCCTTTAGCTGTGGCGATTTGTAGCCAGAGCGCACAGGCCAACAACACGACCATCATGCCCAGCAGCAGCATTTGAGGCCGGTCCACGAAAAGGCTGGGGTTGACAATGCCAGTGCCAATCGTGGTGGAAACAGCCTTGCCAAACAGCACCGCGCCTGTGAGCTCCAAAACTCCAGCCACCAGTAGGGCCCGCCGTAGGCTTAAAGCTCCGGATCCCACCGACGTTCCCATCGCGTTGGCAACATCATTGGCTCCCAGGTTAAAGGCTAGGTAGAACGCCAACGCAACTAGTAGTAACAGCAGCATGGGCGTGGGTAATCTCTCCGAAAGTCGAAAGGGTCTAAGAGCAGTTCTCTTAGAATAGAGTCCAACTGTTAAGCCGGATGTTGTTCAAACGCCCATGTTGCCCCGCGAAGACTTACTTAAAAGCGTAGACCCTGACTACCGGGACACTGTGGCACGGGTGATCGACCAAGCAGAACAGGCGATTAAAACTTGGGAAACTGTTTGCACTGATTTTCTCTCCCCGCCTGAAGTTGCGGTTGTGCAACGAGTGACACACAAGTTAGTCGATATCGTAATTTTGCCCTGGGGTGGCTATCCTCAAGCTGAGCGTCAGCGCCTTGGGATCACGCGCAGCGAACTTCCGCTTACTAGCGAACAAGTGTCTCTAGCAGCAATCGACATTGCTGGCAATTTTCTGTTTGATACGGCTGCTCACCGCGATTTTCTGGGTGCGATGCTAGGCACTGGCATCATCCGCGACAAGGTGGGGGACATTTTGGTGTTGGGAGAGCGGGGTGCCCAGGCCATCGTCGTGCCGGAGTTGGCTGAGTTTTTGGAGCAAGCGCTCACTCAGGTGCGCTCAGTGCCAGTGAAGACCCGGCGCATTGAGTTCTCTGAACTTAAGGTCCGTCCACCTCAGAAGAAGGAATTGACCACGACAGAAGCGTCTATGCGCTTAGATGCTGTAGCCTCGGCAGGCTTTGGCATGTCCCGCAGCAAAATGGTCGAGTTCATCGACGCTGGTGATGTGTCGGTTAACTGGAAGACGATTACCCAGGCTAGCTACACCGTTAACTCCGGCGACCTTATTTCAGTGCGAGGCAAAGGACGGGTCAGCGTCGGCGACGTGAATATCACTAAGAAAGAGCGCTATCGCGTCCAACTCGTGCGTTTCACCTAGACCTTCACCTACACCTACCTGAGCGAACTGCGCCACCACAAGCGAACGCCTACACAGACTCCACCCGCAAACGCACAAAGGTGTCCAGGCTAGCCCCTGGTGCTAGTTGGGTCAGATGCTCGCCTGTGCTGATCGCGTTGCGAGGGGCGCTCCAAGGCTCCAGGCAGTAGAACTCTTTGTTCTTGAGCGTCCAGAACACTAGCGTTTTGTAGAGTGGATCGAACTCCAGGCTAAGACGACGGCCTTCGCCGCTCACTGTGGCAACGGTGCCAGAGACATTGCTAAAGGCAGCATCAATTTCTGCCTGGTTCAAGTCGAATTGATCTACGAGTTCGCCTTGGCTATCCGTTACCCGCTCGTAGTAGTGTCGAGCAGGCAACTTAAAGCGCAGATCAGACTTGTCAGTGACCGCGAAATAGGGGTGCAACCCAGTTGAAAAGGGCATGGGTCGCGCTGAGCGGTTAGTGTAGCGCTGTGCAATCGTGAGCGTCGGTCCCTGCAAGGTATAGGTGAAGGCAAGTTCGAACTCGAAAGGATAGACCGCGAGGGTTTGCTCAGAACTGGACAGTAGCAAGGTGACCTGCGCCATGTTTTGCGTGATCGCCTCCCCTGGGGTCCAAGGCAAATCACGGGCGAAGCCGTGCTGTTTTAGCGTGTAGGTCTGTCCATCTAGGCTGTAGGTATTGTTGGGCAGGTTGCCACAGATCGGGAACAGAATCGGGATGCCGCCGCGCACAGAAAGCGAAGGATCAGCAAACCGGGCTTCATCCAGATACAGGATTTCGGTGCCATCGACCTGCCAACTAGTGACAATACCGCCGCGTTCTGGCACTAGTTCCAGCCGTGATTTGCCAGCCTGGTCGTTCAGAATGTAGGTCTGGTATTGCTCTTGCTTCACGGCAATTGAAAACATGGGCATGCCTTTACACGGTTCAAAATTAAGTTTCTAAGCTTCCCGGAATTAATCCGGTACAAACTTCTACTGAGCTATCGCTTCCCTATAAAAAAGGGCAAGAGTTACCTCCTGCCCTTCTCATGCTGGGTGAGCAAATTGCTACCGAGCTAATACAAAAGCTTGAGTGGTTACAGGAGATTAGTAACGACGGCCACCGCCACCACCACCTGAGAAGCCACCGCGACCGCCGCCGCCGCCACCGTAGCCGCCACCACCGCCGCCACCGCTACGTGCTTCGCGGGGACGGGCCTTGTTCACTTTGAGGTCACGACCCATCCACTCAGCTCCATCTAGGGCAGCAATAGCAGCGTCCTCTTGAGCGTCTTCTTCCATTTCAACAAAGGCGAAGCCGCGCACCCGACCTGTCTCCCGATCTGTGGGGATCTGGACGCGCTTGACTGTGCCGTACTCAGCAAAAATTTCGCTCAAGTTGGCTTCGGTAACACTGTAGGCTAAGTTACCCACGTAAATACTCACGGGACGCTATCTCCAATCTGAAGTGTAGGAATTAGATCGGAGAGTAATTGACAACTAATGAAGTCGAGCAAATTTCTAACCGAACTTAATCTTGCATAATTATATCGTGGCGGCAAAAGATGGTCACCTTGGCAAGTAGCATTCGGGTTCATAACACCGTCAAGCCTTATCTGGTACCCATCTTGAGCTCTGCTAAGAATTGTTGCTCAAGCTCGAATAGACCGGTTGGAAAAAGCAATTGAAGCTTAGTGCTTAATGAGTTTTGAAGTTCTAACTTTGCCATCCTCCGAAACCCCTTGATGGGGTCCAGAGGATGGGCGGTTGGATGAGTTGGATGAGTGAATCAGCTAGCGCTGAGTCGTTAGAAGTTGAGTGCACCGCCAGCGAGGCGCTGCACAAAAGCATCACACTCAGCATTGAACATGGCAGCAGCCAAATCATGACTACGGCCAACACCCGAGGCTTCGGATGAAATGTAGCGAACCAACCAGCCGTTGCTGTCTTCGTGCCAACGCCCCAGGTACAGGGCATTGGGATCAGCAAAGGCGTAATGTGTGGGGTCGATAGTAAACATTGGCCTAGAGTTCTAGCACGCTCTCAGTGTGGCTCTAGATCCTAGGCTATGAACATCCCCCGGCAGGGTGGGTGATTTTGTTCACAGTCCAAGTTTCTGTAGAGCCATTCCTACCAAATCACGTTTAGGGTAAAAAAACTGTAAAGTGCTTGTTCTTTTCTGATGTTGACCCTATGCCCTCGCTGTGTTCGCCCTCGCTGTGTTGGTCCTGGGCTTGAGTCCTTCTAATCAGCCTACAAATCAGGCCTTCAGCACTCCGAGTTCCTTCTGTCGTGGCAGAGCCGCAACTGTACTCAGTCCAGTGCAGTAGGCAATATCGGCGTCGCAGCCTAGACGCAGCAGACGCTGACCATGACTGGCGCTATGCAACAGCCCTAGGAGATCGTCCTGCCATTGACGGTACAGGGCGATAGCTGCAATTGCCTCGTCATTGCCTATTTGTAGGTCAGACCCTAAGTGGTGCAGGATAGCCCCAGCACAGACCGTGTCTTCAAGCGAATAGCCTCCTTCCCAGCCAGAGCCCACAATCCATACGGTCTCGGGTTGTTCTGCCTGCAAGAATTGAACGACTGATTGTAGATTGATCAGCGCTGCAGCAATGACAATTGGTACTGCCTGTACCCTTTGAAACGCACGTGTCCCGTTGGTGCTGCTGATGAAGATCCGCCGACCCTGCACCCGTTCTGGTGTGCAATCGAGTGGGGAATTGCCCAAATCAAAGCCTTCGACCGTCTTGCCTCCCCGTTCACCGATGCGCAGCCGTCGCTCGGGTGGCCAAGCTTCGCTAGTTTCCACTAACAGGTCTAAGTCAGAAAAGACTTGCACCGCTTCTGCTCCTGCGGCTAGAGCCGTGACCATGGTGGTCGTTGCCCGCAGCACATCGATCACAACAGCACAGGCTGGTGTCGAACCCTCGGGCACTAACTCAGGGGTGTGGAAGACGAAGAGCTTCATACAGCAGGGAGGCGCGGGAGTGGGGATTCGGGTCTTAGCATATCAATAGATGCGTAGCTCCCCAAAATCCCTGAGATCTCATGACGGCTGAAGCAGATGCCTTACCGGATTCCGTTACCAATGGTCCCTCCCGCTTGGAGCGAGTTCTGGAGCCGGAAGTCATGGATACCCCTGAGGAGGCGGATGCCTATGACGCGATGGATCACAGTGCAGTCAATCAAGCCTTTGTTCAGGATCTACTAGCGCTCAAACCGCCCCGTGGCGAGTGGCTTGACTTAGGCACGGGTCCTGCCCATCAGCCGATTATGTTGACGCGTTGGGTCGATGATGTGCAGGTCACGGCAGTGGATGCTTCCGACTCGATGCTGGTAGCCGCACGCCGCAACGTACAAGTAGCTGGTTTAGCAGGACGCATCAACTTGGCGAAGGCTGATGCCAAAGCATTGAGTTTCGCGGATGGTCAGTTCTCGGTCGTTTTCTCCAACAGCCTATTTCATCACCTAGCCGAACCACTGCTGGCGCTCAAAGAGGCTAAACGTGTGCTGGCAGCCGACGGAGTTCTATTCGTGCGCGACCTGGTACGTCCCAGTGATGCCGCTTCGCTAGAACAGTTGGTCAGTACCTATGCGGCTGACGACACGCCCCAACAGCGGCAGCTATTTGCTGACTCATTACAGGCGGCTCTGACTCTAGAAGAAGTTCAGGATTTGGCTGTAAGCGCGGGTTTAGTGCTTGCAGAGGCTGAGATGTCCCCTGCTAATTTTCAACTTCAACTGACGTCTGACCGCCACTGGACCTTAATTTACCGTTCTGCTTCTTAATACTTTTTTCTTGATCCCTAAGCGTAAATCGCTTGATTGTGCCGCTCCCCGCCTTTGTCTAAGTTGCTAGTGCTCTCTGAAAGCTAGAACAGCCTTGATACAAGCAAAATGAAGATATCCTTAAGTGAATATTTTATTCGGGATCGCTGAAGATGGGGTGGGACAAGGGTTTAAGCGGATTCTGTTGGTAAAAATTGGTGAGCAAAAATCTTAGGACAAAGGTTACTCCTAAATCACCATGGATTCGCGACCAAACTCTGTCTCCTGCTGTCGGGTCTGCCGCCATTATTCACCAACCGGGCGGCGGGGTGGCGGCTGTCAGTTATTAGGGGTACCCGTCCGCAGCCAATGGTCGGCCTGCCACATGGCTTTACCTCCTTTCGCGCCCACTTGGGAAAATCGCTCCCACGAAGAAATGGCCGGTTTGGTTAGCCAAACCGTTAATCTAAATTTAGAGCTGACTGCTGCTCAAGAAAATATTTTGGTGAGTCAGCCTCTGAGTTTAGGACAGAGCAGCGCACCTCGAAAGGTTAGTATCCCCGTCCATTAAACCGTCATAATTTTGAGATATTTCAAACACTTTTAAACATCCCTAGCTATTAGCTGGGGATGTTTAATTTAAGAATCTGTCAACTTCAACTAGTTTGTTGAGAATTCAGAAACAATGATATTTCATCACCCCAGAACAGTCCGCTTTGAGGATACGGATGCGGCAGGCGTGGTCTATTTTGCCAATTTTTTGAAAATGTGTCATGAAGCTTATGAGGAGTCACTGGCAGCATCTGGGATTGATCTAAAGCTATTTTTCAGATCAGGCCCAACTGCAATTCCAATTGTTCATGCCAGTGTCGATTTCTTGAAGCCAATCTTTTGCGGTGATCAGCTGACCATTGCTCTAACAGCTGAGCAGTTTTCGGGAGATACCTTCACTATTACCTACGCAATTTCTACTGGATTACCAGAGTCTGCAGTTGGCAAAGCTCTGACCCGGCATATATGCATTGATCCCGGTTCTAGAACCAGGAAAGCATTGCCTGAAGAAATTAAACATTGGTTAAACCCGAGTAGTTAGGCCAGAGTGGTTGAGCCAACAGCCTGTTCCTGCTGCCACTTAGAAATCATTTCCAGAAGTTGAGCTCGATTGATTTTGCCTTGGGCGTTCCTCGGCAAATTCTCAACCGGCAACCAGAGTTTAGGGTGTTTAAATCTTGCTAGTTTAGTCTCAAGGGCACAGTGGATTTGAGCAGAGGAGATTGCTGAGGTCGCAGGAACATAA
This sequence comes from Leptolyngbya sp. FACHB-261, assembly GCF_014696065.1. NCBI lineage: Bacteria > Bacillati > Cyanobacteriota > Cyanophyceae > Leptolyngbyales > Leptolyngbyaceae > Leptolyngbya > Leptolyngbya sp. FACHB-261. Next base: position 114,196 of record NZ_JACJPL010000001.1, on the reverse strand, counting down.
GCAGCCGCGATAACTTGGCCCCAGTATTGATCTGGCAGACCAACCACAGCTACATCCACAACAAGTTGAGTAGACTGAATCGCAGCTTCAACTTCAACGGGAGCTACATTTTCACCGCCGGTAATAATCTGATCATTACTGCGACCAAGCACATGAAGATTGCCTTGATTGTCGAGAAGCCCTAAATCATGGGTTTGAAAATCTGCCGAGCTTGGAAAGAATTCTGGGTAATAGCCCAAGGCCAATGACGTTGCTTGAATAGTAATTGCGCCAACCTGGTTTAAACCCAGTAGATGCCCCGATGAATCAATGATTTTGACTTGAGCATGGGGTAATACCTGGCCACTGTGGTCATTGCCTTGCAGAAATACTTCAGGTTTGAGCGTGGCGATTTGGGAGGCTGTTTCAGTCATGCCGTAGCAAGGAGCCAGACGAATTTGATACAGTCTGGCAGTATCGAGCAAGCTGGGCCAGGCAGGAGCACCGCCTAATAAAACTGTTTTGCAGCAAGATAACCAAGCAGTAGAAGTACTGTTACTCAGGAGAGCTTGCAGTTGGGTTGGAACTAAAGATAGAAAAAAATCAGTTGGGTTGAAATGGCAGAGTTTCCCTGATTTTAGCTCTGCAAAAGGCGCGATTAACAGCTTACCATCTGAAGTTAAAGAACGAACAAACTGCATCAAGCCACTAACGTGATGCAGGGGAAGCACGCAGATAGAATTCACGGCTGATACTTGGAAATACTGTCTGAAGCCTTGAGCCGAGGCCATTAAAGTTTCCCATGTATGCATAGCAAAACGAATGGTGCCTGATGATCCTCCCGTGGGAATCATGATCCTGACTTTTGGCACTTGATTGATAATTTCTTGAGCAGCATTAGGGCATGCTTGGTCTTGATATTGATATTGATGTTGGCGGTTTCCCCACACAACTTGAGGTTGAACTAATGCGAATACCTGCTGCCATTCGCTTGTTCCCCAACTAGAATTGCCTAAAAAAATTTGATGCCCTGCTGCATAACCCGCAACAAAACCAGCAATCAGTCGAACTGGATTGGTCTCTACTAATAGAATTCGTTGGAATGGGGTCAGCTGCGTAAATTGTTCCAGTAACTCCTCGACGGAGGCTAACAAATCTGAGCTATTGTGACCTATGAGCCAGGCTTTGTTCCCACGCTGCTTCAGGTAGTCTAGAGGCGATTCCATAAGGCTTGAAAGACTGTTTGTGAAAAATCTGGGCTAGAGGGACTTAGCTCGGGTGAGGCCAGATTAGACCTACCAAAACCATCGTGTGGAAACCAATGGTTAGTGCCATAACCTTGCGCTTGGTGGCACAATCCTAACTCAAGCACTAGTTTGAGCCCAGCCTGTTGACCAATAGAAGTTTCAAAGACAGAGGAAAAGACAGCATCAATGGCATAAGTCTGACAGAACTGACGTAACCTTTTTGGGGAGCCAACAATTGCCGGTTTAATCACAAATACTCCACGCCAGCCTCGACGATAGCAAGCTTCGAGTTGGTTTAGTTGGGCTACTGATTCATCTAAGGCGAGCGGGGTAGTGTACTGTTGGCTTAAGCTCAGCATCGTGTCAAATTGCTCAACTGGCAGAGGTTGCTCTAAAAACTCCACGCCCACTTGGTCGCAGGCTTTGAGCCAATCATGCGCCTCAGCTGAGGTGAGGCCACCGTTGGCATCTAGGCGAAGCTTCGCTTCGGAAGGCAAAACCTGTACCAAAGCTTGAAAATGCTGCAGTTCTTGTTCGATAGGTGCAACACCAATTTTCCATTTAAAGGTTCGATACCCCTGTTGCCATAGCTCCTGCCAACTGCTCAAAGCCGCTGCTCCAGCAGGCAGCAGACCACTGACTGGAATCGGGACTGGCTCTTGCTGCGATGCTCGATTGATGTCTTGAAAACCTTGCTCTTGTAACAATTCCCAAGCTGACTCCAGGCCGAATTGGCAGGCAGGTAGGCTGGTGGGAATGGTGAATATATCTTCTGCTTTAATTTGGGTCGGAAGTTGGTGGCAGAAATCAAGGGCTTGCTCTAAACTCTCAGAGCCGAACCAACTTAAAGGGGCAATTTCTCCGAATCCAATCTGACCACTTTCTGCTGTAAGACGCAGGATAATGCCACATCGAGTTTCCCAGAGACCATGGTGTGTCTGCAGAGCCTGATTGAACTTACGTTGGTAAGGGCGAAACTCGAACCGATAGGGCATTTCTCAAGGCTAAGGTAACCAAGGATATTGGCGGAAGTCGGGTTCTCGCCGCTCTAAAAAAGCCTGCTTGCCTTCAGCTCCTTCTTCGCTCAGATAGTACAGTAAAGTCGCATTACCTGCTAACTCCTGAAGTCCTGCTTGACCATCACAATCGGCATTAAAAGCCGCTTTGAGACAACGTATAGCGATTGGACTTTTCGCGAGGATTTCTTGCGCCCATTTGATGCCTTCTTCTTCTAGTTTCTCAACTGGAACAACGCAGTTGACTAACCCCATTGCTAAGGCTTCTTCACTGTTGTATTGGCGGCAGAGATACCAGATTTCTCGCGCTTTCTTCTGACCTACGATCCTTGTTAGATAGCTTGCTCCGAACCCGCCATCAAAGCTGCCTACTTTGGGGCCTGTTTGCCCAAAAATCGCATTGTCTGCTGCTATGGTCAGGTCACAGAGAATGTGTAGAACATGACCGCCGCCAATGGCATAACCAGCAACCAGCGCAATAATTACCTTGGGCATCGAACGAATTAGGCGCTGCAAATCGAGCACGTTCAGACGGGGTATGCCATCCTCGCCAACATAACCACCCTGCCCACGAACGCTCTGATCCCCACCCGAACAGAAAGCGTACTTACCGTCGGTATGAGGGCCTGCCCCTGTAAACAGAACGACCCCAATTTTGGTGTCTTCACGAGCATCGGCAAAGGCATCGTAGAGTTCAAAAACCGTCTTGGGACGAAAAGCGTTACGCTTGTGAGGACGATTAATTGTAATCTTCGCAATACCGTCTGCTTTATGGTAAAGAATATCTTCGTAAGTTTTAGCAGGTTCCCACTGAACTGACATTGGCTTTCTTGAGAAAATTAGCAACCTGTTCCCAGAATACCGTAGGGGCTCCAACAATAGGAGAATGGCCTGTTTCTAAAGTTTCTAGGACCGAATTTGGCAGCGAGGCAACCAGGCGGTGAGCTAGCTCAAGATACTTTGCATCTTTACAACCTGCGACAATGAGAGTTGGCTCTTGAATCCGGTTGAGTTGATGCCAAGTAGAGGGCATCGCTCCACTGCCGAAATGCCTCAGGCTACTTGCTAAACCAGTGAGCTGGATTGGCAGACGACGCTGAATTTCCGAGGTCAAAATGGACTCGCCTTGTTCAAATAAGTCTTGAAACAGAGGTTGAGATAACCATGAATACAGAAACTGCTCCGGTTTAGAACTTAGAAGCCTGTCAGCAAGCTGTTGATCTTGAGAGACCCTGTCTGTACGAGCAGCCTTCTCCACAATGCCAGCAGTAGCAGAGACTAAGATGAGTGAGCGAAGCCTTGCAGGGTTTCTAACTGCAAATTGCAAAGCTAAGCGACCACCCATCGAATAGCCCAATAAGTGAATTCGGCTCCAGCCTAAGTGTTCAAGCCACTGTTGTAGCAAACTCACTTGAGCCGATGTTTCAAAAGCAGCTTCTGAAAGGTGAGTTTGGCCATGCCCAGGCAAATCAGGTATCAAAAGTCGATACTGTCCTGCGATTGCTTTCGGAACTTTCAAAAAATCGCGGCTACTGCCTGTAAAACCGTGCAAGCAAATCAAAGCCGTGGGCCTATCTAGGCCTGAGTCTAGGTAATGGAGCTTACCCCAATCAGATTCGTACAAACAGGACAGCATGGTTTTAATTGCAACTGGCAATCTCGGCCAGTCGAGCTAAATTTACCTTGCGCCAGAGAGCATCTTGCTTACGATTGGTCTGCCATTCTAGTAGCCGAATTCCATGTTCGGGTAGTGAGCTGAGCCTTTGCGTTAACTGCCCCCAGGAACTGACCAGCTCATACTCAACATCGTAGGTATTAGCCAATTTAGCGAAGTCGATATCCTGCGGTGTACCAAAAAATTCTTCGAAGGGGGGATTGAAACCGGCAATAGGCAAATTTTCAAAGATGCCGCCACCGTTGTTGTTGATTAAGACAATCGTTAAATGTCCAGTGAACTGCTTGCGCAGCAGAAAGCCATTGGTGTCATGCAGCAGTGCTAGATCCCCGGTTAACAGAACCGCACTTCGATTGCTATGAGCAATTCCTAAGGCTGTTGATAACGTGCCATCAATACCATTAGCTCCCCGGTTAAAAAAAGGCTGAAACGCACCTTGATTCGGTTGCCAAAAGAACTCAAGATCTCGCACGGGCATGCTATTGGCAATAAAAATTGGAGTTTGCTTAGGCAACACTTTTGCCAGTAACCAAGCCACTTTGCTCTCGACGGGCGTGTTTGTTGCCTCCATCAGTTGATCGATCGCCTGAGCAGTCCGCTGTTGAGCAGATTGCCAGGAATGTAAATAACTCCTGGTCACAAGCTCTGGCTCCAAGAATTCTTGAGCTAGTTTCTCAACTGGTAAACGCAGATAGTTCGTGCGTAAATGCAGTGGATCGAGATTACGGTCGGCTGGATCTACTACCCAGCACTCAGGCTGAGTTTCAGTTAACCAGAGACGTAACACCTTGCTGGTTGGCATCTCGCCAACCCGAATCACTAGTTCTGGTTTTAGCTGCTGGGCTAGCTCCTGATTCCGCAAAATAATGTCGTAAGCAGAAACCAAATGAGGATTGAGGCTTGCGTAGTTTCTGAGGGGCGATAAAGCTTCAGCCAGTACGGGCCAACCCAGGCTGATTGAAATTCTTGCTACAGCCTGACAGTAAGCTTCTGGAAATTGGGGTTGAGCCGGTCCAGCGATGAGCAAGCCTTGATGGCATTGCTGCCACCGTTGTACTGCATTAAGCTGAGAAAAGTCGTTAGGAGAAGCGGTGTAGGTCTGTTTCGCAATCGCTGCGAAAAAATATTCCTTTTCGAGCTGGCGGACAAAGTCGTCAACTGCCTGTTGGTTGGTTGGCACCAGTGGTTCCCGAAAGGGAAGATTCAGATGAACAGGACCCGGCACAGGCCAAAGCGCTTTCTGCCAAGCCTGAAGCGCAGTTTGCCTAAGATAGCTCAGAAGGGATTGCTCCGAGCTAGGTAGCGCCACTTCTGTGTGCCAATTTGGAAAACTCCCGAACAACTTGACTTGGTCAATCGCTTGACCAGCATTGCAGTCGCGTAGTTCTTGAGGACGGTCTGCTGTCAAGACTAAAAGTGGTACCCGGGCTTCTTTCGCCTCAATCAACGCAGGATAGAAATTAGCTCCAGCGGTTCCCGAAGTACAAACTAATGCAACTGGCAAACCCACTTGCCGAGCAAGACCTAGAGCAAAGAAAGCAGCTGACCGCTCATCTAAAACGGGGATTGCTTCGATGGTTTCATCTCGAGCAAAAGCGAAGGCTAGAGGGGTTGAGCGCGAACCGGGACAGATGATCGCTTTAGTCAGCCCCAAACGCTTCAAGCTTTCTACTAAGACCGAAGCCCAAATTAAATTGACGTTGCCGAGATCGACAGCCATGGATCACAAATCGGGGACCTTACTGGGTTCGGCCACGCCAGTCAAGGCGTCTAAAAGAGGCTGAAACTTAAGTTTGATTTCCTCGGCTTCCTTGTCAGCATTAGAATCCGCGACGATACCGGTGCCAGCGTACAGTCTTGCATGATACCCGTTTAGCAGTGCTGAGCGAATTGCTACTGCAAATTCACCATTTCCCTGGTCATCAATCCAGCCAATAGGGCCTGCATAGAGACCCCGTTCGAAGTTCTCGTAATCACGAATTTTCTGGTAGGCAATCTCTTGAGGTTCTCCACCAACAGCAGGAGTGGGATGCAACTTTGCAAGAATATCAAACAGGCTGAGACCTTCGGGTATCTTTGCTGAGATCGAAGTATGTAAATGTTGAATATTCGGTAGTTGTAACAGGTTAGGCTGAATAGAGAATTTCGGTTGCATGCTGAGTTGAAGTAGCCGCGAGACAATTGCCTCCACCACGATTTGGTGCTCCCGCAAGTCCTTGGCACTGGATAGCAGTGACTGAGCGCAATAGGCATCCTCGGCTGCAGTTTTGCCCCTTGGTGCTGAACCTGCTAGAGCCTCAGTTGAGAGTTGCTGGTGCTGTACCTTAGCCAATCGTTCTGGGCTCGCGCCAATGAAACTCTGGCCCATACCATTGTGGGTACAAAACACATAGCAGTAGGGATATTGCTGTCGTAGTTGCTGGATTGAAGCTAAAGGCTCAAAAGACTTTAAAGCATTGATATCAATGGTGTGAGCAAGGACAATTTTTTCGAATTCGTGGTCGCGAATAGCTTGAGAGGCTGATACCACCATCGATTTGAATGCTGCTGTATCGATTGTGGAGCGCTCAATTTGGGGCTGAAGGCTAAACTCACGCTTTTTAGTAGATATCGTTTCCCCCGAGCTGGTAGCAGCAATGCCAGTTCGGCTTAGTAGCAGTAATTTTTGGTAAACCTGCCACACTTCCTGGGCTAGCAGCTCAATATCCGTTTTCCAATCGACTACCAAATTGGCAACTGCAACACTCTGTTCTTGACTACGCGCAACTTGCCATCGAGGTAAAAATACTGAAGCTGGTGAAAAGGGAAAGCCTGGTTCTATACCCTCATCAAAAAAAGTGAATTGGCAGAAGAAGTGCGGACCTGCAAACGGCAGATCTAAATCTCCAACCTTAATGATATTGGCTAATGCTAAATGAACTAGCTCTTTCGCAACCAGGAAACGCTTTCTTCCCTGACCCGTAAAGTTTAGAGCAGTATCAATCCCTACTACAGTCTCCTGAGTACATTGCCGTCCAAAGTAGAAGTACCGCTTTCTGGGGCGACGAAATGAGGCAATGACCGCTAAAGGATCGACCGGTTGAATAGTTGAGGAGATACTGACAATTTGAGCATGCTGCTTGTCAACAGCTAGCCGCTGACAAGAGTTCAAAAAATGTTGAAGAGCTTTTCTATTTTGAAAAAGGCCGGCCGATTCCGGAAGCGCTTTCAGAATAGTTTGCATAAGACTAGCGTCTAGAGCCTTTTCAAAAGTTGAAGCTTTCTATAGTATAGCTAGCCCGGTAACACGCTCCTTGATCTCTCCAGTTTTGTTGAAGTTCTAGTGCTGAAATGAGCTCACCACGAGTCTGAACTTCTCACGCAGCCAGCATGAACCCGAGTCCCAAAAATAGACCGCTCCAGAAATGAAGTTTAACCGCAATGAACTTGCAGTTGTTAACCATCTCAGGCCGGTTATGGTGAGCTTTTACGTGCTGAGAAAGTTGCAATGCAAAGGGTAAACTTGCGTAGGCTAATAATGTCCACACCGGAAAAGTGCCCAACAAAACTGACAGCCCTATTAACGCATAGATACTACCGCATAACCAGGGCAAGAGGGCTGCTCCTTTGGCAGTACCGAGTCGGACAATTGGTGATTTTTTGCCCGCAGCTCGATCATCTTCAAGTTGATGGAAGTGAGAGCAAAATAAAATTAGGCTTGTGGCGACACCCACAATTATTGAGGCAACTAAACTGACCTCAGACCAACCTTTAGCTTGACTGTAATAAGCTGCCGCTACTGCTAGCGGACCAAAACAAAAAAAGCAAATGATTTCCCCAAGACCCTGGTAGCCCAGACGAAAAGGAGGTCCCTGGTAGCTGTACCCCAAAGCGCAACACAATATGACTAAGCCAACGACAACAGGCTCCCGCTGCCACCAAGAAATAGCCAGAATTCCTAGAATCCCCAAAATCAGGAATAGATTTCCTAACCCAAAAATGAGAGAACGATTGCCGGTCAGATTAACCAGGGAATGTGCTTTGTTCTTATCAATGCCCGTGTCGGAATCAAACACGTCATTGGTGAGATTTTCCCAGGCCAGAATTAAAATGGCAGAAGCTAAAAATGTGAAAAATATACCGACTTGGATTGTTTTGGTTTCAGCAAATGCAATGGCAGTGCCGACCCATATCGGCATGACTGCGACACTATACATTGGGGGCTTAATTGCCGCCAGCCATAACTGACGTTTCGGATGACTTTTGAGTTTTGTAGTGAGGTCTCCCCGAGGGCTGCTTAGGCTCATGGAAAAATTCTGACTGGTCTCATCCTCATCCTACGGGATGAGTTATAACCAAGACGTTGAGAAATATTGCAATTTGCCTAGATCTCTCTCGCCAGCCTGATTTCAGCAGCAAGAAAATCAACGAATTGACGTGCAGACCGTCCAGAGCGACCATTGTGACGAGTTGCCCATTGAAGGGCACGGGCTTCTAAATCAGAGTCTGTCAACTCGATACTGGCTTGTTTAGAGAGATGACGAACGATCTCTAAATACTGGGTTTGATCCGGTGGCATGAAGGTTAGAGTCAAGCCGAAGCGGTCGCTGAATGAAAGCTTCTCTTGCACGGTATCCCAAGCATGGACCTCATCCTCTTGGTCGGTTGCAAACGAGCTTCTGGCGCTAGCCACCCCTGGTTTAGGCCGATCAGCAAAAAACTCCCGAACCAAATGGCGACGGTTGGAAGTTGCATAGACGACCAAGTTTTGAGGTCGTGCCGACAGGCTACCTTCTAGAAGCACCTTGAGCGGACTATAGGAACGCTCATCGGTTTCAAAGGACAGATCATCGACAAACAAAATAAACTTCTGTGGCAGCTCGCGCAGGCGCTCGCTGATCTGAGTCAGCTCGATCAAATCACTCTTGGCAACTTCGACCAGGCGTAGCCCCCGATCACTGTATTCATTGAGCATTGCCTTGACTAGAGAGGACTTACCCGTGCCTCGTCCTCCATAAAGCAAGACGTTTAGGGCAGGGTAGCCGCGTAGCAGAAACTCCGTGTTTCTAACCAGTAACTCTTGCTGACTTGCGTAGCCGGCTAGATCACTCAGCTTGACTGGATCTGGGTGCTCCACTCCCGCCAGTTCACTGTTCTGCCAACGGAAGGCAACGCAATTGGCTAGTCCTACGCCAGTCTGCCGATAGTAGCTACTTAAACCAGCCAAGCAGGTGCCCCAATCATCAACCTGTCTCAGCTGACCAGCGATGTCTACTAAGTTTGGTGGGGGTGGCACTTCCCAAGTAACCCCTTGGCCCACACCAACCTGTTCTTCCAATACAGACCAGAAGTGAGCCGTGTCCCAATGCTTAAGCTGTTGCAGCAGGTGTAGGTCGTGACTGGCTGCTGCAACTAAGGCAGCAGGAAGTTGGCAAAAATCAGTGCGTGTCGCTCCGCGGGTGAAGGGATTGTCAGCCGTTAGGATTTGCCCAATCAAATGGTCGAGCCAGGACCGCCCGGTTGCGGCTTGGGAACTGAACAACTGTCCATACGCTTGCAACAATTGCGTCCTTGTCACCATTCCGGACTGGGCATGGTCGGTCAGTAGAGTAATCAGGTGGCAGAATGCCTGACCTACAGAGTCTGCCAGGACTTCTTGAAATAGCAGCAGAGTGCTAATCTTCTGCTCGATCTCAGCACTATTGCCCTTGGCTATCACGGTTGCATCCCGGTGCATCACAATCAATTCACGCTTGCATCGTGGCTCCAGCCATCATCAGTCCTCAATCGAGACCAATTTGGCCTTGTTATCCTTCGGGCTTTAGGCCCAGACGCCTAGGCTGCTCTTCCAACCAACATCATTTTTTCATGCAAATTGCCCTCAAACTCACCCTTTATTCGTCTGTTAGCCTAGTCGTTATAACAAGCTAGGCCACGAGCTAGCGGTGATATGATTACGGGCAAAATCTCTGCGTAGAGGGCTTTTTATGGCTCAGGCACCTGTCTCCCCAGTTGTTCTGATTATTCTCGACGGGTGGGGATACCGTGAGGAAACGGATGGCAACGCCATTGCTGCTGCCAAAACGCCTGTCATGGACAGTCTATGGGCAGTTTACCCTCACGCACTGATTCACACCTCTGGCAAAGAAGTCGGTTTACCCCGAGGCCAGATGGGCAACTCCGAGGTGGGCCACCTCAACATCGGAGCAGGGCGCGTGGTACCCCAAGAGCTCGTTCGCATCTCAGATGCGGTCGAGGATGGCAGCCTACTAGCCAACCCAGTTCTAGTTGAGACCTGTGAGGCGGTTAAAGCGAATGGCACCAAGTTGCATTTGGTGGGCTTGTGTTCAGACGGCGGGGTGCACTCCCATATTGATCACCTATTAGCTCTGCTGGAGCTCGCCCAGCAGCAGGGCCTTGAAGATGTTTGCATTCATGCCCTAACTGATGGCCGTGACACTACGCCCACATCAGCCATTACCTCCATTCGGGCAATTGAGTCTCAAATCGCCCGTTTAGGGGTTGGTCGCATCGCCACCCTTAGTGGTCGCTATTACGGTATGGATCGAGATCGGCGCTGGGACCGTGTGCAGCAGGTGTACACCCTGATGACTCAGGATGGCCCTGGCGATGGCCGAACCGCCGAAGCTGTGCTGAGCGCCTCCTACGCTGAAGGCATCACAGACGAATTCTTGGTACCTACTCGCCTTGCCCCTGGAGCCGTTGAGCCTGGCGATGGTTTGATCTTCTTTAACTTCCGCCCCGATCGGGCTCGCGAACTCACCCAAGCGTTTGTCGCGGTCGACTTCAAGGGCTTCGAGCGGGAGCGCATCCAACCTCTGCATTTCACCACTTTCACGCAGTATGACTCTGCCCTGCCCCAGGTGCCCGTAGCCTTTCCGCCCCAGAACTTGAGCAACATTTTAGGAGAGGTGATTGCTCGCAACAAACTCAAGCAGTTTCGAGTGGCGGAGACAGAAAAATATGCTCACGTCACCTACTTCTTCAATGGCGGCATAGAGGAGCCCTTTGCGGGCGAAGACCGGGAACTAATTCCAAGCCCCATGGTGGCAACCTACGATCAACAGCCCGAGATGTCCGCTGAGCAAGTCACTCAGGTGACCGCTCGGGCCATCCGCAAACGAGAGTACGCCCTGGTAGTCGTCAACTATGCCAACCCAGACATGGTTGGTCACAGTGGCAACCACGAGAAAACTGTACAAGCTATTGAAACCGTCGATCGCTGTCTGGGCTCTCTGCTGGACAGCATTGGTCAGGTGGGTGGTACGGCGATCATCATTGCTGATCACGGTAATGCCGAACAGATGTGGGATGAGGATGGGAATCCCTGGACTGCCCATACGACCAACCCAGTGCCCTTCATTTTGGTAGAGGGGGAAGGCCGGAAAATTCCTGGCCACGGCGCTGAACCGCAGCTGCGCAGTGATGGTAAGTTGGCAGATATTGCGCCAACGATCCTGGAAATTCTACAGCTGCCTGTCCCAGCAGAGATGACTGGGCGGTCTATGATTGTCTCAGCAGACTACGAAGTCCGCCTCAACAAAACGCCCGTTCGACTGGCATAGTGAACCCATGACGATTCCTCTGCTCTACAACATCCTGACCTTTCTCTGGTCGTTGATCGCGCTGTGCTTGGTGATACTTATCTTGCTACACAGCCCCAAAGGCGATGGATTGGGCGGTATTGGTGGTCAAGCGCAGCTGTTCACTAGCACCCGTAGCGCAGAGACAACGCTCAATCGTATTACCTGGACAATGACGACCCTGTTCCTGGGAATCACTGTGGTTTTGAGTGCCGGTTGGGTCAAGCCGGCGATTGGCTTCTTGTTGGAGTCCTTTAGCAAGGCAAGCTAACAACAAGGCAAGTTAACAGCTAGTTGAAGGAATCTAAAAGTCCTAGAACGCCTCAAACACAGGCGTTCTAGGACCGGCCTGACATTTTATTCCGCTGTAGCAAACCCAGTAACAGGTAGACCAGCAGAAGGTAGCTACCCGCAAGGGTCACAATGGTCAGGGGCAAGTTGAAATTTGTCATTGCAGATCAGGCCCAAAGAAACAGAAAGCTTGACTGTTGGGGTATAGAGGCTGCCGTAACTGATGCCTATCCGCCACAGCTTGTAGTGCTAGCAAGCAGAAATCTGAGCAAAACCTCTGCCTGAAGCTGCCCGCTCAAGAATGAGGCGGGAGACCATCACAGCGGCACCTCAAGGCCTTTCCTTAAAAAGCAAGGAAATGTTGCCAGGGGATCTTCAGCATCGCAGTGGAAAAGTCTCGACCTCTAAAGCTTGCTCTTCGCTGCTTCAGGTGGGATATTCGATTGTGGGTAAATCTGAGTGCATGGTAGCACGGCAACCGGATTCTGAGACTTTCTTGAGGCTATAGTTTGCAAGTCTATACATTCTTGCAGTACCAACCCAGTCGTTGGCAACGCCAGTCCCTTTCAAGTAGGTATTTTCAGGATCAAGAGAATGCACAGCAATTCTCCTTTCGAAGCGGTAGCGGGTGGCCTAGAATGTGAAAGAGTGTGTAAGATTTCGTAACGTTCCGATAATTTGCGTGCCTGAGTAGCCCAATACATGACCTCAGTGACTTCCCTCTTTGCACCGGTTGAAGCAGAGCTGAGTGCCTTGAGTGCAAACCTCAAGAAGCTCGTTGGCGCCCGTCACCCAATTCTCTATGCGGCAGCCGAGCACCTGTTCGAGGCTCAAGGTAAGGGGCTTAGGCCTGCAATCGTCTTACTGATTGCCCAGGCCACGGTACCGCCAGGACAGGGAATCTCGGCGCGCCACCGCCGCCTGGCAGAGATCACCGAAATGATTCACACTGCTAGCCTGGTTCATGACGATGTGATCGACACAGCTGATATTCGCCGCGGTGTTGATACAGTCAACAGTCTGTTTGGTAATCGAGTTGCCGTATTAGCGGGCGATTATCTATTCGCGCAATCATCCTGGTATCTGGCGAATTTAGACAACTTAGAGGTTGTCAAGCTGCTCTCTAAGGTCATTACTGACTTAGCTGAGGGGGAGATTCGTCAAAGTCTGACGCAGTTTGATACTAGTTTGTCCATTGAGGACTATCTAGACAAGAGCTTTTACAAAACGGCATCGCTGATGTCTGGTAGTGCTAAAGCGGCAGCGGTTCTGAGTGGGGTTGAGCCAGAGTTAGCTGAGCAACTCTACGAATATGGGCGTCACTTTGGCATTGCCTTTCAGATTGTGGATGATCTGTTGGACTTCACCAGTTCCACCGAGGCTCTGGGCAAGCCCGCAGGCTCTGATTTACGTCAGGGCAACTTGACTGCACCCGTCCTCTTTGCCCTGCGCAGCAAGCCCCAACTTGAGCCTCTAATCGAGCGACAGTTCGCCCAGCCCGGAGACTTGCAACAGGCTCTAGGTTTGATCGAAGACAGCAATGGCCTCGCGCTGACCAAGGATCTGGCAGCTAAACATGCCCGTTCAGCGGTAGATTGTCTAGCTGGATTGCCACCCTCGGTCTCTCGTCAAGCACTGATTGACCTGACTGAGTACGTCTTGAACCGACTTTACTAGGTTGATTCCATTAGGTTTGAGCTATCAGTTGGCAGTGCCTTCATCCGGTTTGCGGGGACAAAAGCGTAACATAGCTCAAAGTCCCTGGCTAAAATGTGTGGCAGTGATGTGATGGGAAGCGGACACAGATTTCATGCTCAAGTGGTTGCGCGGTCAGAAAGACAACCTCCAAACCATTTTGATTGCCCTATTGCTGGCAATCTTGATCCGCACCTTTGTGGCAGAGGCTCGGTACATTCCCTCAGCCTCAATGGAACCAACCCTGCAAATCAACGACAAACTGATTGTTGAAAAGGTTTCCTACCGCTTTCGCCCCCCACAACCCGGAGAGATTGTCGTTTTTTATCCGCCTGACGAGCCGAACAAACTACCTGGAGAAGCGGTTCACCAAGCATTTATCAAGCGTGTGATTGGCACACCAGGGGATGAATTAGCCATTCACGATGGTGAGGTCTACGTTAATCAAAAACCGTTGGCAGAGCCGTACATTGCCGCTCCGCCAACTTACGAGTGGGGACCTGAGCAAATTCCCTCAGGTAACTTCTTCGTGATGGGAGATAACCGCAATAACAGTAACGACTCTCATGTCTGGGGGTTTTTGCCAGCCGATCGGGTTATTGGCCGTGCTTGGGTCCGTTTCTGGCCAGTCAAGCGGGCCAGCCTCTTAGCAACCCCTACGTACAGCAACTCCTCACCAGTAACCCGTTCCCCTGTTCCAACGCTTGAGCCAGAGCCCATCTAGCCAGCTAGGACACGGGAAGGACGGTCACTGCAGTTTTAAGTTATGTTATTGACAGAAACTCTTTTGCACAAAGTGTTTCGTTTAATTTCTCCAGCCTGAGTTTCCTTGGACAGTTCAGTTGAGCCAAAAACGACGCCACGTAGAGCTAAGCCTTGGCTGCTGCTACTGCTGATCGGCGTTCTAATTACTGGGTTGGCACTGCTGCTGTCGATCCAAAGTTGGGGAACTGACCCTTACACGCAGCTGGTGTTGACTTTGAAGGGGCACCCGAATCAGGGTCGGGCAATTTTTGAGATGAACTGTGCTGCCTGTCATGGCGTTCTAGCTGATGGCAAGGTTGGTCCAAGCTTGCGTGGGGTTTCGGAACGGCGTTCTGCTCCCAGCATCATCCATCAGGTAACCAGTGGCAGCACGCCACCAATGCCCCAGTTTCAGCCAGATCCACAGGAGATGGCTGACCTTCTCAGCTACCTCAAGAGCCTTTAGATCGAGACCAATGTACGAGCCGACGCCTCAACCGCTTGAGACGGCTAGGTCGAGGTGGAGTCGTAGCCTGAAGTTGGCGGACTCGAGCGATGGCGACATTAAGCTCGCCCCCTAGTAGTAAGCCAAAAGCACTTAGAAACAACCAGATTAGCAGCACGATAACTGCACCAATACTGCCGTAAGTGCGGTTGAATTGCCCAAAGCTAGCAACATAGAGCCGAAAGCCCAAAGAAACTATTAGCCAGATCAAGCTACCGGCTAAAGCCCCGGGCCAGACAGGAGCTCTCACCGGCTGCTGTGCGGGCGCAAAGCGATAGATGAAGGCAAAGGCTAGAGCAACCAGCCCTAGAGACAAAGGCCAAATTAAAGCTCCCCACAACCCTACAAGAAAACTGCTGACCCCCAAGCGTTCTGCCCCCCACCGTAAACCCCAGCGGCCTAGAAACAGCAACAGTGAGGCGAGTAGAACCATCAGCACTGTTCCCGCAAACAGGCCGATGGCTAGAATGCGATTGAGCCACCAAGGGCGTTGAGCCTGAGGCGGAACTTGGTAGGAACAGTTCAGCACCCGAATTAGCGGCGCAAAAAATGCAGACGCCGCCCACAAAGTTGCTAAGAGACTGAAAGAGAAAACCTGTCCCTTTTGGCTAGCTGCTAGACTGCGCACATTATCCCCAACCAGTTCCAAGATCGGGCGTGGTGCAGCTTGGGCCAGTGTTGCCATCATCCAGTTAAAGGTTTGCTCTGAAGAGGCAAATAAGCCAATGACCACTACCAAGATCAGTGCGGATGGTAGCAGGGAGAGCATGGCGTAATAGGCCATTTCAGCAGCAGCGCTGCCCAAGTTATTCTCAATCGACTGTTGCACCGTATAACGACAAACACGGGCACAAGTCTTAAATAGCCGATAGAGATTACGAACCCACTGCTGAACGAGCAAAGCAGTAACCCTAGACTTACGAATGGATGGGGGCAGGGAACGCGAAGATCGCGCGAAAGTCTTAGGGAACACAAGCCTATTCTAGACAGCGCCTCCATCACCTAGAATCAAAGGTTGGACTGGCACGTCAACTCAGGAGCAATAAAAGCGTGATTGAACCGATTCTGGACGGTATTGTCATTGGTTTGATTTTGGTGACTTTGGGGGGCCTGTTTACAGCTGCCTACCTGCAGTATCGGCGTGGTAATCCCTTTGATCTGTAGGTTTTTCGCTGCACTTTGAGGTTTGAGGCTCTCTAATTCAGGTTAGAGAGCCGTATTTTTGTGGAGGTAAGAGGAGGATCCACTGGATAGGCCATCAAAAAAGCGGCGAGATCACGGTAGTATGCCGCCACCTTAATGACCTGTAATAAGGGAACAGGGGTTTTGACCTCTGCTCCCTGCTCCTCTAACCCCTAATAGGCGATGAAAACTGCCAAGACCCTCAACGATGTATGGCCGGGTACGCTACTCCGGGCGCGGGACGGGCGCAAATATCAGGTGGCCTGGATAGACCAGGGGATCTTCTCATTGATTAGCTTGGAGACCTTAGCTGAGCTGACCTGTAGCCGTCGTTGGCTAGAAACCGTCCTGGAAGTCGAAGTCTTGGCTTAACGTTACTCTCTGAATTCAGCCTTGGTGATGCTAATCAGCTCAAGAACTGTGGCATTACCTCCGCTGAGCTCAGCAGACCATACCAGCCGCGGCGATGTAAGCTGACGCCTGCCTTCAGGTAGCCGAAGGCAGGCCCACATACATTAGCAGCCATACTGGTCTCGTCCCCTAGAGTGAAGGTGTGGGTGGAGATGCGCCCCTCAAAGGTACGGCCTGTGATCTGAACGTTGGTGCTAAGCGGCTTTTTAGGGTTACGAGTGTCTACAACACCACCGACTGTGACCTGATCACGTCGGCAGATGCCAGCCCGCTCCAGCAAAACATCGTCGGCATGCTCCATGTTTTCTAGATGCAGTAAACCATTTGTGCGCTCCAGCAGCGCTGAAACTTCTGCATCGCTCATCGCGCTGGCTTGATCAACACTGTAGCCCGGCAGATGGGCAATATCTTCGCGAATGGTGGCACGGTAAGCCTCCCAGTTAGCGATACCTACTCCAAAAGTGATTTTGATGTGGTGGATCTCTGCATAGCTCTGTGCTGCTAATGCCGCCGCCGCTGTTAATAGACCCGGGGTTGCACCGCAACCAGCCATATAGGTAATGCCGCAGTCTCGTAGACGCGGCTCTAAAGCCATGATTTGCTCGACAGCACTCGTACGCTTAATTGCGTCGACCAATACTCCCCGCCAGCCCGCTTCAATAAACTGCTCTACAACTGAAGCCATGAAGGTATTGGGTAGGTTGGGCAAAGCTAGAAAATAACCATCTACATTTGCCTGCTGGATTAATTCAGAGATACTCTCGTTGCTGAGTGTCCCCTCTGGCTCTAAGTACCCCACTGAGTCTTGAGCCTGATAAGTAGCAATGGCTCGATCGGGATCTAAACCAGTGTTGTTATGGGCGTATCCCTTCCGATCGGCTACGGCGACCCAACGAGCCTGCCGCTTGTGTCCCAGCAGACGAGCAGCCGCTTGTCCCAAGCCACCAAAGCCGAGGATACCGATACGGAGAGTTGAGCTTGTCATCACGGATTACCAAGGTGCCCAGCAATTTTACACTGGGTTGTACCTGCTCTTGACAGCAGGCTGGAGGCTAACATACTCCTTGGGAGCGATGGTCCCCTTGCAAAGAAAGTTCATGATTCGGTTAGCGGCTGCGTCCTTGACTGCTTCGAGAAGTTAAGCGACACTAACGATTAATTTAAATAGTTTGAGATAGTGTCTAAAAGTTGCTGACTGTTCAGTATGCGGGTTCATGTAGCCAGGCAGATGAGCAAGTCTCGTTGATTTGATATTTTGCAGGGAAGTCGGTCCACACGTGCAATGGAAACCCTAGAATTCATCATTCATCCAGATGGACGCGTTGAAGAGCGAGTCACTGGCATCGTTGGTAACAGCTGCACCGGGGTGACAGCTGCAATTGAAGCCAAGCTCGGTTCTGTTACTGTCTGCGAGTTGACTTCCGAGCACTTTGCTCAGGTTATCAACTCTGGTGCTCAAGATACTGTGAGCACTCAGGTTAGCCAGTGGTAAGTCGAGCCTTTGGCTGATAGCCCACGGGCTTAAGATCTACTTTGCTTTTCTTAAACAATGGCTTTAGCCAACTAGTACCTAGTAAGCCAACCCTCCCTTTTATCTAGAAAGTCAGGAAACTGCTATGTCCCACTTCAGCCAGATCAAAACTAAAGTTCGTAGCCTTGAGCCTCTGCAAAAAGCCTTAAGCGATTTGGGTCTCAACTGGAAGAGCGGCCCAAGCCCTATTCGTGGTTATCGCGGCCAGACCCGAGAAGCAGCGGTCGTAATTGAGCAAGATAATGGCTACGACGTCGGGTTCAGCTGGAATGGTAGCGAATATGAGCTTGTTGCTGACCTGCAGTACTGGCAGCAGTCCTGGTCGGTCGAAGGCTTCTTGAACCGGATTTCTCAGCGCTACGCCTATCACACAGTTCTGGCAGAGACAGCAAACCAGGGCTTTCAGCTGACAGAGCAGCGCAACAGTGCTGATGGCTCTATCCGCTTAGTTCTTCAACGCTGGAGTGCGTGATGCTAGAGCCGGATCTTAACCCTGACCGCTCTGGATTAGAGCCGGAGTTAGGTGGAGGTCTGCGCAACCAGCCTAACCGTTCTGGATTAGAACCCGAGTTGGGCGGTTTGCTAAGACAGCGAGGCGTTTATGTGGATGAGGTTGCCTGCATTGGCTGCAAGCATTGTGTCCATGTTGCTCGCAACACCTTTTACCTGGAAGAAGATCACGGGCGGTCACGGGTATTCCGGCAGGATGGTGACTCAGAGGAAGTGATCCAGGAGGCAATTGATACTTGTCCAGTCGATTGCATTCACTGGGTTGACTACACGGAGTTGAGGCAGCTAGAAGAGGACCGGCGCTATCAGGTCATTCCCAAGGCGGGTGTTGTTTTGCATGAAGCTGCCCGTGCGCACAGCAACCGAAAAAAACGCACTGCTAAACGCAGGTCGCAGCTTCAATAACCTCAATCTCTCTCGAAAATAGCAGCCCCAATAAATAGGGCTAAGTAGGACAGGGCTGAAGGTAAAACTTGGCTAGGCCTTGAGGGGCTGAGTCAGGCGCTGTTTTGCAGCTTCAAGCTGGTTTCTGACCTGCTCAAAGCCAGTACCCCCATAACTTTTCCGGGCAGCAACCACCTGACGAGGTTCAATCGTCGTGAAGATATCTGCCTCAAAGACTGGATGAAAGCTCTGCCAGCTTTCTAAGCTCAAATCTTTGAGTAGAATCCCTTGGGCTAAGCAAGTTTTGACTACAGAGCCAACAATGTTGTACGCCTCCCGGAAAGGGACGCCTTTACTTGCTAGGTAATCAGCAACATCTGTGGCATTGGAGAAGTCTTCATTGACAGCTTGGGCTAAGCGCTCCGTGCGGAAGCTGAGCCCTTCTGATATCAAAATTGTCATGGCTTCCAGGCAAGCTTTCACAGTGCGCACACTGTCAAATAGGGCTTCTTTATCTTCTTGTAGGTCTTTGTTGTAAGCCAGAGGGAGCCCCTTCATCAGGACTAACAGGGCTTGTAGATGCCCAAAGACTCTACCTGTTTTGCCTCGTACCAGTTCTGGAACATCTGGGTTCTTCTTCTGAGGCATGATGCTAGACCCTGTCGCGCAAGCATCTTTCAAGCTGACAAAGCCAAATTCCTGGGAGGCCCAGAGAATAACCTCTTCAGAAAGGCGGCTCAGGTGCATAACAATCAGGCTAGAGGCTGCCAAGAATTCAATGGCGAAGTCACGGTCTGAGACCCCATCCAAACTGTTTGCATAGACTGCATCGAAGTGCAACAATCTGGCACTGTAGTGCCGGTCAATTGGGTGAGGGGTGCCAGCCAGTGCGCCAGAGCCCAGAGGTGAAATGTTAACTCGGGTGTAAATTTCTTCTAGCCGTTGACGGTCGCGCTGTGCCATCTCAAAGTAGGCGAGCAAATGATGAGCCAGGGACACTGGTTGAGCCCGTTGCAGGTGAGTGTAACCAGGAATCAGCGTTTCCACATGTCGCTGAGCTAGGTCTAGCAAGACTGTTTGAAAGGCCGCTAGTTGAGCCTGAATCTGGCGGATTTGGTCGCGCAAGTATAGGCGTATATCAGTCCCCACCTGATCATTGCGGGAGCGAGCAGTGTGTAACTTCTTGCCGGCATCACCTATCAGTTGAGTCAGACGGCGCTCGACAGCAAAGTGAACGTCCTCGGCATCTAAGCCGGGTTTAAACTCACCTGCCCGATACTCCTGCCGAATCTGTTCCAGTCCCCGCACCAACTGCTCCCCCTCTTCAGCACTGATGATGCCGACCTGAGCCAACATCTGAGCGTGAGCTTGAGAGCCAGTAAGGTCATATTCGATTAGCTCAATATCAAAGCCAATACTGGCGTTAAATTGCACGATTGCCGGGTGTAGCGCAGACTCAAAACGCTGGCTCCAGGGTTGTGGGGTAGAAGGTGTTGCTGTCATGTTTGCTCTGGCCCTTCGGCAGGGGCTGTGCTGGCAATCCAGATATTACCAGCACAGCCCCCATAAGAATGTCCGCAAATACGAACAGCAATCAGAATTGGAAGGCGTTTCCCAGCTGCTTCAGAACGACGTGAATCCCCGCAGCACATAGCCGAACACGAAGCCAATTGCTAAAGCCCAGGCTTGACCCGACCTTACAAATTGGTCAAAGCCGCCGCGCATGTCTTTGAGAACATCTTGATCAAACTGATTGTTGCTTTGGGCTGCCATTAACAGCACGGAACAAAACAGTAGGAGAACTAGCGGCTGCTTGAATCGTCGAAAAGCTCTAAAAAGCGGCTCCATTCCTGGACTACCCCTCCCAAATTGGCATCATGAGACTACCACGCTTGGTGGTGGGCTATACGTCTGGCCTTGGTTCTGGTCGGGCTGTACTTGAAACACGATAAGCGTCATATCGTCGCCGCTACTGCCGAGACCCCGCGCTTCTGCCTCGGCGGCAGCGCTGCCCACGAAGCCATGTACCCGTTCGAATAAGAAGTCTAGAATTGCCTGAGGCTCCGAGTAAGTCCGGCAGGCCCACTGCACAGCAGCTGTGAGGTTATCTTCATCGAAGCGGTCACCACTGGCGTTAGCCGCTTCGGTGAAGCCATCGGTGTAGTAAATAACGATGTCTCCGGCCCTAAGCTGAACTTGGGCCTCTGGGTACTGGCTCTCCGCTTCTAAACCGATCAACATACCTGGTGTGTCCAGCCGATGGACTTGGCCCGTTGCTGCACGCCACAATAGCGGCGGATTGTGGGCTGCATTGCTGTAAACCAGCACACCAGTGGCTGGATTGTATTCCGAATAAAACAGGGTCACGAACCGATTGGAGTTCTCCAGGTCGGTGTAGATGACATGGTTGAGGTGCTCTAGCACCCGCCCTGGTGAGTGGCCGTTTAAGGCCTCGGCTCGCAGCATACCCCGCGTCATGGTCATGATCAGGCCGGCGGGAACACCTTTACCCATGACATCGCCAATCACCAACCCCCAGCGCTCAATCGCGTTTTCTTCAGGGTCGCGAATGGCAATAAAATCGTAGTAATCGCCACCCACACGACTCGCGGTTTCACACTTCGCTGCTAAAGCTGCGCCGTCAATGACTGGGTAAGTGCGCGGTAGCAAGCGAGTTTGAATCTCTGCCCCAATTTCTAGTTCGCGGTCCAGACGCTCTTTTTTGCGCAACTCAACCGTTAGCTCGTCGTTCTCTATGGCGACCGCAGTTTGGTCGGCTACGAGACGCATGAGTTTCTGACGGGTTTCAGTCCAAGCGTAGTTTGGATCCCGGCTGAAGACACAGAGCCGCCCTCGTTCGATGTTCTTGACTAGAATGGCAGTACCGAACATCTGCATTTCCGGCCCTAGATGATGGGCGACCAGGGTATCTAGAGCCGCTGATGGGTCGCTGACAATCTCGCGAGTTGCCAACTCTAAAGCCTTACGAATATCGCGGCAGCGCTCACCATCTGTGCAATGTAGGCGTTCAAGGCGGGGTTGCCCTGCCTTGAACAGAATGAGGGCTCCGCCGTCAGCGTCAGTCACGCGACTAGCCATCAGCGGAATCAGCTCTAGAAATTGGTTGAGGTTGGTGAAGCTGCGCAGCGCAAATCCCAGGGAACTGAGTAAGTCCTGCGTTTTGCGCTGTTCCCGGCTCAGCTGAGCCACTAGCTCCTTGAGGGCAAAGACGGGGGTCACTTCACTGCTCACATCAGGTATCCCGTGGCTTTGAGGGGCCACCTCGGTGTTGGCCGAAACTGACGTCAAGGGAAGTTGGGGTTCGCGTGGCACGGGGCCTCTAGCAGAGAGTTCAGCAGTCGTCAATGGTGAATCAAGGGGCGCATCCACAGGAGGTTAGCATTTAGCCAGTAGCAGTTAGTCAGCTTCTCAGAGATTCACCACCGACACTGAGGTTGGTGTAATGGTACTTGCTATCTGGGCATCTGTGCAGGGGAGATTGCTCACTCGCTTAGTAGGGCTTCTACGAATTCGTAGCTAGAGAAGGGGCGTAAATCTTCGATGCCTTCACCTGCCCCAATAAATCGGATTGGCAATCCCAGTTGCTCGACCACTGCTAGAGCCACCCCCCCTCGCGCAGTGCCATCAAGCTTTGTTAGCACGACGCCACTGAGCTTGGCCGCTTCAGCGAAAACTTTAGCCTGCTGCAAACCGTTCTGGCCCAGAGTAGCATCCAAAACCAATAACGATTCGACTATGGCATCAGGCGCTTTTTTGTCGATGATACGCCGCACCTTGCTTAGCTCATCCATCAAGTTCTTTTTGTTTTGCAAGCGTCCGGCTGTATCCACCAGCAATAGCTCAGAATCTCGTGCCTGAGCCGCGGTAATAGCATCAAAGACCACGGCGGCTGGATCGGTGTTCTTGCCTGGATTGGCGACCACATCTACACCAGCCCGTTCGCCCCAAACCTGGACCTGCGCTACAGCAGCAGCTCGAAAGGTATCCCCAGCAGCGATCAGAGTTCGGTAGCCTGATTTCTGGGCGAGGTGGGCGATTTTGCCAATTGTGGTAGTTTTACCCGCACCATTAACGCCGGTCATCAACCAGATATTGAGAGTGTCTTTGGTGGGGGCAAAGCTAGCGCTGTAATGTCCCTGCAAAGGAGTTTCCAGCATGTCTCGCAGCAGTTGCTTCAGATAAGCAATGGCCTGTTCGGGAGGTAATGTTTCTTGCCGCAAGCGTGTCTGCAATGCTTTGACGACGCGATCGGTTGCCGCAACCCCTGCGTCGGCCTGTAGCAGTAACGTTTCGATCTGATCAACTGCATCGGCATTGAGGGGGCCTTGGTTGGCCAAGGCTTTGAGCTGGTTGACTAGACCGCGACGAGTTTTTTCTAGGCCTTGACGCAAGCGCCTGAGCCAGGTGATTTCCTCAATCGAGATGTCCTCTGCCCGTCGTCCTTGTGCTGCCAGGATCTCAGCCGACCACAAAAACCCTTCGTCGAACGGCAACTCCGGGAGTTCTGGTACCGAGACAACTGACTGAGTTGCAGATTCAGTTGCCGTGCCACTAATGGGTTCAGGCGTGGTTTCTTCAATTGCTGTAGCCTTGAGCCGCTCCAAACGCGCTTGGCGGTCAGCTTCAGCTCTCGCCCAAAATGGGAGTGAAGCCCCATCTTCAGGTCGGGTTGTGGACTGCGATGCTTCAGTATCTAGAGGGGCTGTTTCTGGCGTCGCCTCTACTACTAGCTCTGGCACCCGCTCAGCTGGCTCTCTTGCTGGCCCTACTGGAGCAGGTAACTCTGGAGCTTGGATCGGTTCTGGCATCTGAACAACAGCCCGCTCAGATTGCCCTTGCCCAAGCTCAGCTTCCAGTGCAGGGACGTCCAGAACTGGTTCTGGAATGGATTCAGGTTCAAGCTCAATCTGATGAGGGGACAGTTCAGGTGGCTCAACTGTGGCAGCTTCAGCAAAAGGTGCAACCGCATCGGGGGCTTGAGCCACCTCTTGCGAAATCTCCTGAGCAATTTCCTCGGCAACATTCTGAACCAGTGGTGCGACCTGAGGCTCCTCCTGAGTCTGCGGTTTTATGGGTTCTGGTGAGGGTTCAGAGGGCGCCTCACTAGGCAATGCGGGAGTTAGGGCTGGAGTTAACTCGGCAGTCTCAGCCTTGGTTTCAGAAGCTAATTCTGCTTCGGAGGCTGATTCTGGGCTTGAGGTTTCCTGTTCCCGCTGCTGAAGATTCTTGTAAGCAGCACGGGCAAAGCTCAGGAGATCCTGATTGGGGCCATCGACTGTAGAAGCTGCCGACTCGCTGGCTTCTGCCGATTTTTCCTCAGCCTCCGGCTCCTGGGTTGGGCTGACAGCTGGCTGCTCCGGTTCAGCAGGGACTGACTCTGCTGGGTTTTGCTTCTGTTTAAACCGTTCAAACCAATTGAAAACCATAACCCTCGCCCTCAAAGCAGGAATTGCTAGCCTGCCTCCTCTCCCTGAGTCTACCGGCTAAACCACCTGCCGACCTGGCTGCCCGCCGGGTTGCCGCAGTTGCTCGGTGACGCGGCGTAGCACCCCGTTGATGAACTTGTAGCCATCTTCGCTGCTGTAGCGTTTGGCCAGCTCGACCGCTTCGGTGATCGTGACGTTCTCCTTGTGTCCTAGAAAAACCAGTTCGGCTGCGGCTAGGCGCAAAATATCTCGGTCAACTCGCGCCAAGCGATTGAGCTGCCAATCTACGAGCGAACGGCTCAGCAAATCATCAATTTCGTCTCGATTCTCATGAAAGGCAGTCAGGAGACTTAGCGCTAGAGCTCGAACCTCTTTGCGATTGGAAAGCTGAAGTATCTCAGGTAGTTCCAAGGCTGTGCCCAAGCGGTTAATGGCAGTTTCAGTGTGAGTCATTGCCTCATTGACCATGGCCCGAGCATCCTCTAGAGTTTTTGCTCGGGTTTCGCTGTTCAAAAGGCGATCGTGGCTACGACTGAGATCAGCAGCAGCGTTGGAAAGCGCATCGTGGACTTCCGCAGTCAGGGTACGCACGGCTGCTAGCAGTAAGTCTGGAAGATCTTGAGACGCAATCTTGTCAGGTGAACTCGGAAGCTGACTTAAGGCGAGTAGAGCTAATTCACGGGCTATACGACGGGCTTGCATGGCAGTTCGGCGCTCCTAAAAATTCAGTTGCCAAGGTCCAGCTGGCTACAAAGGTGGCTTGTAAAGGCGGCTTAGATTGCCAATGCTATCTCAAATTCCAAACATCAATAGTTCTGTCTAAGAGTGAGGCTGGAGGAGTAGGGCTAGGGGAGTGGGCCGGAGTGAGGTGTGAATTCAGATGCGTGAAGTCGGGTTATGGGAGGACGTGATGGCCTATCCTGGTGATCAGGCTTCCAGACAGGCTTGTTAAGCGTTCCTCTCTCGATTCATGACCGACTCGTACACTGCTGAGATTTTGCATCAGGGCCAGACTTATACAGTGCCTGTAGCTGCGGACCAGACGGTCCTAGCGGCTGCCGCCGCCGCTGGTCTCACGTTGCCCAACTCGTGCTGTGCTGGAGTTTGTACTACCTGTGCCGCACGTCTGCTTGCAGGTGAAGTTGATCAAAGTGAAGGTATTGGGATCAGCGACGGCCTGATGCAGCAAGGTTACGCGCTGTTGTGTATCGCTCGTCCGCTCAGCAACCTGCGCCTCGAAACCGAGAAAGAGGACGAGGTTTACCAGCTCCAGTTTGGTCAGTTTCAGAAGACCTAAAGGTCAAACTGAGGTCGGAACCTGACAGGCTGAGTTAAAAGCTCAACGGTACCTTAACGAACGAGCCCGCTACCCCTGCTCCTAGGACTTGCCCGGGTGTTGTGTAAAACACGCTACTGCAATTACCCCTTTCCGTGATATAGATCACAAAGTTGTGCGATCTTGATCACTGGAAGTTGGAGCAGCATGCAAGATATTTAGTTTGTTGGATTCTATCAGCAGTGTGTAGCTGCTTAGAGCAACTCACGCTGCACCGATCGAGTAGGTCGCTGACTGGGTTTCTTCCTCACGCGTACCACGGTTAGAAGCCCCAAATCGCTCTCTTGTGTTGCGGTACGGCTTTACCGCGAGGTCACGAAGTGTCTACTTGGCTCGAATCCTACAACCGATTGATTAGCCCAGAGGAGCAGTACCTGTACGATCATCTGCTGCACTGGGTTCAGTTAGAGTCTCCATTGCAGATGTTAGAGCGCTTCCGGGCTCTCTTCATTGATGGTCAAGCCTATGGGGATCGTCAGGCTCTGGCTGCCATTGACAAGCTAACAGCTTCAGATTTAGCTGCTCAAGAATTCAAGTTTGTCCTAAACCGCTGCTGCCACATTCTGATTAACCGGTGGCAAACTCGTCCCCAATACCAGGACGCGGTGGTGAACTTGCTGGCACTCTTCGAATTGTCAGGCTCAATACCTACTGCTAGTCTGGGGCGCTACCAGGAGGTGAGACGGCTCCGTCAGTTGGTAAAGCTGTTCATCCAAACTGAGCAGCATGCCACTCTACGCCGCCTAGCGGAGGTGATCGCTCAAAGTGCAGAGCTAGGCAGCTTGGAGGCAAAGCCACTCGTCAGCTTGATCCGCCGCTATCCGTATTTGTATGACTACTGCCTGGTCAGTGAGGATAGCTCTTTGGAGCACCAGCGGGTGGTGCAACATATCCAGGCTGAAGTTCAGCGACAATTTGAAGTGGATTTATCTCACTACGTGACTTACCAAGTGCGGTGTTCGCTCTCGTCAGGTCGAACTTTGCAGCCAGTTAAGAACCCCACTTTGCTAAGTGATCAAGAACTGTGTGGAGCAGTCAAACAATTTGTGGGCAAAGCTGAGGGGAATTATAGCTACCGACACTTGGCTCAGCAGTTCCAGAACCACGTCAGCCAGCCAATCTCCTATAAAACCTTCAAAAGCGATTTCTATCATTACTTAAGCTCTGCTGTTGATCCGGGCTATGCTAAACACCGTTTTAATCACCAACTGGCGACTCACCTCAAAAACACACTCCCTGAGCGGGACTGCAATAAGTTCGACGACTTTTTGATGGTCAGGACTTGCAGTCGAGTCTTAAATTTCTTGATTGTGGAAAGTGCCCAGCAGCCCAGTCATTACGTTTTTACGGACCTGGTTTCCAATGTAGGTCCTACAGCTACTACTGGTTTGCTGCTTAAGATTGTCCTGTTTTGCAAAAAAATCAAGCCTTGTCTGGAGAAGCGTTTCTCCATTTTGTTTAATCACTACGAGTCTTATACGAAAGATGGGATGCAGTGGTTAATTCAATCTCTGGAAAACCTCAATGTGGCCTTGAGTGCTCACTTCGGTTGTGTTGACCTGTCGTTTATTAGTCAGATCTGCTGAGTGGCTGCTTTTACGATTTTTTAAAGCAAGATTTTAAATAAGATTTCAAGTGAATAGAATTTTAGATTAGATTGATGATAGTTACTTCAGGCGGGCAAAGAAACCGTCCAGGTAAGTAAGTTCCTAAACCACGATTCACATACAGCCGATTGTTGCCTACTTGGTGTAGCCCTTCAGACCATTCCCAATGATGCACAACTTTATAACTGAAGGGATTCAATCGTTCGACCCAACGATGCATAGGACCCAAACCCGGTAATACAATCTGCCCACCGTGGGTATGACCCGATAGCTGCAAATCCACCCGCCACTGTTGGAGAACCTCAGCACTATCCGGATTGTGAGAAAGCACAATGCGGGGTGTTTCTGGCTCAATTTGAGCCATCACTGATGCCGGTTCAAACTGAGCGGCCCGGAAGTCTGGTAGCCCAACTAAAGCTAGTCCTGTTCCCAATGGGTAAACAACCTGGTTCCATAACACTTGAATATCAACACTTTCGAGAGCCTCTGTAACAGTGGCCTTCGCATTCGGCCAGCACAGGTCATGATTGCCTAAAACAGCATAAACTCCAGCCCGGCTTTGCAAGGCCTTAAGACGGTGCGCGAGGCTATAGGCCGGTGTGGGATCGGTGGTGATATAGTCACCGGTTAGCAAAATTAGATCCGGCTCAGCTTCGTTGGTGGTTTCAATGGCCTGTTGAAGTAAGTCTTCCGAAAGCCGCAAACCATCAAAGTGAAAATCTGAGAGTTGCACTAATTTCGTATCTTTTAAGGCTGAAGGTAAGCCTGCAATAGGAATGGTCAGAGTTTCAACACTCAGTGGTCCTGCGAGAAGTCTGTGCATTAGAAAGTACGGCAGGGTTAGAAACAGTCCTACCCATTTCATTCCGAAATGATTAGGGCTAGCTGTGATCTTGTTTGCGAATTCACAGAGACTTAAAGTTTTAGGAAGCTTAGAGCACGTTAATTGCTATCTAGATACACACTTTATGTGAGCACGATCGAGCTTACTCAGCCAAATTCAGCAAGCGTTTGGTATGCAGCATTAGCTAGAGCTAGCTCCCCCAGTTCTGTTCTGGGGGAGCAGTTGCAGCAGCTCTACTGACCTTGCAGGACCTTACAGGTTGGTTTGGTTGTCGATGCTGTCCTTAATGCGGGTGAGGGCATCGGCAACACTAACGCTCCCCAGATCGCCAGAGGCGCGGGTGCGCAGGCTGAGGCTGTTGCTCTCGACCTCCTTGGCCCCGATCACGGCCATGACAGGGATCTTCTGGGTCTCAGCGTTGCGAATTTGCTTACCCAAACGATCACCGCTGGTATCTACCGTGGCTCGAACGCCCTGAGCTTGCATTTGCGTGACGACGCTTTGTGCAAACGATTGCACCTCTTCATTTACGGGCAGCAATCGCACCTGCTCTGGTGCTAACCACAGCGGAAAGTCGCCAGCATACTGCTCGATCAGGATACCGACCAGGCGCTCTAGTGAGCCAAAAGGAGCCCGGTGGATCATCACTGGCCGTTGGCGCGAGCCATCAGAAGCGACAAACTCTAGATCAAAGCGCTCAGGCAACTGATAATCCACCTGAACCGTGCCGAGTTGCCACTCGCGGTCAAGCACGTCGCGGAAGATGAAGTCCAATTTGGGGCCGTAGAAAGCGGCTTCGCCAGGAGCCTCAAAGTGAGGCATCTCAAGCTGCTCCACTGCTCGTCGGATCGCACCTTCGGCCTTCTCCCAAACCTCTGCGGAGCCCAGGTACTTATCGGAGGCCGGATCGCGGAAGCTGAGCCGAGCGCTGAAGTCCTTCATCCCCAGTCGGTTGAAGACGGCCAGAATCAGATCTACGACCTTCAGAAACTCAGCATCCAGTTGGTCTGGCGTGACGAACAAGTGCGCATCATCCACCGTGAAGCCGCGCACCCGCGTCAATCCGCCCAATTCACCAGACTGCTCATAGCGGTAGACGGTGCCGAATTCGGCCAGACGCATGGGCAGGTCACGATAGGAGCGCAACTCACTCTTGTAGATCTGGATATGGAAGGGGCAGTTCATCGGCTTCATGACAAAGCCTTGCTCCTGATCGCGGGACTCGTCGTCCTCGCTCATCATCGGGAACATATCTTCCTTGTACTTCTGCCAGTGCCCTGAAATCTTGAACAGATCGACACGGGCAATATGGGGCGTGACCACTGGCAGATAGCCGCGCTTGAGTTGTTCCTGCTTGAGGAAGTCCTCTAAGGTATTGCGCAGCGTGGTTCCCTTAGGCGTCCATAGCGGTAAGCCTGGTCCGACATCGTCGGAGAACACGAATAGGCCCAGTTCCTTGCCAAGTTTGCGGTGGTCGCGCTTGAGGGCTTCTTCTTTGCGGCGCTTGTACTCAGCTAGCTGCTCAGGCGTTTCCCAGGCAGTGCCGTAGATTCGCTGTAACTGAGCCTTGGTTTCGTCACCCCGCCAGTAGGCTCCAGCTACACTCTCAAGCGCAATGGCATCCGGGTTCAGCTCGCTGGTGTTCTCGACGTGGGGACCAGCACATAAATCCCACCAGGCATCCCCAAGGTGGTAAATCGTGATTGCTTCCCCTTCTGGAATAGCCTCTAATAGCTCTAGCTTGTAGGGCTCTCCCAAACGCTCAATCCGAGCTTTGGCCTCTTCGCGGCTGATTTCTTCCTGAATCACCGGCAAACCTTTGCGAATCAGCCGGTCCATCTCTTTCTTAATTGCCTTGAGGTCCTTCTCGGCAAAAGGCTCAGGGTTATCGAAATCGTAATAAAAGCCAGTCGCGGTCGTTGGACCAATCGTCACCTGCGCCTTGGAAAATAGCTTTTGCACGGCGGCTGCCATGACGTGGGAGGCCGTGTGGCGAATCTTGTTCAGCTTTTCAGACTCACCGGGGCGAGGCAGGTGGCTTCTGTCCATGAGTAAGGAAATGGAGTTTCGGTCTTTCCTTCACATTCTATCGGCGTGGCCTATCCAGACGAGGGATTTAACTTGATCCCTGATTGATCCCCAAGACTTATTTGTAAAGAAAGGTAACAGGCGCTAATATAGGGACAATTGATTTTCTGGTTTACAAAGATTACATGCTGAATGCCGAGCTGCCGGACCCGGAGTTGCTGAAGGTGGTGTTAGAGCCCCTGTTGGAGGACTTCGTTTACTGGTTTGTTCGCTCAGAGAAGCTGCTTAGCACGGAGCGCTTAGATTTTTTAAGTCTGGAGGCTCAAGCTGACTTACTTGGTCGTGTGTTGCAAGCGCTCGCTGAGGTCCGAGCAAGCCAGTCCTTGTTTAAAGCGACAGAGGGCAAAGCTGGTATTGAGGCGCGGGCTTTAGTGCCGTGGCATCAGCTGCTCATGGAGTGCTGGCAGGTTGCCAATCGCTTTCGGGCTCAGCAGCAAGCGTAGCTCCCAGGCACGAGGTTGTTTGTTTATTGCGGCTGATATTAATGGGTTTGTATTGAATTAGCCGTTGTTGGAAAAGTTGAAAAAGCTGTTGTTGGAAGAATAAGGAACTCCTAAATGTTACCGATGCTTTACATTATCGCTTTCACAGTGTTGGCCTTTCTGGCCATGGGCAATTTAATCCGCAGCCTGATGACGCTGGGTTCTCAGGAGATGCAACGGCCCGCCTACCCGCAATCGCGTCGCCCCAGGCAGGTTCCTCATCCAGAGTTGCTGGATGAATCAGGCAATTTGATCCGGGAGCCTCTGCTTGTAATGAAGTCTATCTCAGTGGATGAGGCGCGGGACCGTCTGAATGCTCTTTATAGCGAAGGTTCCGAGTTGGCTTCGCAGGACGATCCGCGCAACGAGGTCTAATGCCTACTTTTGTCTAGGTTCTGCAGAACTTGCTAGCGGCAAAACTAAGGTTCGCAATTTTTGAGTGGAGCCCCGGCCTAGAAGCTGGGGCTTCTTTGCTTGTATGCCCTAAAGGGCGATTCAGAACTCGATAGGGAGACAGTTCGCCGCCGGACGCAGCTCTAACCTACTTTGGGCTGGACGAAAGATTTGAAGTGTGTGCTGTACCTGATACCCACAACCCATTTGCAATAGCCTAGGATGCCTAAGGGCCAGAATTTATTCTGATTTGGCTCTGATTCGGTAAGGCTCGCTATGGTAGAAGCGCAGGGTTGGTTCTCCGGCAGTGCCTGACTTTGATGACCTGATTCCGCCTAAACCGGCTCGGTCGCTTCAGCGCAAACTGAGCGATAGTACCAGTTGGTTACAGTCTCGGTTCCAAGAGGCTTGGGAGTGGGCAGGTGGCCTCTCTCAAACAGCCACCCAACAGTTCAACGGCTGGTTTGGTATCGACGAGCAATCGTTAGCGGCAATTTTGGCCCAGCTTCGAAACCAGATGCCGACAACCGAAGTGCTGCTTGTTGGCAAGCCGCAAACGGGTAAAAGTTCGATTGTGCAGGCGTTGACAGGTGCTTCAAAAGACATTGTCGGCCAAGGCTTCAGACCACATACGGCTCATACTCAGCGCTATAGCTACCCAGCAGCAGATCTGCCGCTCATGGTATTTATTGACACGGTAGGCCTTGGAGATGGCGCTCAAGAAACCTCCGAGGTTATTCAAGAGCTGACTGGACTGGCGGGAGTTACTACCTCAGCCGAGTCAACCGAGGAACTAGATCTAGACGAACGAGATCTAACTGATCAACTAACCGACGGACAGGCAGGAGAAGAACGACCGGCAGGACAATTAGCGCTGGCTCAGCCCAGAGCACGAATTCTGGTTGTGACGGTTAGGCTGACCGATTTTGCCAATGACACGCTGCGTCAGATCGTCAGCAAAATCCGTCAGCGTCACCCAGAAGTGCCTTGTCTGCTGGCGGTGACTTGCCTGCACGAGGCCTACTCAGATCCGCAAGCCAATCACCCTGATTATCCGCCCAGTGACCTAGAGGTTCAACGGGCTATGGATGCTGCCAAACAGGCCTTTGCAGGTCTCTACGACCGGGTTGTTGCTATTGACTTTACCCAGCCAGAAGATGGCTACGAGCCTGTGCTTTATGGCCTTGATGCCTTTGCCAGCGCTCTTTGCGATCTGCTACCTGATGCTGAGGCTAGAGCCATTGGCCAACTACTCGATACCCGTGCAGGCTTGCCAGATCAGGTGGGTGACCTCTATCGACAAGCAGGCCGACGCTACATTGCCACCTTTGCTGTGATGGCTGGAACTGTGGCTGCTGTGCCCTTGCCTCTGGCGACCATGCCAGTTCTGACAACCTTGCAGATAACGCTCGTGAGTCTTCTAGGCAAGCTTTACGGTCAGAACTTGAACCCCTCTCAAGCTGGGGGGGTTGTGAGTACGATTGCGGGTGGCTTTGTGGCGCAGGCAGTGGGCCGTGAGTTAGTCAAGGCAATCCCGATTCTGGGCAGTGTGGTTGCAGCATCTTGGGCCACGGCTTATACCTGGGCCTTAGGAGAAGGGGCTTGCGTCTACTTCGGCGACCTGATGGGTGGTAAGAAGCCCAATCCAGAGCAAATTCAGCGCACGATGCAGGAGGCATTCCGTGAGGCTCAGGAGCGCTTCCGCGATACCTTGACCTCATCGCGCTAGGCCCCTAGGCTTTTTTGCTGATTGGCTAAATGTCTTTGGCCCGCTGTTTCAACTTGTCAAGAAATTGGATGACAACTTTTTCTAGGAAGCGTTGGCTTAAAAGCTCAACGAATTTGTCTAATGGATTGAAGTCCACAACGTAGGGGCCAATTTGAATGCCCAATGGTTCCAAATGCTTGCCGGGAAGTTCTTGATTGATGGCTGGCAATCGGCGCAGTTGAAGCTGCCGAAGTAGCCAGAGTACATCGCTATTCTTTTGGATTTCTTCGCTCTTTTGCCCGTCAGTAATGCTCCCTGCCAATTCATCTTTCTTAAAAGAGACTAGTGCTGCCAAGTTGAACAAGTCACTACCTGAGATTAGACATTGAGTTTGCTCTCGGGTGGGTAGAACCCCCAATTGCAAACGATCTAGTAACTGTGCGACAGCCCGTACAGGAATGGCACTTTCTGTGTTGCTAATATCGGGGGCAATCAAGAGTGAGGGCTGCCCTTTGATTGAGAGTTCTTCAGGCCCGTTAGCTTCAACCAGGTTTTCGAGCCGCTGCCGTTCTTTCCTACCAATGCAAGCCTCAATGGCTTGAGGCCACTGCTTACCACTCAAAAATTCCAGCAGAGTAATATACTTACAGCCTAGACTGTGCCCTATCCATAAATAGCGATCTTTGTGGTTATAAATCTCGTGCTCATAGCCGAGATGGATTGCGAGGGTAGTGAGTTCTTGGCGTAGAGCATCTTGCTCTCTCAGCAAGCCAATGGCTAAAGGCCAATGGCGGAAGCTGAAGCGAAAGGGTAAGGTAACAATAGTGTAGCCTTCTTCAAACAGCTTCCTCAAAAAGTAGCGATAGAAGATTGTAGGGAATGTTCCAAAGAAAGCCCCACCAACAAACTGAATCACACCCTTTGGCTCTGGATGAACTGCAACCCAGCTAAAAGAAACCGGTCTGAATCGGAACTTCGCCTGCATAGTGACCTTTGGCTGCTATATGGGGTTGAACAAGCTATATGAAGCTGAACAAACAGGGCAGAGATATTACTAGTAATAAATTCACTAGCGCCTATAACTTGGGCAAGAAACTGCCTGCTCTTGAGTTAAATCTCGAATGAGCAGGCAGGGCACTTGTCCACGGGGCTATGGCCTAAAACTCAGACGATGACGAGTTTAAACGGCAACCATTGCTTTGCCTTCAGCGATGGGCAGGTCATAGGCAATTTGGTCAAAATCCAGGTTGCCAATGTCTATACCACCCGGATTGTTAGGATCAAAGTTGGCAGGCAGGAAGGTGCCACGGCTCTGCGCAGAAAGTAGCAGGTTAGCAGTGCTTAGGGCTGGATTAAAGAAAGGCCCTTTGGCAATTTCGACAAAGCCTCGGATCTCTAAGTTATCGAGATCTGGTTGCTGGATGATATTCGGTTGCAGAATAAACAGGCCGGTATCATGAGCTGGAATGTTCACCACACGCCGCATCTTTTTAGAATCGGAGGGATTAGGAATCAGGGGCTGAAACTCATTGATGTCTGCAACGTCAAAGATGCTAATGACAGCGCTGCTAAGCTCAGGTGTGATCGCTGTAAAGTCTAAAGCGATCTCAACAGAATTAGATTCCAGGTTAGAGATAGTCAGAAAGTAAGCCTGAACCACTTTACGGGCAGAAGGCGAGTTGCCCGGTGCGATCTTCTTGGTCAGAATTTCAAAGGTTGAGACAAACATTCAGCTTACCTGAGTAGATTTGTGAGGACATTCCTAAGGTAGGTTCAGCTCAAAGGAGATGGTTAGTACCCGCAAGGGTACTCTTTAAAACCGAAAGATAATCAAAAGCCCTTGCTCAAATAATTTCCTGAGCAAGGGCTTTATGAGTGAATTAATATCCTGATCTGGATGTCGCCGGAGCGTAGAAATTTGCTTCAGGCAATTAGTTTAGGCTAGCGATATCTGGTGCAGTTTGGGCCACGGCAGTTTGGGCTTCAGCAGTTTGAACCTCGGCGGTTTGGGCGCTGTAAGTATTAGCGAATTCCCGTAAAGATTCAAAACCAACACGGGCGCAGAAGTCGCCAAAACTCTCCCGTCGTTTGCCCTTGCCTTTCCGCTGTTGCTTGTACTGCACGAACAGAGGTTCTAACCGTGTCTCTAGGTCATTGACATGCAACCGTTCAATGAACGACTCTGCCAATCGCATAGAGTTAGGGCTACCACCCAACCAGAGCTGGTATTGCTCGTTTGCTGTGCCTACAAAGCCTAGTTCCGCCATGTATGGGCGAGCGCAGCCATTGGGGCAACCCGTCATGCGAATAGCAAAGAACTCATCCTGAAGCCCCACGCGATTGAGCAAAGCGCGAATGCGCTGGTTGATGTCAGGTAGGACACGTTCCGACTCGGTCACAGCTAAACCGCAGGTGGGCAGGGCAGGGCAGGCCATTGAGTAACGGGTGAGCGGGTCGATTTTGTCCACACTCAACACTCCGTGCTCATCCAAAATGGCCTGAATCTCAGCCTGATCGGATGGCGCAATGTCATAGAGAACTGCATTGTGGTTGGCAGTCAAACGCACGGGCAAGCGATAGCGCTTGACGATCTCGCGCAGAGCCGTCTTGAGCTTCAGATTCTCGTCATCCTTGACCCGCCCATTCTCAATCGAAACGCCCAAAAACAGGTTGCCGTCGCCTTGCTGATGCCAGCCTAGATAATCGCGGTACTCAAACTTGGGCAAGCGTTTGGATTTCTTCAGCTTGTAGCCTAGATAGTGCTCTACCTCGGCTTTAAACTTGTCCACGCCCCAATCTTTAATCAGGTACTTCAAACGAGCCTGACGACGATTGAAGCGGTCACTGTAGTCGCGCTGGACAGCCACGATCGCCTTAACTGCATCAAAGATCAATTCTTTGGGTACATAGCCTAGTGGGTCGGCTAGCCGTGCGAACGTCTCTTCTTTGTTGTGAGTGCGACCCATGCCGCCACCGACAAAGAGATTAAAGCCCTGCAAGCGATTTTCCTTATCGATAATGACGACTAGGCTGAGGTCATGGGTCAGCACGTCCACCGAGTTGTCCCCCGGCACTGTCACGCAGCATTTAAACTTGCGTGGCATGTAATGGGTGCCGTAAATAGGCTCCTGCGAATCGTGAAAAACTGTGCCATTGCCATTACGCAAGCGAGCCTCAGTGACCTCAGGGCTTTCCTCAACTGTGACCGCCTTCTCGCCATCCAACCAGATCTCGTAATAAGCCTCGGTTTGGGGCCGCAGCAAATCAGCAAGTTTATCAGCGTACTCGCGAGCGTACACGTACTCCGGTTTATCGGCAAAAGGGGCTGGTGGTGCCATCACGTTACGGTTCAGGTCACCGCAGGCCCCCAAGGTTGAGCCCATATTGCGGATGATGGCAGCCATTACTGTCTTGAGGTTCGCCTTCACCACACCGTGAATTTGGAAGCCCTGGCGAGTAGTCACCCGCAATGTGTGATTGCCATAGGTTTCTGATAGCTCGTCCATCACCAGGTACAATTCCGGCGGGATAAAACCACCAGGGTTGCGGGTGCGGATCATAAACTGAAAGTCCCGCTCCAGACCTGCTGACGTGCGAGCCTTGCGATTGTCCCGGTCATCTTGCTGGTAAGAGCCGTGGAACTTGAGGATCTGAGTAGCATCCTCGCTAAAAAAATTGGTGTCCTGGAGAATCTCAGTCGCCACAGGCTCGCGCAGAAAATTACTCTTCTCCTTAAGCACTTCAACCTTGGAGACTCTCTTGGCAGGGGCTTCAGGAACTGGAGGGGTGAGCGAGTTGACCATGATTGGGCAGACCGTGACAGCTGAGGACGACTATAAACCAGGTTTATTAGCATAACAGAAAGCCCGGTAAGCCGGTCGGAATTAGTATGAATGTATTCACATAAGAATTGTGGAACGGTTATAGAACGGCCAGAGGGACGGCGCCTATTAAGAGAATCTATCGCTATCCTTAAAGGAAGCGGGAACAGTCAATATTCTGAGTGAATAAGTAAGTAGTTAGGGGGACACCTTGGTCCCGGCCACTGTCCCTGGCACCCTTGCAGGAGAAAGGCCATGAAGTTACTGGATTACACGGCCAGCGCACTCAAGGAGGAGCTGCATCGGGTCGGCTTCCGCATGACCAACCAGCGGCGCGAGATTCTGGATTTTTTCTTGAACTTACCCGAGGGAGAGCATCTGAGTGCTCAAGAGGTCCATCAGCGTACCGCTGCGCAGGGCAGCCGCGCCAGCCTCAGCACTGTCTACCGCTGCCTGAAGTTGATGGCTCGGCTTGGGCTGTTGCGGGAATTGGAGTTCCCCAACAAGGAGCATTACTACGAGCTGAACCGTGAGTTCTGTTTGAATGCTGTTCCTGGTGATCTGTTGCAGGAAGACGAAACCGCTGAGCAGTTGGTCCCAGCCCCCCACCATCACCACCTGGTCTGTGTGCGCACCAATCGCATTCAGGAATTTCACAACGACCAGGTGTGTAAGACGGCGCGCAAAATCGCTGAGAAGTATGGCTTCAAAGTATTGGATTGCCAGTTCACAATCATTGGTGTCAGTCCTGAGGGACAGCTCTTACCCCAGCTGACCTAAGGACTAAGAAGCCAACCCAAGCTTAGAAGGTTGCATCCCCACCCGGACCTCCTCTTTGCTACTAGTTGTGTTGACTGACTATGTCTCTATGCCCCTGCGCGTGGGCTAGTCAGAAACTACGCTGCTTAAACTTACTGTGAAGGCCTCTCATCCTTATTGCCAATCTTTCTCAGTATTGGTAGGCTGTAGCCATCCTGATCCCCGTTGGCTACAGCCCCAACCTCTATGTCATCTTCTGCACAACAGCGTTCCCTGCCGCTTCGCCTTATTGTTGACGCTGTTGTGCAGAAGGAGCCCTTTGAAGTGGCTCTGGGTGTGCAGTTGCAGCGGGTAGAGCCTCCGGCAGGGGAGATAGGAGAGGGCCACTACTACAGCCAGCGTCTGTTCATTGCTGGTTTGAGCCTTAGTCTTGAGCACCAGGTCCGCCTGCATGCCTGGCTTGATTACGAACTTGCTAGCCTGAGCGCTCAAGCTAGTCGAGCTGATTGTGCCATCGCCCTCAAGCGAGCCTGGTCTGGTTTCTGTGCTCAAACCTACCAGTTGCCAATCTTGCTTATGGCTGTCTAGCTCTAGCCTGGATTGAAAGCTTATTGAGATCCGCTGCTGATACCTAAGCGGATGGATGCTGTCTTTAGCAAACCCGTGAGATATTGAGGCAGAGTGCGTCCCGAAGGATTATGTCCAACTATTTGGTTACCGTCCTCAGTGACCGAAATACGGCTGAAGCGGCCTATACCGCTTTGGAAAAAGAAGATCTGCCGATGCAGGCAGTAGCGATTCTAGGTCGCGGTTACAAAAGCGCGGATGAGTACGGCCTGATTGATCCCAAAGAGCAGGCACAGAAACAAATCAATCTCATGTCAACTTGGCTGATCCCCTTTGGCTTTTTTGCCGGTTTTGCTTTTAACCGTATTACTGGCCTCACTCTACTAGAGGGGCTAGGGACGCTAGGCAATGGGGCGCTAGGCGGTTTATTGGGAGCTTTATCGGGTGCTTTGGGAGCTTATGTGGTAGGCGGTGGGGTCGGTCTGGCCGTAGGTGGGGGTGATGCCCTGACCTATCGCAACCGTCTGGATCAAGGCAAGTACCTGATCGTTGTGCGGGGCTCTGAATCCTTAACTCGGCGCGCGACCAACATTCTGCGCCCTTTTGGGCCTGAGAACATCCAGGGCTACACTGACCCCACTGAGCCCATCGAATAGAGTGCTGAATTGAATAGCACTCGCTTACTTCCCCGCTCACTCTTCAACCATGTCGATTTCAAAGCGTACCCTTCGCATTGCAGCCGTTGGTGATGTTCACGATGCTTGGGATTTAGAAGATCACCGCGCCTTGAAGGCTCTAGAGGTTGATCTGGTTCTGTTCGTGGGCGATTTTGGCAATGAGTCGCTAGAGACGGTGCGCAGGATTGCGGCTTTGGATTTGCCAAAAGCAACTGTGTTCGGCAACCACGATGCCTGGTACACGGCCACAGAGTGGGGCAGGCAGAAATGCCCTTACAACCGTGAGCACGAAGACTGGTTCCAAATTCAGCTAGAACTGCTCCAGGACTACGACGTCGGCTATGGCTACCGGGACTGGCCAGAGTTGGAGCTGAGTGTGGTGGGTGGGCGTCCTTTCAGTTGGGGTGGGCCACTGTGGAAGCACGAAGAGTTCTACCACACCTACTTCGATGTGAATTCATTCGCAGACTCGACTGATCGCATCTTGTCTGGGGTCAAAGCTGCTAATCAGCCCAGTCTAATTTTTCTGGCTCACTGCGGTCCTACTGGCTTGGGAGATGCCCCTGAGGCGCCCTGTGGCAGAGACTGGCAACCCATTGGTGGTGATCACGGCGACCCTGATTTGGAACAGGCGATTGTCAAAGCTCGCTCTGCTGGCCGAGCCGTGCCTCTCGTGGTGTTTGGCCACATGCACCACCAGTTGCGCCACACTAAGACCCAAAAGCGACAGCGAGTGCATCGAGATGCGGCTGGAACGGTTTATCTCAATGCCGCCGATGTCCCTCGGATTGTTCGTAGCCCAGAGCACACATTGCGGAATTTCAGCCTTATTCAGCTCAGTGACGGGGTTGTTCAAGACATCAACCTGCTCTGGCTAGATGAAGCTCTGAACATCCAAAGTCAGGAGACCCTGTATAGCGAGGCCGAGCCAGTCACTGACTCGGCTTTGTGCTCTCTGTAGTAGTGCTCTGAAGTAGTGCCCTAAACGTATTGCCTTGAGTAGGACACCTGTGAGTAAGGCTCTTGCTCGCGCTGGAGTAGCCAGTGCTGAACAGAGCCTTTAACGGACCTTCATGGCCCGCTCGATCTCGCGTTTAGCCTGTTTCTGCTTAAGGTCGTCACGTTTGTCATGTAGCTTCTTCCCTTTGGCTAGAGCTACGTCTGCCTTGATCCACCCGTTCTTGAGATAGAGCTTAAGTATTACCAAGGTCAGCCCCTTTTGCTCAACCTTGCCAACCAGTTTGCGGATCTCCTGCCGATGCATTAACAGTTTGCGATTGCGCAAGGGATCGTGGTTAAACGCTTGAGTTGTATTTTGGTGAGGAGAGACATGCATGTTCATCAGCAGCAACTCACCATTGCGAAAACGCGCAAAAGCGTCCCTTAGGTTGGCCTTACCAGCCCGGATAGACTTCACCTCCGTACCGGTGAGTTCAATTCCCGCTTCATATGTCTCCAGAATTTCAAAGTAATGTCGTGCCTGGCGGTTGTCAGCCAGGACTTTGCCGCCGTGTTCAGCCATGAATCCAATCCAACCACAGAGATTCCAACCACAGAGATTCTATTTTGGCAGACCCTCCCAAAACTGAATGACTGAGAATCTGCAACCTGGGGTAGCCAGCCAGGGGATCTGCGGTATACTCCTGGCGTGTAAGGATTCGACCAAGGTTCAGCCCGCTTTAGAGCTGATAGGCGAATTCTGCTACCGCATCTACTGGAGTTAGAGAAGACTGCATTGATTTTCATAGCCTGATAACATACGCCAAGCGTATTGACATCAGCCGTAAGTAAGGTTTAATAAGTTGAACCTGTACTTATGAACTGGCTTATAAAGATCAATTCTGAAAAGATCGCCCGAATACGAGTGAACAGTTAGCGAACTAAGGCAACAAGTGGGCAAGTTCGACAGGTTAGGTTAGACCTCGCCAAAAGATTTCAGTCTTAAATCGGGGGGGACGCGGCTTTCACAAGATTAGGGTGATCGCATTCGATGGGTATGCCGGAGTAAGTGATGGAGCAGGCGTTATGAACAACATTTTCTCAAAGTTGCGGGACTTCGTGAGTTTCAACGAGCCAGTAGACTACGAGTACGAGTACGATGAGTTAGACCAGGGTGAGGACTACCAAAACCTTTACCAGGAAGAGAATGCGCGGCCTGAGTCAGAAGAGGCTGCTGGGCGTCGTCGCCGCAACCGTCGCGATCGCGTGACTTCTCTGGGAGGGCCGGTCAGCAACGAGGTTGGTGCAGTTGGAGGCGGCATGAGCGGTCATACCAGTAACGTCATCGGAATGCCAGGAGCAACCAACGGCCTGTCGGAGGTGTTGGTTATGGAGCCACGCTCCTTTGAAGAGATGCCTCAGGCGATTCAAGCACTCAGAGAGCGTAAATCGGTGGTCCTCAACCTGACCATGATGGATCCTGATCAAGCGCAGCGAGCCGTTGACTTTGTTGCTGGTGGCACCTACGCCATTGATGGTCACCAAGAACGTATCGGTGAAAGCATCTTCCTGTTCACCCCCAATTGTGTTCAGGTCAGTACCCAGTCTGGTATGCCTCAGGAAGCTCCCTATCCTCGCCCTGCTCGTCCCGCGGCACCCACTCCTGCCTGGACAGCCGACGCAGCCGTTAGCCGGTTTGCTCAATAGCAGCAGTGGCACAGCCTGTACAACTGGGTATTATTGGCGGTGGCGTGATGGGAGAAGCAATCCTGTCGCGCCTGCTGTCTTTGGGGCTTTACGAACCTGAACAGGTAATCGTCAGTGACCCCAGCCCCGAGCGACAAACGTTGCTCTCTAGCCAGTACAAAGTTCTAGTGACAGAGGACAATCGCAAAGCTGCTACAGGCACGGTGCTGTTAGCAGTTAAACCTCAGGGTTTTGCCAAAGTTGCAGCAGGTTTGACAGGGACTCCAATTTCACTGTTGTTATCAATTCTGGCAGGCACAACTCTGACCCAACTTGAGTCTGCCTTCCCCAATCTCCCTGTGATTCGGGCTATGCCCAATACGCCTGCCCAAGTTGGGGCAGGCGTGACTGCCCTTGCGGCTGGTCAATGGGTAAGTGCTGGGCACCTGAGCATTGCGCGTCAGGTTTTCGGCTCAGTCGGAGAAGTCCTAGAAGTGCCAGAACCGCTGATGAACGCTGTTACTGGCTTGTCTGGTTCTGGACCAGGTTACGTTGCCCTTATTGTTGAAGCCCTGACTGATGGGGGAGTGGCAGCAGGTTTACCCCGGGCAACAGCAGCTCAACTGGCGTTACAAACACTGCTAGGCAGCGCCGAGCTGCTGAAGAAAACTGGCATGCATCCAGCAGAGCTCAAAGACCGAGTGACCAGTCCTGGTGGGACGACCATCGCTGGCATTGCCAGTCTGGAGCAAGCTGGCTTACGCTCTGCTCTGATTGAGGCTGTGCTCAGCGCGACGAAGCGGGCTCAGGAATTGGGAGCAAAATAAGAAGTTAGGGTAGCCCAGGCTGGAAAAACCGTGGATTCAAGGATTACGCAACTCGTGGTGTACCTGGCGGTGGCACTAGTCTGCGTCGGTATCGCCACTATCTTTGTCCCCCGTCGGACGCCTGGAGGTTTTTTCGGGGGATTGCTAATTGGCCTAGCAGGCATTGCCCTAGGAGATTGGGGTTTTGCTGAAATGGATCGCAGCTTCGGCATTAAGCGGCTATTTCCTGTGCTTAACTGGCAAATTCCCAATATTGGCGTCAAGGTGATCCCCGCTATTGTGGGCTGCACGGTTGTGCTCTTTGTCGTGACTCTAGTGCTTAGGTGGTTCCGCTACAACAGTCGGATCTAGCTGGCTGACCCCTATATAACCTTTACACAAGCGGTATCTGGCCAATATTTGGGCCTCAAGTAGCCTCAAAAACACCCGAAGAGCAGAGTTACAGCTCCTCGCCAGGCTGGTACACCCTACCAGGGCTATGGTCTGCCTGAATTTCAATGACCAAGTCTGCCAAGTCTGGATTTTGGGTTAGAGGCTTGATAAACAGCTCCGGGTGCAGGGCACGCCAGAAGTACTCGACAAAAGCGTCGATTTCAGCGTCGGTCATGCCACCTTTACCAGTGGCAATCGCCTTTTGCTCAGCCTCCCTTCGCCACTGCTTGCTCAAGGTGTAGTCGCTAACGTATAAGACAAGCTGTCGGTCTAGACACTGCCACAGAGGCAAGTAGTCATGTAGGGCTGTGTTGACTGTCTGGGCAAAGTCCCGGTCTTCTGGTGTGAGGATAGGTGGCGGTGCTGCCTCAAGACCCGAGGGTGCTACTGGACGTGCGCCTACGAACCAACCCTCCAGAACCACAACATCTACAGCCCCACTCACCAAGTCCCAA
This sequence comes from Leptolyngbya sp. FACHB-261, assembly GCF_014696065.1. Taxonomy (NCBI): domain Bacteria; kingdom Bacillati; phylum Cyanobacteriota; class Cyanophyceae; order Leptolyngbyales; family Leptolyngbyaceae; genus Leptolyngbya; species Leptolyngbya sp. FACHB-261. The sequence continues at coordinate 71,375 of NZ_JACJPL010000001.1, read as the reverse complement.
CCACTAGGCAACTGTGCAATCGGCAGCTTCAACGGTGTTTGGGTCTCCCCTAATTCCCATAGTGCTTCACCTGAAGGCAGCAAACTAACCTGAAACACTCCAGGTGGGAAGCCGAAGGCAGGTGAGTAGCTCAAGGGCACTGGCTCACCCATTGACTCAGGTAGAGACAAGCTCTGCTGCTTAAATACCATCTCTTTCAGGTGCAAATGAGCCGCTGAAATTTGGCCACGGAGCAGTAACTCCGGCTGGAGATTGACCCAAGCAAAGCGATCTCCATGCCCCCGGTGGGCTGTCTTATCAAATCGTGGCACCCAAGTCAGGCTATCCGCTTGGCTGTGGCGCAAGGCTTCCAGTGCTTGCAAGCCCAAGTTCACGGTGTGGGTGCCGGGTGGCCCCCGTCGTTCGTAGCGCGGATCGCGCTGTTTTAGCTCGGTGCGGTGGTGGTAGGTGGTGTAGAAGTCATCAATGGATAGGCTGACAGTGCGCAAATTTTGCCGCGCCAGTAGCAACGTCAGTACCGCACCCAAAGTGGTTTTACCGGTGCCCTGCCCTCCCAACACTCCCAGACCTAGGCCTCGGGGCTGTACTTGCTGGCGAGCAGCAGCAATTTGCATTGCTAGGGGCAGCCACAGATCCCATAGTGGCAGCAGCAGAGGCGCTTTGATATGTAGAGCTCGTTCTACCAAAACCCGAAAGCTGGGATAGGCAGAGCGTAGGAGGGCAGTCCGCTGCTGCAAATGATCCTCTAACGTTGCAGGCGTTACACCAAATGCCCTCGCCCGTGGCTGGTCATTGAGCAAACGCTCCCCCAGAAACTGCTGAGCCCCAGATGGTAGAGATTGTCCCTCGGCAAGCGCAGTCAGCAGGGAGAGTAAATCGAATTCGCTCATGACACACCAAGACAGTCAGGAGACAGCTCAGGGCTAGCAGCACTGACCCAAGCTGATTGACACAATCTTAGGGGCAGGCGTGCAGAATTCTGTCAGGCATTTACCTGAACGAATTATAAGGAAACCGAGCTAAATGCACGCCATGAGCCTGTAGTAACCCCATGCTCTGACGCTGGAGGGCTAGGCAAACGTAACTCGGTACATCTGGAAAATATCACCAGGACGAGAAGCAGAGAGGGTTGCTCCAGCCTCCCGAATGACTTGCTGCCAGCGCTCCAGAGGCTCTAGAAAAACTTCTACGCCAAAGTACATTTCTAAAATCGCCCAATTCTCGGCGAGGGAGGTGTCAGGGTCAATGACATCAAAAACAAAGCTGCCCCCTGGCCTAAGCACGCGTTGCACTTCAGACAAGACTGACCGCCAGTATTCCGGTGGAAAATAGCAGCTAAAGCCAGTGGCGATCACCACGTCAAACTGTCCAGGGTCATAGTTCAAAGAATGAGCTGGCCCTAACTGTACACCCTTGAACAGCTTGGAGTTGAGTTGAGGACCACGTCCATTCAAAGCATCACGAGCTACAGCTGAAATTTCCTGGCCATAGAAAAATGCGCCCCACTCTGCCCAGGGATAAATCAGAAAACTGACGCCGCAACCGATATCTAAACATCGTTGGCCTTTGCTAATGCGCGCCAGATCCCAAAAAGGCGAGGTGAGATGAGCTTGTAACGTGCCTGCTATGCGCTCCCGAAACAGAGGCATTGCTTCTGCTTCAGCAGGTAAATCAAAAGGTTCACCTCGATACTCACGGTCGAAACGCTGTACCAGGGAACTGAGGATCGGCTGCCAGGGATCCTCAGCACCTCCAGTTCTCGCTCGGGCGGAAGCAACCACTAACCTTTAAGGGCCTTCGTAAAGTTCTGCCTGTAGCTCTTGTTCGTGGCCACCAGTACCGGCCAAAGCAGGGCTAGACCAATCCGATTACTCGTAAAGTTTGTGCGTCGGAACCCCGACAAAAACTTCCAAACACCGCCAACATAAAGGACTGTCAGAAGAAACCAACCCATGATGTTTTGGTCGAAACTGCTGAATGCCCTTCCAGTGTAGAACATGGCTTAGAGCAACTGAGTTCAGCGCCTTAGCCATGAGGCGAGGCAAGCTTTGGTGGCCCCTCCATCAGCTTCGATTTCGGCCTTGCATTTTTGGATCCTTAGCCTCACAATAAGGCTCATAAACTTAACTTATCTTAAGGTTTGTTTCGTTGAGTGTTTGTCTATCGTGTGCAGCTAGGGAGGGTTTGGCACTGTGGGTTTACTAAAAGCAATCGTTAATGGCATCGGAGATTTCTTCAAGATTCTGGTAGGAGGGTTGCTAGGAGCAGTCCTGGGCATTTTTGGCTTGAAATCAGGACCGGCTTTGACGCCGGAGCCCTTTAAAGGGGAATTACCTAAGGCTGCGCAGGTCGCCAAAGCTGAACTGACAGCTCCGGCAAAGACAGCTCAAGCAAAGCTGGCTCCGTCAGAACCTACTAAGCCTGTTGCAGCTCCTAAGGCTGAGCTACCTAAGGCTGAAACACCTAAGGCTGAACCTGCTGGGTCTGCAGTTCCCAAACTTGAACCGGCGAAGGCTGAACTTGCCAAGGCTGAGGCAGCTAAGCCTAAACCTGCGCCCGAACCGGTCAAGCCCAAGGTTGTAGAACCGGCTGTTCCCGCCGCTAGCTTTGACCCAGCGGCCATTGCCACTCCTCGTCCCTCGCGGCGTCCCGGTGCTGGCATGGACTACTATCGCAATTTGGCTAAACAGGTGAATAGCTGATTGCAGAACGGCTTGACCCTGCTAGCCTGTAGGAAGGTTTCGGCCTGACCGTCCACACTGCTCCGCTAGTCATATTTAGGGTCATGGGCACCAACCGGCACGAAGTCCCATTCTCTTCGGGGAAGTCATCCTCAACTTCGGGGCCTTCACCTGTGACCCCGAAGTCATCTCAGTCTTGGTCAGTTCCCTCCTGGACGTTTTGGGCCAGCCTTGGTCTCCTAACAGCAACCTCAGTAGGCACAGCATCGCTACTGCTACTGCTGCGCCTACCCCCCAAGCCTGACTGCAGTACCTTAGGGTCGTTGACGGCAACTGACTCGCTGCGGATTTACTGTGCTCGCTCTCTGGCACGGCAGGGGGATTCAGCCAACTTGATGGCTGCTCTCCAGCTGATTGAGCAGCTACCGCCTGAATCACCGTTGCACAATGAGGCTAGGCAAGCCGTTAGCGATTGGTCAGAGCAGTTGCTGCGATTGGCCCGTCAGCAGGTACAAAAGGGTGACTTGCAATCAGCTTTAAGCCTGTTAAATCGCATTCCCAATTCTGCGCCTAACTATGCCAGGGTCAGTGAAACGCGTGCCTTTTGGCAGCAGGAGTGGCGCCAAGGCCAGCAAACCGAAACGAAAGTTATAAAGGCCCTTCGCAATCGCCAATGGGATGAGGCTCAGACTGAAGCTCTCTCTCTGTCGGACTTTGAGACTGGCTACTGGCGCGAAGGCAGATTGAATCGTCTGTTGATGCGGATCGCAGCAGAGCGCACTGCCTGGGGGCATTTAGAAGACGCTCGTCGCCTAGCCGCCAAAGGCAAGCCTGCACAACTGGCTGAGGCAATTGAGCTGGCAAAGACAGTTGGGCCAGAGCGCATGATTCGAGCCACTGCCCAGGGCGAAATGAATCGTTGGGGACGGCAAATGCTGGCTATGGCGAGGCAACGCTTCCAGCAGAAAGATCTCGCCGGTGCAGTGGAGATTGCCCAGAGTGTGCCAGGGGATTTGGCAGTCTCGGCTGAGGCTCAGGATTTTGCCCAACTGACCCAAGCCCGAGCCCTCGCCCAAGTTGATACACTGCTCGGCTACTTAGCAGCGAGCGCCACAGCGCGCCAAATCAAGCCAGGCAGACCACTCTATGCGCAGGCTAACACCCAATTGATGGCTTGGCATGACCGCATGCCAGATTTAGCTCGCATCGATCTGGGACGGGCTCTTGCGGGGCTGGATCGGGTCGATGCCCTCAAAGCTGCGATTAGGTCAGCCTCCGGCGTGGAGATGGGTCGGCCTTACCGTAGTCTTGCTCAAACCCTGATCGCCAGTTGGCGTAAAGACATCGAAGTGCTGGAGGACCAGCCGATCATTGAAGGCGCCCAACAATTGGCCCGCAATCGGACCGTGGCGGACCTGCAAGCTGCCATTGAAACCGCTGGGCAAATTCGCCAAGGACGCGTGCTATTTCCTCAGGCTAAACGTCTGATTGCGGGGTGGCGCGATGATATTGAAGTGCTTCAGGACCAGCCAATTTTGGATCAGGCCCGTGGCCTAGCCCGGCGTGGTGCCCTTAGAGATGCGATTGCTGTCGCCCGCCGCATCCGTCGGGGTCGAGCCCTGTACCCTAGAGCTCAGGCCTCAATTGGCCGTTGGCAAGCAGACATTCGTGAGATTGCCGATCGCAACGTTCTAGACCGTGCCTATGCCTTGGCTGATGAAGACCGTTTGGAGCGAGCGATTGCTACTGCGGAGCAAATTGGGTCTGGCAGTCGCTTAGCAGGAGAAGCTCAAGCGGCCATCGATCGCTGGTACTACCAGCTCTACCCACCTGAGACTCCTGCTGAACCGGAGCCAGAACCGGCTCCTGAGCCTGAGAGCGATGGCTATCCCTACTACTACTGATCCTGTAATCCTGAGCTTAGGACTAAGTAGCCACGAGCCTGATTTGCTCCCACCGTAGCTGCTCTTAAGGGACTGCTGCGGTGAAGCCTGACCTCAGTTCACACCTTCAAGTCCAAGATCCCTTGGTTCTTGGCTTTGGGGTCAAACCGGACTGAGAAGCCAAGCCCCCGCGCCTCTAGCTTGGCTTGCACTTCCTGCTCTAGGCGGCGAGCAACGTTCTTGAGTACTTTGTCGCGCTCGCCCTCATTCATCGCCTGCTCGTAGGCTTTTTGCTCCTCAGGGGTCATGTAGCGAGTGCCGTTGAGCGGTTCTTCCCACAACAACAGGTCAGCGCCATTGCCCGGCGGTGTCTTCTCCGCAATCCAGCGCTCTTTGATCTCAGTCAACAAAGTGCGGCTGGGCCGCTCGATGATCGCAGCTTTGACCCAGTAGCAGCGCTCGGGCACCCGGACCAGATGCAGCAGCAGGCTGGTCGCGATGTCGCGGGAGATGCCGACATATTGGAGCTGCTGAGCTTGATCGAAAATGGCGTAGGTGCCAATTTTGCCCTTAAGCTGAGCAGGCAGGTTGCCCGTCTCGTCCAGATAGGAGGAGGTGGCTAGGCTATCCAGGTTGAAGGCTTCAGCAGAGACCATACGACTAGCAGTAGCTTGGCAAAAAGAGTTTGACAGAAGACTAAGCGCAAAAGACTTAAGATGAGGGGTTCCCAGAGGGCAGCCCTAAACTTTGGCCCAAACTTTAGGGGCCAATCATAGCACTCAGACTCCCCAGGAGTCGGCTGAGCTGGCTTGGTTGAAACTTTAAACAAGTTGTTTGTTTGATGCCCGTTTTCTGAGGTTAGCCTGGTCCATAATGCTCCACAGTCTGATTGTTCTCTGTCCTCTTAGATAAAGCTTTGGGATAAACAACATGGGTGAACGGGTGCCGGTAGGCATTGTCGGCGCATCGGGTTATGGGGGCATCCAACTGGTCCGCCTGCTGCTAGAGCATCCGGCTCTAGAACTGGCCTATTTGGGGGGTAGTGGTAGCGTTGGGCAGTCGTTTGCTGACCTGTACCCCCATCTCAGCCATCGGTTACAGGGGGTTACGGTTGAGGCAGTAGATCCAGACGAGATTGCTCGTCGCTGTAAGGTGGTTTTCCTGTCGCTGCCCAACGGTTTAGCCTGCGAACTGGCTCCTCCTCTGTTAGAGAAGGGTTGCAAGGTGCTAGACCTATCGGCGGACTATCGCTTTGAGGATTTACAGGTTTATCAAAGCTGGTATGGTCGGGAGCGCACAGACCAGGCGGTATCTGAGCAGGCTGTCTATGGCTTGCCAGAACTCTATCGCGAGCGCATTGCCGGAGCTAGTTTAGTGGGTTGCCCCGGTTGTTATCCCACTGCCAGCCTGCTTGGGGTTGCACCCTTACTCAAGCAGGGCTTGATCGAACCCGAAAGTGTGATCATCGACGCTAAATCGGGAACCTCGGGTGGCGGTCGTCAAGCCAAGGTCAATTTGCTGTTGGCAGAGGCCGATAACTCTCTGGGCGCCTATGGCGTTGCCAGCCACCGTCACACCCCAGAAATCGAGCAGGTGTGTAGCAATCTGGCTGGACATGCGGTGCGCGTCCAGTTCACACCCCACATGATCCCAATGGTGCGCGGCATTTTGAGCACGATCTACGCACGGCTGCGCGACCCCGGGTTAGTCCGTGAGGATCTAATTACCATCTATCGGGCGTTCTATCGCTCCTCTCCCTGGGTGCAGGTGCTGCCCAGTGGCATTTATCCTCAGACCAAGTGGGCGGCAGGCACCAATCTCTGCTATATCGGCTTGGAAGTAGACCCTCGCACCGACCGAGTGATTGTGCTCTCTGCGATTGACAACTTGCTCAAGGGGCAAGCCGGTCAGGCAATCCAGTGCCTGAATATCATGATGGGTTGGGAAGAAACCTTGGGTCTGCCTCAGCTAGGGTTTTATCCGTAGTCGATCGGCTTCTTAATGGATTGGCGTAATGCTCTAGCAGGCCGCTTAGTGGTGTCCTGTCAGGCCCCTGTTCGTTCTCCCCTCCACGAACCCAGCGTGATCGCTGCGATGGCTGCCGCCGCTGTAGAGGGTGGTGCTGCTGGTGTCCGGATCGACTCACCGCCTCATATCCGGGCAGTCCGTGCTCGGGTTGACGCGCCGCTTATTGGGTTATGGAAAAAGGTGCTGCCGGGCTATGAGGTCTACATCACGCCCCAGTTTCAGCATGCGCAGGAAGTTGCCCAGGCTGGGGCCGATCTAATCGCCATTGATGCTACGCAGCGTCCCCGTCCAGGTGGCGAGCAATTGGCTGAGCTCATCCGACGGATTCACACAGAGCTGAATCTCCCAGTGATGGCGGATGTGGCTAGCTTCGATGAAGCGTTGGTGGCAGAAGCAGCAGGTGCCGATGTTGTGGGGACTACGCTTTATGGCTATACCGCAGAAACCAAGCAGGCAACGCCCCCCGGCTTTGAGTTGCTTGCCGCTATGGTTGCAACCTTAAAAGTGCCAGTAATTTGTGAAGGCGGGATCGCCAGCCCTGAGATGGTACGCAAAGCCTTAGATCTTGGCGCTTTTACCGTTGTAGTTGGCACCGCAATTACTGGCATTGATGCCAAGGTGCAAGCCTTTATGCAAGCTCTTTAGGGTCGGCTGCCAACATCTACTAAAAACTCTTTAAAAACTCTGGGAAATACGAGATTTAACTGTGGCAGGGCTTTGAGGCAAAGCTTAACATCGTCTTAAGTGCAGACTGAGCTTTAGAATTCGGATTCAGGCTACTCAAAGCGCTGTTAAGTCGTGACACCGCGCAGCTTGCGCAGACGATCGGGTGCAAGGAGCAGTTCTAGTCGTTGCGACTCGCTAGCCTGATACCAGCATTGTCTGCCCGGAGTCCTGAACCGCAGCATAGGGAACTAGGAGTTAGGAGAAAATGTTCGGCGTGAAATCCAATCAACAGGAGGCGGACAGACCTCACAATCTTGATATACAGCCCTTAAGAGGGCTGCGGCGCTGTCACCTACTCGTTTCTGACCAAGAGCGTCCCTTGCCTGGAGTCTATTGGCGGGGCTATCTCTACAGCTTTCTCAAGCACTTCACTGACGAGCTCAAATTGCGAACAGCCGCTCAACGGCTCACCACTAAAGGCGAGCATGTGCTGGCAACCACGACTGCTAAGGGTTGGGCATTGTGGGTTCGCGAAGAAGCGGCACAACTGACCCCTGAGCGTTCACCTGACTAAGTGCTGAAAGGCTAGCCTTGCCGCCCCGATAGTACCTGCTTCGTTGCCTAGAGCCGCTGGCCGAATCACAAGCCCTGTCCTAGAGCTTGGCAGCACTCGTCGCTCGATTTCAGCTTGCATCGCTGCCTGAAAAAACTCAAAGCCTGCACTGACCCCACCGCCTAAGAGCACCGCCTGGGGAGTTAGCACATAGATCAGACTGCTGAGGCCAATGCCCAAGTCACTGCCGATGGCCTGCCAGTGTGCCAGGGCCGTTGCATCGCCCTGCCTGGCCAAAACTGAAAGATCCTTGGGATCTGAGCCTGTGCGACGGCGGATTGCTCCTATTGAGCAATACTGTTCCAGTGAGCCCTGGTTGCCGCTGTTGCAAGGGTGACCTTGGGGGTAGAGCGCAATCAGGCCCAGTTCGCCTGCTGCGCCTCGGTGCCCCGAAAACAACTGACCGTTCAGAATAATGGCGCCACCTACCCCCGTACCTAGGGTGAGCACAATTAAATCCTGAAATTCTCGGCCTGCCCCTAGCCAAGCCTCGCCTAGGCCAGCGCAATTGGCATCGTTAGCCAGCACGACCCGCCTTCCAGTGCGAGCTTCCAGCCAATCGGCGAGTGTCACATCCTGCCAGCCAGCTAGATTGATGGCGACCAGGGCAACGCGTCCACTGACGTCAGTGGGACCGGGCGTGCCGACACCTAAGACAGTGGCTTGCCGATCAGGATCCAATTGCTCAATGGCCGCAACCATGGCAGAGGTAACAGCTTCAGGGCTGGCGGGTTGAGGCGTAGGCACCATAAGCTTACCGAGACAGCTTCCAGTCTCTGAGTAAAGGCCCAGCTTGAGGTTGGTCCCACCTAAGTCAATGCCAATCGCCCGCCCTTCACCCATAGCCGTTCCCGTTAGTTGCTGAATCTCAGCCTAGCGGTTGTAGGTAATTAGCAGGTCACTTTCGTCGTAGATTTCGCCCACCAATTCCTCAAGCACGTCCTCCAAGGTCACTAGACCGACGGTGCCGCCGTACTCGTCAACCACAATAGCCAGGTGCAGGCGTTCGCGCAGCATGTCCTTGAGTAGGTCGGCCAGCCGTTTGGTTTCCGGAATGTAAACCGGCGGGTCCATCGCTGCTGATACTGGAGCATTGCCGTGGGTTTGCAGGTGTTGCAGGGCGCGTTTCAGGTGAATTGTGCCGACGATCTGGTCCTTGGACTCTTCCTGGACGGGTAGACGCGAGAAGCCAGTCTCCAAGCAACGGGCGATCACCGCTTCTAAATTGTCATCCTGGTCTACAGTTTCCATGTTGATGCGCGGGCGCACCACGTCGTGGGCATTGAGGCGGTCGAGGGCCAAAGCCTTGCTAAATAGTTGTCGCCGCTCCCAATCCAACTGGCCGCTGCGACTGAGCACTTCCACTAGCAGTTGCAGATCTTGAACCGAGGCCCCTGATGGGGTTGAGCTGACCTGGAACAGGCGCAGCGTCCGCTGAGCGACCGTCTCAAAAAAAGAGATCACTGGCCCCAATACCACTGAAAGCCAGTAAACCGGCTGCACAACCAGCCGGAACACCGGCATCACATTGTTGACCGCTAGGGATTTAGGGGTGATCTCGCCAAAAATCAGGGTCAGCACTGTGATCGTGGCAGTCGCGATCCCGGTCGCGAACCCCAAACTGCCACTGCCAAACCAGGCAACCAACAGTGAGGTGGTTAGAGTGCCAGTCAGTACTGCTGCCGCGTTATTGACCAAGGTGTTGCAAACTAACAACGTGGTAATAAAGCGCGTTCGCTTCTCTAACACCAATCGGAAGATGCCCTCCGCGTCTGCTTCTTCCTGGACTAGCGCGCGCAGCTTCAAATTATCCAGTGCCGTGATTGCCGATTCTGAGCCAGAGAAAAAGGCAGAAAGACCTAATAACAGCGCAATAATCCCGAAGCTGGGCAATAGAGAACCCAAATCAACGGGGAGATTGGCAACCAACTCAGCCAACAGTAGCGGCGATAAAACAGACAGAGAAATCACAGAGGAGGGTAGTCACATCCCAGAATGCATATCGCCAGTCTAAACGGGATTACCAAGCTAGCGTGAGCCTTCAGGATGGGGAGCGGCGGTTAAGGTCTAAAGGAGGCAAGACCCGGTGCGCCGGGCGGTGAGGCAGCGCTTCAGGGGGACGCGAGACCACTTTGCTCTTGCGTGGACGTTGTTGCCACTGACGCAAAGCCACCGCCACTACAACCGTGCCTAAGCCTACCGCTGCTAGAGATCCGTGTTGGCTCAGCCCTCCTAAACCCAGATCGACTAAACCAACAGTCAGCACGAAGGTGGGGAGGGGTTCACGACGGTAGGCAGAGCGCCAACGCCGTAGCCATGGATAGTTCATTGCGAGGTTTAAGCGGGGTTTATAGACAACTAATCAGTATTCATCCCCATTCTAAGCCCTAGATTTAGACGGCACCGCCCTGTAACCGTCGCAGGAGCAGAGCAACCTCAGCGCGGTGATGGTCTTCGTGGGGCAGACTGTGCATTTGACTATCAAGCCAACGCGAGATCTCATCAATGCCACGGACCTCGCGGTCTAACTGGATTAGAGCGGCAGCTAGACTCTGGGCTGGGTTGGAAGAACGGCTGCTGGCTGGCACCCGACTGTTTTGCTGAGCCAAAAAGGTGCGTCCTTCTGCCAAAGCAGCAATGTAAGCTCTACGCTCTTGCCAGTCAATCAGTAGCATTTCCCGCGCAGCTGCATCGGAGGAGCCTAGATTGCAATCCCGCAAGGCTGGAAAATTCCGGGGATGGTTATGGAAGGCTAAGTAGGCGCGATGGCTGCCTGTACAAGCTCCCTGAGCCGTTATGACTTGCAACTCATCACGCTCCATTTTCCAGTGCAAACCGAAGTAGCGCTCCTGGCTATTCGGCAAAACTAATTGACGCAACTGGGGCGGAATCACAACATTGACAAGTCTCACGGTCACTTCCTCAAGGTGTGGCTTCCCCACGCTGGCCTAAGTGTCAAGGAAGATCAATCGTGAAAGGCTGACAGATGCACAAACCGTATCGAAACGATTCAGAAATCGCAGCTTAAGTGAGGAAGTGATGATACCAGCGCTGGCCTACTAGTAACCTATAGGCGTCAAACAAGAGGGTCCAAGAATTGCTTTACGGGCTGGTGCTAGGGAATGCGGAAGAGCTTACCCTCGTGCTCATGCGTTTCCACTACCACGTCAAAGCCCAGCAAGTCGCGCAATTCAAACAAGACACTGCTGAGATGACGGGCAATGCGACGGTTGCCAATGGCACTGATCAACTGCTGCTCAGTAATGCGGCGATGTTGAACCAGCATTTCTAGCGCTCTCACAACTTCAGAACCCCGTGCCAAGATTGCGTCCGGCCAACGAGAAGCAGTAATGGGTGGAGCAGAACCGCTTTCTGTAAGAGGGGCTCTACTGAGTTCAATCGTCAGAGACTGCCCACAGTGGTTGCAGTAGCGGGCATCTTGCCAGTTAAAGCTAAAACCGCAACCGCCACAACTGATAAAACCGATGTTTTGACAACGGCAAGCTTGCTCTACGGACTGACGGCTAGGACTTTGGGTTTGGCTGTTCGGGTTCGGACCTGGTTCTCTGGATGGAACTGCTGGGGCTGGACGCTGCTGAAGGGCAACCACGGCCCGAGCCGCTTGATCGCGGAGCAGGGGAATCGGATCAGTTTGGGCAACCCTTTCTAGGGCAGGAACCCAGGCCGTATCGCCACTGTCTTGCAGATGGATAATGGCGTGCTTGCGCACCAGGCTAGAAGAACTGGTGAGGAAATCGAGCCAATCTGCTTCGCCCCAAGCATGGCCCAACGCTTCTACAGCCCGAAAGGCACGGTATTGGATAGCGGGTATCTCGTCAGTTCGAATCACCTCGATCAGCGAGTCAATGCAACCGGGATCGTCCACCCGCTCCAGGTGTTCAATGGCTACCTCGCGGATAGTCGGATCCGGGTCGCGTAGCAGCGTTAGGTACTGGGCGTAGGTTGCGACCTTGCCATTTTGGGCTACTGGCTTGACGGCTTGGTATCTGCCTGGAACCGGTTGCGGGCGTTGTGACTGAACGCTGAAGCGGGGCGCAACTCGCGGAGCCATCCGAGAGGCAACTTGGGGGGCAACTTGAGGAGCGGGCGGGGGCGCAACGGCAGCTCGTCCCCTCTGTACACCAGTCTGTACACCAGCCTGCACACCAGACGGTGGGCTGACAGCTTGCTGCATCGCTGGAGCGGGATCGGGGTCAACCTGACGAGGTTGGCGAGGGGCGACACGTAGTCGGTCTAGTAGATTGCCTGAGTGCCAGACCGCCATCCGGTACGCCTCCCATTCGGGGCGGGATGAGGGAGGCGGCAGGGAAGACTCGTCATCGTGCCAGAACTCAGGCATAGTGGTGTGCTTTTACGAAAGCCAGGAAAGAATGCGGAGAACTAAGAACTAAAACTAATATGCCTTTTTAGCGCGTTTCAAACCGACCAACCGGAAACCTTTGCGAAAGAAGTGCCAAGGAAGACGGAAGAGAAACTGAAAGGAGATGACTTAAGATTAGCTGTCGCAACGGTAACCGTTCATGCTTTGGGTCTTCCAATTTCCTGCCTGGTCAATGGGTTTTTGCCTGGTGATCTTTCCAGCGTTGGGGCTCACGGGCTATTACATCCGTCAGTACCGCTTAGAGCAGTGGCAGCGCCAGAAGCTCCGACCCCAGTGGCTATCTAACTCGCACTGGTGGCTGGGCATGGCTTTTCTCGCCTTGATGGTGTTTCTATGGCTCTTTGGGGTGGTGGGCACGATCTGGCGGCATGGTTCACTGCAATATTCGGGTCACTTCTGGGCTGGCAATGTCATGCTTGCGCTGACTTTACTTTCAGTTTGGAGTGCCCAGCAGATGAACAACCGGGAGACGCCCACTGCGATTCGGCTATGGCTACGTCCTCTACACCTAGGAACTAATGCCGTGATCTTGATCGGCTTAGCCTGGGTCAGTTGGACAGGTTGGGAAGTGGTACAGCAGTACATCCGCTAGGGCTAGAGCCACGAGAAACTAGCAAGAGTAAAGCCTTCGACCTAGCTCAAAACTGGAAACACTGCTTGCCCCCGCGTGATTTGTGTCACTGGTCGAATGTGTTCACAATCATGCCCGGAGCGTGAAGCTAGTCAACCACAAACCTAGACGAACGGCCTTTAATACAAGACAGTTGAGCTAAGAAGGGGTGTTCTACCCCTCAGGCCCATTGCCCCTTGGCAACTGCGTTCGTCTCTGCCTCTACCTGATCTAGTACAAGTTGCTGTGTTGATCTACCCTGCTCGCTCTCAATCTGGGCCTCTGGAACCGTTGAACCCTTCCTCTGATGCCATGCCTAGAATGGCAGCTAGCCGTTCTTTGCACCGGGCTCAGAAGACCATCTACCGCTACTGTTTGGGGATTGTCAAAACCCTCAGTCCTGAGGCCGCAATCCAAAAGTTTCGCAGTGTGCTGATTCAGCACATCGACAACGAGAACCCGACGGTGTTCCGGGCAGTAGAGGAGCTGATCTGGGCGAATAACCCGGAGGAGTTTCAACACACCTTAACGCGCGCTTGTTACATTCTGATCAACAATTGGCTGGCAGCCAATAATCCTGACTCGATTACTGACCTGGTTCGGATTTTTGAAGATCCAGCCATTCAGCATTCCACGCTTTCTCACTCTCTAGAGCGCTTACGGGGCTATCTGCGTCGCTTTCTTAGCAGCACGCAGTACCAGAATCTCAAGCTGTATGCGGCTCGTTACCTTGAGGCTGACCAAGGCCATTGGACGCACCGCTACACGCCTTACTTTCTAGCTTCTCAATACACGAATCCAGGCAACTCTCAGGAAGAACGCCGCATTGCTAAGGAATTGGCAGATGCTTGGAAATCTCGCTTTCGTCTGGAGCTGACGCATTATTCGGCACGGGCGGGTTGCCCCAATGCGGCTGAATCGCGTAACCCGACGGCGTTGGGACCGGCGGCGGTGGACTTGATGAAGCGGGTGATCTGCCAGCGCACGCTCTTCGACTACCGTGATTTGGCGAGCTTGTTTCTGAAGCAGACGCAGGATCTCACTCTCAAGGATTTCAAGGTCAGTCTGTATCGCTATCTGTTGCATGTCAGTCCTGGTGGGCCGGTGTTGCCGGCGCTGCCAACGGTGTTGGCGAAGCGGTTGGAGCGTTGCTTGCAACAGACTTACCCGGAGTATGGGAGCCGAGTGGTGGACGGGGCGTTACGCTTGCGCACCTGCAATCACGTGATTGAGTTGCTGACGGCGAGTCGGGATGGCAAACCGACTGAAATGTTTCTGAAGTTTGTGTCTGAGGATGCGGCTCTGACGCTGATTTTTATGTTGCTGAAGCTGCTGCTGATTAGCCCCCAGAGCCGAGCGCATTTGGATGCTCAAATTGCTCGTCTGGTGGAGCACTATCGGCATCTTCCGGAGAAGGATTGTCACTGGCTGATTCAGTTTCTGGAAACATTTCAGATTGCTGCGGTGATCCACACGGATAGTAAGACGCAGTTCAATTTGGTGGAAGTGAGCCAGCCTACCCCTCTGGGGACGGGGGAGCGGGAGCGCATTTTTGCTCAGACTGAGTGCCCAATGACGGATGAGGAGTTGCGCAAGCTAACTGCGCCTCGCGCGTTCCCCAAGATTAGGCCTCAGACTGACGCGTTTTAGCTAGTTCTGCTCAGAGCGAATTCTGTTTAGAGAACTCTGCGGGTCAAAATTCGCATGACTTCGCCGGGTTTGCTGCTGGGTTGGGCGCTGCTCCATTCCCAGATTTGGGCGAAGCCGAGACGGTAGAGATTGCGGATGCAGTCGTCTACGGCTTTGGGTGGACCCATGACCAAGACTTTGAGAGCCTGTTTGTCTGCGGTTTGCTCCGTGATGGCGATGGGCTGATTTGCTGTGGTTTTGTCGGCGTGGGCGACAAATGCGTGGCTGAGAAATTGAGCTTGCCAGTGTTGCAGGTGACGAATGAGTCGCTGCCTGAGATTCAACAATTGGAGTTGTTGGGTAAGGTGTCGAGTCAGTTGTTGGGCAAGTGGAATTGTCACCCCAAATGAGGTGAGGGGATGGCTGAATTGCACGCGGAAATTCTCCTTTAGTGATGGTTTTTGAGGGGGCAATTCCATTAAGAAACTGCCCCCGGTCCAATCACGCCACCCCGCGCTGGAGCCACATAAGGTGAGAGATCTTTGGGAGTGTTAAACTCCCTCTAGCCCTCGGGCTGGACTAATCAGCTTGGGGGTCAGCCGTCTAAGAGCCACTTCGCGACTCTTAGGCGGCGTCGATGACCGGATTAATTCAAGAATTTAGCGGAGTTGTCGGAGCTTGTAAAGTAGCTAGCGCGAAAATCTATAGCTCTCTGACTATCTATGGGGCGTGAAGTGTTCTAGGAGAACGAGATGAGCGATCTTGATGAGATGCAAGCAAGGGTGGCTCGGTATTACGACAACTCGATTTTTGATTTTGAGTCGGTGCGTTTGTCTCAGTATTCTCCAGTTGAGTTTGCGATTACTGCTCGCTACTTGAAGCAATGGATACCGGAGGGAGCGACAGTTGCTGACATTGGTGTTGGCGTTGGTCACTATGCAGAATTGCTAGCAAGGTGGGGTTGTTCGGTTTACCTGGTGGATATCTCGCAACGATTGCTGGATGCTGCCTACCTTAGGCTTCAAGGCTTTGATTTGCATGAACGAGTGGCTGGGGTCCATCGAGCTTCAGCGACAGAACTTGATTGTTGCGATGCTGGTGTACTGGATGCAGTTCTTTTTCTGGGACCGCTCTACCATCTCTGTTCGCTTGAGCAACGGCAACGCGCGATTCAGGAGGCAGCTAGAGTGCTCAAGCCCAATGGTTTGCTGTTTGCCGCAGGCATTAATCGTCTGGCCTATCTTCGAGATCTGCTACAAAATAATCCTCATTCGGTTCTGCCTCGTCAGGATTTTCACCGGCAGTTTTTGCAAGATGGAAATCTTGACCCAGAACATGCGGCTCCCATTGGCTATGCTCACTTGACAACCTCTCAGGAATTTCGAGAGTTGTTTGAAGCTGGTTTCGATGGAATCGCTCTGATTGGTACTGAGTCTTTTGCAAATTCTTGCCAAGAGGTGATGGCTAATCTTGCATCAACGGAAGTAGAAGCCTGGTTAGATTTAATTGAGGAAACGGGTAATACCTTGGAAGGACTTGGGATGTCAGATCATTTTCTCTATGTGGGCAGGAGAAAACCTGACCTATCAATCGAGCGTTCTGCTTCCTATTGATAAATGGGTTTACTCCCGTACTCGCTCTCGCACGATTCGAATTCCTTCCCAGGCAGGCATACGACCTTCGCGTCGTTCTTCTAGTAGGACAAAAAAAGCGTAGAGCCTGAGGGCTTCATCTCCCTTTTCTGGGTAGCTCTGGCTCTGCATTTCGAGCTCTTGACGACTTACGTTCGTAACTTGTGACAATTTTTTATTGCTAGATGCTCTCTTATAAACATCTGATAGTAGGTGCCAAGAAATAGAGGTCGATAGTAGGTAGGAGCGGGCAAAGCTGTAATTACCGTCGAGGTCGCGGTCGCGGTCGAGGTCGAGGACGCGGACGAGGTCGCGGACGAGGTCGCGGACGAGGTCGCGGACGCGGTCGAGGTTGCGGTCGAGGTCGCGGTCGCGGACGAGGTCGCGGACGCGGACGCGGTCGAGGTTGCGGTCGAGGTCGCGGATGAGGTCGCGGACGCGGTCGAGGACGCGGACGCGGATGAGGTCGCGGTCGAGGACGAGGTCGCGGACGAGGTCGAGGTCGCGGACAAGGACGCGGACGAGGTCGCGGACGAGGTCGCGGTCGCGGTCGAGGTCGCGGACAAGGACGCGGTCGAGGTCGCGGTCGAGGGCACTAATTAGATTTCCCTTCCAAGCCTGCCACTGAATAGGCTCGATCCCTCTGATAACAGTGCCTCCTTCAACTTCGCACCAGCAGCCAATTTGTTTTTCGGTATCTGGATGATTCTTATCTTCATTTACAGTAGGCAACCTATATCGGGTACTTGGTATGGCATGTTTCTGAGTTAGCCAGTCGCAGAATTCTTTAGCATCGCTAGCGCGCACACCAGTAATCGGCTTAGTTGCATCCCCAAGTGAAAATCTTCGAGCTTTCCAGTGATCGGGCTGACGGTGCTCACCTGCGTTCAGCTTTTCATCAATAAAGAGCTGATACTCTGCACAAGTGATGTAACCCACGTCAATCTCTACACAGTCATCCACTCGAAGTAATTTATTCAATCGTCGTGACAACTTCACTTCTGCTGCTAGTTTGGCAATCTCTAAATCTGTAGACTCCAAGCCTGCTTCTAGTTTGTCTTCCAGTTGCCTCCGCACCTCAGGTTGGATTCGTGCTCCTTCTTCTAAACATTCATAAGCAAGTGTCAAAGATATGACAGTTGGGTTTTTAAGGGCAGCACGAATCAGATTAGTGGCATCGCTCTGAGCAGCGTAAAGGCGGATAGTTTCGTCCCACCATGGGTTATTGACATTCTCAATTAAAAGCTGTTCCTGTTGTGCTTCTTTAATCTGAACTGCTGCTAGGTATTCTTGGAAACTCTTGTGGGCAAACTCGTAAAGGTCCAATTCTTTCTCAACTAGCAAGCCGCTCACATCTCTGATTTGCTTGAGGAACTCAATAGGTTTCTCTTGGGTGCCTGCTACAGTTGCCAATGCATCCTGAATTAGGTGCTCATCCCTGCTTGGTGTGAATTGGCGAGTTTTCTGTTGCATTAGTGCTAAGGCTAAGACCTGTAAGACAGATTTCTTCTGCTCAACCGTAAGCCGATCAGGGATCTTCTTGGCCTCCTGTCGTCTTCCTAGTAACACATTACAAATTTCAGCATAAAGCTGTATTCTGCGACCTGGTAGCGCCCCTCGATAGCGGTGAACAGTTGCAATCATCGTGAGCAGCAACGGATTGAGTGCCATTGCTGCCAACGGTGGGTTCTGTTTGATTCGCTCGATTAGATCATTTGCCTGAGTTTGAGCCTCAGCTTGAACTCCTGGGTTATCCTCTCCCGCTCGCTCCTTGATTTCAGTTTGCAGATACCAACTCTCAATGAACTGCTCTATCTGCTTGAGATTGAATGGCTGCACCTCCAGAATGGTGTTTGCTTGCTCGACAGGCGCACTGCGGTAACCAAAAGGTCTTGAGGTTAAGATAAATGCGGTCTCAGGATAAGCCTCTACTTGTTGATTAACCCATGCGCTAACTTGCTGGCGCTGCTTGGCATCAGCTACTTCATCTAGCCCATCCAGCATCACCAAACATTTGCCGCGCCTCAGCCGAGTTTCAAACCAATTAGAGGGTGGTTCGAGCCTCAGTGCAGGCAGCCGGTTTTTCAATTGCTCCGTGATCACCTGCGACAAGCTAGGTGCATTCTGCTGTGTAATTACCTCTTTGATATCTCGCAAGTACAACAAGATTGGGAGTAGATTTCGAGCTTCCTGGTGTTGTCGGCGCTGAGCATTATTGGCATAGGTTAAAGTTAGATGCTTCAGCACCGTAGTCTTACCTGAACCCGGTGGACCAATCACAGCAATACAGCAGCGGGTCAGTTCTTTTTTGCGTTGACCGGGTAGTTTCTTAGGAATCAGAAAATCCCAAATACCTAGCTCGCCAGTTGCCTGCTTTTCTTGAACCATTGCTGCCGAGATTTGCTCTGGATCTCCTGCCGCAACTCGCAACGGCACAAATACTTTCTCTAGAGTCAGAACTGATGTTCCAAGTTTAAAGCCTTCCATCTTAAAGTCTTGATGGGTATAAATTAGGTTTTGGTAATACTTGCCTTGAAAGTTGGAAGTTAGACTCCACCAAAGCTTTGGTATAGCTCTTTCTAGCCAAGTGAGAATTGCTTCTAAAAGAGAATCTGTTCGCGGATCTAGTTTTTTAAATAGCTTGGTTGAAAACCATATGACTGCTGCCAAAAACAAGGATAGTAGAGCCTCCTGCCATTGCTTCTCTTTAGCAAAATGAGCAGCTAACCCAATCCCAATACCAGGCGGTCCCCAGCCTGTCAAAATCTGTGCAATTTGTTCCTTGAGCTTTTCTAGACTGAGCGGATCTTGCCCCTGCTTGTCGTCTGTCATGAAGACACCGCTGCTAAAATTTGATGCCTACAAGTCTAGGCGATCCTGTTAGAGACAGCCAAAACATTTTAAGCAGGGTCTCCTCGGCTAATTCTAAAGTTGCTTGCCTAGTTGAAGAGTGTCTCGCACAGCCTTGAGATGCATTTTCCTAACCAGAGCGCAAATCTCCCCAACTAGAGATGCTATCTCCCCAACCAGAGCGCAAAGCTGCCCACTTAGCGGAGCAAGTCGTCCAACCGGAGCGCAAAGTTCCCTACCTGGAGATACTACCTCCCCAACCGGAGCGCAAAGCTCCCCGCATGGAGATGCTATCTCCCCAAATCGTGCGCATCCGCCGCCCCTCCCCAGACGAGCACCTCAGCCAGGCCAATCCTGCACAGAGGGTAATCAAAAGCCTCCTTGCTAGAGGGCAAGAGTAAAGCCCTGGGCAGAATCTCTTAGCGTCAACAGCTTACGAGCTTCGCATTAGTTTTAAGTGAGGGCAATCGCGTGGAAACTTAGCGATCGCCCTCACCCTAGATTGCACCCTTACCCAATTGGGTTCCTACAAATTAGTCACCACACCTGCGAACTTGAGCAGATCAACCATCGTGAAGGTTCCGGTATTACTTAGGGTGGGTTTCCATTCTGGATCCTGCCGCAAGTAGGATAAACGGTCTCCCTCTAGCAGACCAATAAAGACCTCTGCAACAATGCGTCCACCGACTGGTCCCAAGTGCCTTCCGTCTTTACCGAGTACATCCGCTTCGCGCAGAATGTAAAACCAGAGAGGCGTACGAGTCTCCAATTGGTATGGTTTGAGATCTGCTAAATCCTCAGGCGAAAGTATGTCCTCACTCATCGCTTTGGCGACGCGTTGCCCTGATGGAACGCTGAACGTGAGATGACGTAGCAAATTACGCTGCGCCAGTGATTGCGGCTCTGCACCCGGAATGCCAGGTAAGTCAAACAACACCGAGGAAAGCTTCGTATCAATCTTCTTATTTGGCCGGACTCGCTTATCGCCGAAATCAAAGAAGGTCTGCCAGTCTATAAAACGACGAGCCGCTCGCTTGCCGCCTCGCAGATCGTTAGGATCCGCGGCATCTGGATTGGGGGAAGTGTGTTTGCCATCGTCAAAGATTAAGGCAATAAATTCCCCACTATTATCTGGCTTTGGCCCAAAGTTAGCGCGGTAGCTGGGGCGCACTTGAGAATGCCCAAACCGATAGGCGGCCACCGAAAACTCGACTGGAATAAACGGCAGATTGCGCCAATTGTAGAACTTGCGCCCCTTCGTCAGCACCCTCTCTAGTGTCTTGTTGCCCACTATGGCGGGTAGAAATTCGTGGACGATAATCCACTGATAGTGCCACCGAACCAAGCGCTGTGCCTCGGCAAACACTTCCCCTGGATGAGTCCAACCCGTTTTCGATTTCACATGGTCCACGACTGCATTGTGAAACTTCAAAAAGGCAAGATGCAGCTGCGAGACAATCAAGTTCTCATCGTTGCGTGGATCGCCAATCAAAGCAACGTTCTGGCTATTGCGCGGCAGGTCAAAGCGTAACTTTCCGTCACGAGATACGGCATCCGATCCAGGAATCAATTCCACCAGGAATTTTATGCCCCCACCCTCGCTTGATTGGTCGTATAGATACGGTGAGACGTTTGGTCCAGAACCGTATAAGTTATCTAGTTCTAAAACAGGGGTACGGAAGTTAGCAATCGTTTCAGGATCTTGCTGACGTTCTAGGCTGGAGGTGGGGTCGAAGGTCATGTCATGATCGAGAAATTGACCCAGGAACGTATTGCCAGCAGTCAAATTTGGGTTGTTGGGATTGTCAACGTTCTTTGCGGGGTTGGTGATCAGACCAATAGGATCATCTAGATCATCTTTAGGGTCCATGATGCCGCCCTGCTTACCAATCTCCTTAAGCGCCTCTCGCAGCTTCGGGCTATCCATTGCGAAAGCAGGGAGTGATGGAAAAAGCCGCCCGAATTTACCTTGGTCGTAATAGATGGATCTGGGCGGGTTGTCACCGCCTAGGGGCATATAGCCATGCCGAGTCATATTCATTCTCCTTGGATTAAATCGTCATTAAAAATCCGCTGTTGATTGGGTGTAGTTTGGAACAGCGAAAAGTGTAACGAATCTAACCGTTTGGAACTAGAAATAACGAAATCATGACAACTCTGCATAGTCTGTAAAATTACGCAAAACTTGCCGTTCGCAAGAGATTGCCAACCAGGAGCGTTCGCTGCTTTTCTGACTTGGGATCCTGTTTAGCCTTCCCTGGCAAAAAGCCGGTGGTCCTGTCAGCCTTTCCCTGGGTAAAGATATACGCCGCGCGCCTTAAAGGGAGCCTGTTGTTTCAGGGACTCACGGCTGGCCTGACTGACTTGAGCTTTTTAGGTTAATGCGAGTAACCGCATTTCGCTAGAGATAACATCTGTCTAACTAGCGCCTAATGCTGTCAACTCTAGATAGGTTTTCCCCAGACTGAGCGCAAAGCTTTTTAGGTTGAGATAGCTTCTCGGCAACTGGAGAGCAAAAACCTCCACCTGGAGATACTGCTTTCCCACCTGGAGCGCAAAGCTCCCCACTTGGAGATACTGCCTTCCCAACCTGAGCGCAAAGCGCCCTAATTGGAGATACCCTCCCCCCAGTTGGTGTACATCTGCTGCTACCCAGCAGGCAAGCATCTCAGCCAGGTCAAGACTTCCTTGCTAGAGTGCAAGAGCAAAGCGCTTGGGTAGAAACCCCTAGTGCTAACCGCTCAGGAGCTTCACAATGGCAAAAATCGTTCGCTTTCACCAAACCGGCGACGCAGACGTTCTCAAGCTAGAAGAATTGCCTTTGCAAGAACCCGGCGAAGGCGAGGTGAGGCTCAAAGTCGAAGCCATTGGCCTCAACCGAGCTGAAGTCATGTTTCGCCAAGGGCAGTATCTAGAAGACCCCCAACTGCCCTCACGCTTAGGCTACGAAGCAGCAGGCACCATTGATGCCATTGGACCCGGCGTTAGCGACTTCCAGGTGGGCGATCGAGTCAGCAGCATTCCCGCCTTTTCCATGCAAAAGTATGGCGTCTACGGCGAAAGCGCCGTCGTCCCCGCCTACGCCGTCGCGACCTATCCTGAAACCCTCTCCGCCCAGGAAGGCGCTGCGATCTGGATGCAATACCTCACCGCCTACGGTGCCCTAATCGAATACGGCCAACTCCAGTCCAACCACTACGTTCTGATTCCCGCGGCCAGCAGTAGCGTTGGCCTCGCCGCCATTCAAATCACCAAAGCCGCTGGAGCCGTAGCCATCGCCAGCACGCGCACTGCTGCCAAGAAACAAGCTCTGCTCGACATGGGTGCTGACCAGGTGATCGTCACTGAAGAGGAAGACCTACCCAGCCGCGTCATGGAACTCAGCGCCGGACACGGAGCCGACTTGATCTTCGACCCTGTCGCCGGTCCTTTCCTCGAAACCCTCGCCCAAGCCGCCGCTCCTGGCGCAACCATTTTCGAGTACGGCGCGCTCAGCCCAGAGCCCACCCCCTTTCCACTGTTTGCCGCCCTCGCCAAAACCTTGACTATCCGAGGCTATATCCTCTTTGAAATTACCCAGAACCCTGAGAGACTGGCACGGGGCAAACGCTATGTCTATGACGGTCTGCAATCTGGCAAGCTCAAACCTATCCTCGACCGCAGCTTTGCCCTTAACGACATCGTTGAAGCCCATCGCTACATGGAATCCAACCAGCAAAACGGCAAAATTGTTGTGACCGTTTGAGTCCAGAGTTTGAATCTAAGGTTTGAGCTTAGAGTTTGCATCTAGGCTCAGACCCCTCGCCGCCCTGAGACCAAAGCGGGTGAGATCCCCTGTCCATCTGGCAACGAACAGCAGGGCAGCGCCGTCAGTGATTGTTTCGCTGAATCTCGAATCGTTTGCGCAATTGTCTCAGCCACTTCCTGGTTTTTCCAGTAGCTGCTGTGGGCACTGCCCCCATGCAACAGCGACAAAAAGCACTGGCTCACCGGCTGGTTCAGATAGTCCAGCAGGGTGGAATTGCGCAGCACCCGGTCTCGAATATCGAGGTATCGCTTCTTGCCATCTACTAGGTCCGACATCAGACAAGCCAGAGGATAGGCCACCGGATCCCCAGGATGGATAAAGTTGTGCCAGGGCAGCTTCTTCAGCCCCAACATCTGGTGCATATTCTTAAGCAACTCCTGCAACTGCGGCGTAATGTCGTGCGAACTCATCTGAACGCTCTCACCCTGCGTCAGTTCCCGTTGGCCACGCTCAATATCCTTGCCCTGCACCACATCAATCAGACTAAACAGCGCAATCGGCGAACCCATCGTGTGAATACTGGCCAGACGAATGCCCTGCTCGGGGTTCGGTCCCATACCAAACATGCCTTGCCTTATCGCCTGCGCACTCTGGTATCCCGGCATGCCCTTCTGGTCCCAACGCGCCGCAAACAGAATGTCAAACAAGATCACCGTGCCCCAACTGTGAGTCACTAGATGCAGCCGGTCCTCTGGTTGATAGCCCTCTAAGTGCGCAAGCGCCTGCTGCTTCAGCTCATCAACAATCTTGGAACCAACTTTGCGGCTAATAAATAGAGCTGCATCCCCCGCAAACTGCAACAACTGCTTAGCGCGAAACTCCTTAAACCAGAGCTTATCCCAGCAACAACCTTGTGGGTCTCTTAGCTTAGCGAGCAGTTCATCCTCCGCTTGCTTATTCACATCACCCCAATAGAGCGGCACCGATTTAACCTTCACTGAAAGTCCGCCACGCTGACAACTATCCTGCACCAGGCAATCCTGAATCCGCTCAAACAAATCATCAGCGTAAGAAGACTGTTCGCGCTGCTCACGAGTATTAACCCCGTGAACAAACACAATGTAATCGGTTGCCATGCCTGTATTCTCGATTACTAAATTTGCAACGATCTAGCCAAACTCAGTTGATCAAGCCAGTTTTTCGCTCAAATTCGCTTCTAAACAGGCCCCAGTTATCTGCGTCCCACGCTAAAGAAAGACCATTAAGAAAGCATCGTTCCTTAATGCCAAATCGATTGCCAAGAACAGAACCAGCGCAGACCGAATCCTGCGATCCACCTGACCGAAAACTGCAATTTGCTGCACATCTGTTCTTCAAAGGGCCGGTTAGTACCCGCTCTCTGTCAGTCTTGTCCTTCCTTCCACCCGGTCTATTTCAGCAACCGGATGAAAGAGTCAGATCTGAGAACCAAACTGTGAAAATCCAGTTCAAAATCTAGTTCGGGAACTCAATTCGCACCGAATCACCCACGCGCAAGCCCAACTCAGCTGCCCGCCCCCCCCGCAACTCCAGCACGTGATCGATCACCACATCAGAGGGATAGAGCGGACAGGGATCCGCCGTGCAAGGTGGCACGTTGCGAGTAATCTTCTGCACCCGACCCTCGCGCAGGAACACCATATCCAAGGCAATCTTGGTGTTCTTCATCCAGAAACTCACCGTCTTGGGCGGATCAAACGGAAACAACATACCGCGATTGGCAGGCAACGAGGTGCGGTTCATCAACCCAATCTCCTGCTGCTCGGGAGTTTGCGCCACTTCCAGTTCAATTACCTCTCGCCCAATCTGAGCGCGAGCGCTAATCGGCAGCATTTGACGCATCTCAGCAGGCTTCTGCGCCTGGAGCGTCGGTGATGCCGCTGGAGCCGAAGTTGCACAACCCATCAGCAGAAAGCCCGACAGCCCTGCTAAAATCCTTCGCCTGCTTCGGTCTGTCATGCCCAATCCTTTCCCACTTCCAAGCCAGCAGCAAACTGATCCTAGCCTAAGCCTGGAAAGGACACATCGCTTCGCTGGCTATTGCGCCTGTGCCTCAATCCAAGACACCTAAAAAGTAGTGTCTTCAGTAGCCTCAACAAAATAACCTGAACAAAATAAGAAAAAGCACATAAAAGCCTCAACCTAAGAAAGGGCTCACACAAGCTTCAGGCTGAATTTAGCAAGGTTTTTCATGATGAAGATGTAAGCCAATCAAGCTTACTCAACTGCTCAAAAACAGGAGGCAACATCATGGATTTACTGAAGAAGCTTACCCTCGCGACTGTATTTAGCCTAGCTTTGGTGCCCACTGCCCAAGCTGAAATTGGACCTTCTGACGCTCAGCATAGTGTACGCAATCTGGAAGCAGCGCAGAGATCCCACAACGCAACAGTTACGACTCAAGCTGTTGAGCGAACACAAGTGCTGGAGAAAGGCTTAACCAATGAAGCTACCAGCCAAACGACCAGCCAAACTAGTGGGTCTCAAGCGCAGACAGAGCAGCGAGCCCAGTGGCCCCAGTTTAATCGATAACCTTCAATAATCTTGGCTAAGGTAATTGGCCGATTACTTCTGAACGCTGCGTCCTGACAGCAAACTAATTGCTAAATCAAGCGCTAAATCAAGTGCCTACTGTCAGGGCGCACCCTTTATGCCAGTTCTCGCTTTGCCAATCTAAGAAAACTCTTAGATTGGCAACTTAAGAGCTATCTCATTCAAGCTTCAGGGCTAACTTACACCCACTGCTGATACTAAAGTCACACCGCCTGCTAAATCTGAAAACTTAGGAGGTCAATCCACGTGAGTCAAGTCGCAACAGTCGTCAAAACCAAGCGAAAAACCTCATTCTTTAAGCAGCTAATGTCCTTGCATTGGGCAATGGCAAATTGCTTCTTGCTCATGTTCGTTACCGGTATCGTGATGCCACGGCTACCCGAAGATCTCTTCTTTAGAGAACCGCTCTACGGCTTGCATAAATCTGTCGGTGTGCTGCTCTTAGGGTTACTGCTTGCCAGAATTTTGGTTCTACTGCGGGTGTCATGGAGCAAATATACGCGTCGTCTCCCCAAAGCGACCCCTGCTTGGCTTCGAGTCTTTGTCTTGCACAGCATTCTGTATCTCCTGATGCTGGTAGCCCCGCTCAGTGGCCTCTTTCTCTCCAACTCCTACGAAAGCAATAACGTGCCCTTCTTTGGTCTGAAGTTTCCAGACATCTTTCCGGTCAATGAAGCAGTAGTTGAACTGGCTAGGAGTCTGCACTTTTGGCTAACCTACACGTTTTTAGCCTTCATCGTTCTGCATGTGGCCAACCAGTGGCAAGTTGTACGCGCAACCTGGCGTCGGGCTTGGGGTGCCGTTAAATCTACCCTTCTAGCCCGATAGGCAGTAAAACGATGAATATGACCCGGACCCAACGATGGTACAAGTGGCGCCAATGTTTTAGTGGAGCCCAGACCCGCATACTGGCCTGGTACTTCCTGCTTACAGCTTTTTCCACAGTGACGTCAATTCTGGTCACCTATCGGATCTTTTCGAACCGGATTAATGTTCAGGCTGAGCGCCTGGCTGCTCAGGAAGTCGCCGAATTTCGCCAGCTTGCCCAACAGCGTAATCCAGTAACCGGAAAACCCTTTGGCTCAGATGGTGCTGCGGTCTTTGATGCGTTTTTGTCTCGCTACGCTCCACCCGAACAGGATGATTTTGCGCTCGCGCTGCTAGATGGTCAAATCTACCGCTCTAGTTCTAAGGCTCCCCTCGACCTGGCTAGTCTCGACCCGGCTCTAGTTCAGTACTGGATGCAACTCACCCAATCCGAGCACGCGCAAGCGAAGACCTCAACTGGCAGGATCTTCTACTGGGCTGAGCCGCTGCAAATCGCCGGTCAAACACGTGGTGTCTTGGTGGTGGTTTACTGCACCGATGATGAGCGGCAAGGTCTGGACCAAGCCGTTGTGATCGTGATTAAGGTAGCGCTAGCAGTGCTAGCCGTAGCCGCAGCTTTGGCTTGGGCAACTGCTGCACAAGTCCTGGCTCCCCTGCGCACCCTTACTGCAACCGCCCGCTCGATCAATGAGTCTGATTTAACTCAACGCATCCCAGTCGAGGGAGCGGACGAAATCGCAGAGCTCGGCATTACTTTTAATGAAATGCTTGACCGACTTGAAGCTGCCTTTACCAGCCAGCGAGATTTTATTAAGGACGCTAGCCACGAGCTACGCACCCCGATCACGATTATTCGCTGTCACTTAGAGTTGTTGCCAGAGGATCCCCAAGAGCGGCGGGAAACAATTGCCTTGGTCACCGATGAGTTGGACCGCATGAGCCGATTCGTGAATGATTTGCTGCTGCTCGCTAAAGCCGAGCGACCCAACTTCTTGAAACTGCAAACTGTAGATCTCAGCACTCTAACCGAAGAACTCTATGCGAAGGCCATCGTTCTCGCACCGCGAAACTGGCAATTAGAAATGAAAGGAACGGGTCACATTGTCGTGGACCGTCAACGCATCACCCAAGCCATGATGAACCTGGCTCAAAATGCTGCTCAGTACACCAGCGATGGTGACACTATTGCCTTAGGTTCAGCGGTCACTGATGACCAGGTTCGCTTCTGGGTACGCGACACCGGCGAAGGCATTGCCCCAGAAGACCAGGAACGAATTTTTGAACGTTTTGCCCGAGCTGCCAAGGGACAGCGGCGCTCTGAAGGGGCAGGCTTAGGCTTATCGATTGTTCAAGCCCTGATCAAAGCGCATGGTGGCCGAGTGGAATTGTTTAGTCGAGTCGGTGAAGGAGCAACCTTTACGGTGCTGATTCCTCTAGTGCGTTCAGCTGAAACGGCTCGGCCTCATCACACGCCCCATTACACATCTGACCAAGGAACGCCGCTACTGCGATGAATCGTATTCTCATCGCCGAAGATGAACCCCGCATTGCGACTTTTCTAGCTAAAGCTCTCAAAGCTCAAGGGTTCACGACAACGATTGCTAAGGATGGTCCTGAAGCCGCTCAACTGGCTAACAGTGAGGACTTTGACCTGCTGATTCTGGACTTAGGCTTGCCCGGGCAGGACGGCTTAACAGTGCTCGAAGAGTTACGAGGCCGGGGCGATCGCTTGCCCGTGATTATTCTTACCGCGCGAGATGGCGTCGATGATACGGTGACGGGTCTAGAAGGGGGAGCCAATGACTATGTCACCAAGCCATTCATTTTTGAGGAGCTACTGGCACGAGTGCGTGCCCGCTTACGTGACAGCCGCTTACCGCAAGCTACTGGACCTCTAAATCTGAGTGTTAGCGATATTCTCCTGGATTTCCGAACTCGCGAAGTCTGGGTTGGGGAGCGGCAAGTCGAGCTATCCGCCCGAGAGTTCACCCTAGCGGAATTTTTCTTGCGTCATCCCGGACAAGTGCTCAGCCGAGAACAGCTGCTCAATCGAGTTTGGGGTTACGATTACGACCCTGGTTCAAATGTGGTTGAAGTGTACGTCGGTTATCTGCGCAAGAAATTGGGCGAAGACCGCATCAAGACGATCCGAGGCGTCGGCTATCGCTTTCAAGCTTAAGGACAAGCCTAATATATTCAGTTCTATATTTGTGTGGGTTTTATAAAAAGCCTAGCCTGCCTTATATAAAACCCATACAAAAATCGGGCTACTCCACTGCTCCCAAGGCAATCAGTGTGACTTTTTGCGCTTCGGTTAAGCCGGTTACACCAGTAATATTCATACCCTCATAAGGTCTAGGTGCTCTTAGCGCTTGCAGGCATTCTCCAGTTTTAATGTCCCAGAACCGAATGGTCTGATCAAAGCTACCGCTGAGCAAAATGGGAGCTTCCTCACTTTGAGCACAGGCCGGTTTGAAGCGGAGTGCTGAGATTAAACCGGTATGCCCGTGCAGTGTTTTTGTACATTCACCCGTGCGCAAATCCCAAAACTTGAGCTTTTGGTCAAAACCACCGCTAACTAACTGCTCACCATCGGGGCTACAGGCAACGGCCATCACGGGTGCTGTATGCCCTTGCAAGGTTTGAATGCATTGCCCAGTGCGCAGATCCCAAAGCTTGATCGTGTGGTCAAGACTGCCAGTGATTAACTGTTGACCATTGGCATGAAAAACGACTGACCAAACACTATTGGTATGTCCTTTTAGGGTTTGAATACAATCACCTGTACCCAAATCCCAAAGCTTAATCATCTGGTCAAAACTACCACTGACCAACTGTTGACCATCGGCACTAAACGCAACTGTGACGACTGAACTACTATGTCCCTCATAGGTTTGCAGATACTCGCCGCTTTCCACATCCCAAAGCTTAATCGTGTGGTCATAGCTGCCACTGGCCAAATGTCGGCCATCAGGACTGAACGCGATTGCCCAAACCCAACTGTTGTGGCCCCGCAGCGTTTTAAGGCATTCGCCTGTTTGCCAATTCCACAGTTTGATTGTGCGATCGGCGCTGCCGCTGGCGATCATTTCAGATTGCGGCGCAAAGGCTACAGCCCAAACCCGATTGGTATGCCCGTATAGGGTTCGTAAGCACTCGCCGGTTTCGGTATCCCATAATCGAACCGTCTGATCTTCATGCCCACTCGCCAGAGTTTGACCCTCGGCATGCAAGGCAATCGACAATACTGAATTCGTGTGGCCTTTCAGGGTTTTGGTACATTGTCCTGTTCGGATATCCCACAATTTGACTGCATGATCATCACCGCCGCTGGCTAACTGCTGTCCATTGGGACTAACTGCAACCGACCAAATACGATTGCTATGTCCTTGCAAGGTTCGGAAGCACTGACCCGTTTGCAGGTCCCATACGCGCAGCGTTTGATCGAAGCTGCTGCTTGTGACCCAATCGCCAACGGGGTTAAAGGCAACACTGGTGACTGCATTGCTATGTCCCTGCCAGGTTTGGCGACATTCGCCACTATTAACCTGCCAAAGCTTCACCGTACAGTCATAGCTGCCACTGACCAGCCGTTGTCCATCGGGGCTAAAGGCAACTGAACGAACCCACTTGCTATGTCCTTCCCAAGTTTGGCAGCAATCACCAGTTGCAATATCCCAGAGCTTAATAGTTAGATCTTCAGATCCACTGGCTAAAGTTCGACCATCGGGGCTAAACGCAAGTGACCAAACTCGACCCTCATGTCCTTGCAAAGTACGAATACAAGCAGGTTCAGCCGCGCTAACATTCCACAAGCGAATGGTTGCATCCTGGCTGCTACTTGCCAGCATTTGGCCGTCTGGACTAAAGACAATTGTATTAACCGAGTAAGTGTGTCCCTCGTAAGTTCGTAAGCACTCCCCTGTTCTGACATCCCACAATTTGACGGAGTAATCATCTGCTGCGCTTGCTAGCCATTGCCCATCGGGGCTAAAGGCAATGGCCCAGGCCCAGTGAGAATGCCCTTTGCAAGCAACGAGTTGCTGACCGTTACTAGCCTGCCAAATATGAATCTCACCGCTGGTATCGCTGCTGGCGAGTAGTTGCCCATCGGGACTAAACGCAACCGAGACAACACCACCGAAAGTTTCTGCGAACACTGAGCTTTTAAGATCGGCGTGAGCAAAGCTAACACCACGCAAAGCCGCATGCGGTAAATAAGCCTGCCAAACGCTCAGATTACAGAAATCCCAACCGCTGAGATCGCTCTGCAGTTGCCAAAGCAAATTCAGAACATTACCCGCAGCATAACCAGTTTGCTGTTTCGGCTGACCGCGTAGATTATTCAGAATCCGAGTGAGTTGCTCCTCAACCTTCTGCCGGTTCTTCAGTGCAGCTAGAAGCCTGTCTTGAACGGGTTTGAGGATGAGGCGGATTTGCGTCTCTCGGATATAGTCCTTGGCCTGAGCTTTAATCAGAGCACAACGGGTTAGGAGTGACGGCGAACCTCGGATCACTTCTTCACTAACCTCACGGCTCAACCGTTCGGTCATGTATTCCATCACCGCAGGCTGTTGCGTGAAACTGGCCGCAGCTTTTTCGATTAACGAGCGCTGTTGCAAAGACTCCAGCACTTCAAACAGCTCGCGCTGACTTGGCAGCGTTGCTAAATCGTTGCGCAAGTCTGAAGGAGAAACTGGCTCCCGATTAATTGCTAGCCAATACATGGCCTGTTGTTCTAATGCCGAGAGCCGTTCAAATTGTTGGTCTAATAGCTCCCAAACGTCACCGAAAACAGTGGTGCCCTGCGCTAGAAACTGCGATACATCCCCATCAAACATCTCCTGAATATTGGTCGCAACAATCTTCAATGCTAGGGGATTGCCTGCATAGTGCTCAATCAAAGTCTGCCAATCTTTTGCAGAGCCCGAAAATTCTCCTTTGGCTTTAAACAATTGTTGGCCTGCTACTTCGCTTAACCCGGTCAGTTTCAGAGAACGAGCTGGCAGCGTTTCGCCTTCTCTGGCTGCTAATCCTTTAGGCTTTTCTCGACTAGTTAATAACAGGCAACTTTGGTGCTGAGTTTCAGCAAGACAGCGGAGCAGTTGCCCATAGCCTTCATAGCCTTCTCGATAGCGCCCAGTGCGCTCACCGCTGCACAGAATAGTCTCGGCATTATCGAGAATCAAAAGACAGCGGTGCTTGCGCAAATAGCCCATCAATTGCAAGATTTTGCCGTCAACGCTTTCAGGCGGTTCAATAGCCTGCTGCAGTGACAGAAATTTGATCAAATCTGCCAGCATCTCTTGAATCGAGGGAGCATTGCGCAGAGAGCGCCAAATCAGATACTCAAACTCATCCTGAACTCGCTCGGCTAGCTTTGCTGCCAGGGCCGTTTTCCCAATGCCTCCCATGCCCAGCACTGTCACTAGGCGACAGCGATCTTGAATCAGCCATCGCTCCAGAGTAGTCAGTTCTTGAGTGCGGCTGTAGAACACTGAAACATCAATGGCTTCTCCCCAGTCTTGGCATTTTCGGCTGAGGGCTGGCCTGGGAGTGTAAGCAACTGGAGTGCTGGGACTAGCGGCCTGTGTAGTGGAGTGAGTGGCAGTCTGTACAGAGAGAATTCGCTCAGCCTGACTCGCTGCGTATTGCCTCAGAACCGCCTGGAGATTATGCTTGGTAACTTTCTCTCCCAAAGCCTCCGAAAGCAGCTTCCACAAATTGGAGCCGACTTCTTTGATGTAGTGAATATCGTAACTAGAGCTGGCTGCGATCTCGGAATAAGCTTGCCCTTCCCAAGCATGCTTAAACACCAATTCCTGGACTCGATTCAATCGCTTCTTGCCAAGCGCAGAATCTACGATCTTGAGGGCTTCTTCAGTTGTCATGGACGGCGAAATCTATGAAGGTCATCAGTATGGCTAGGCGGTCGTCACGAGGGACAACAAACGCTTCAGCAAAGAGGCTTGTGTTCCTGGATTCTCTGCCTTGTATCGCAGTACACCCTGAGATTTGATTGGTGACCTGTTCACGGGCTTGGTCGTGAACTCACCCAGTCTTTCCCCTATTTATCCCTAGCTGATTTACGCCCTGCCTCTATCTAAAAGGCTAGGTACATAATATCGGCCATCAATCTTTTATGCTTGCAGTTTTCTGCAAGGCTTGATTCTGCTTAGTGTCAAGATTCTTTTCTAGGCTCAGCTGCATCAGTTTGTGCGGTGACATGTTCTGATGTTGCCCACCGTACAGAACTCACGTCTGCAATCGGCAACCTAGATGAGAGGTCGCAGGAGTTAATGCTTGAATCCGTACCAATTGTTGTGGTGCAACTTTTGGGACTACTGTGCCTGCCATGAATTAAACCCAAGCTAAGACACAGCTCACTACTCAGAGCCACATCAGCTTTCACAAACCGAAGAGATTCTTTGATCGTCATATCAAACGAACCACAGAAGTAATTAGCCAAACATCAATATGTATCGCTCAGCACCCTCTCACTGTTGACACAACTAAGTCAGTGTGTCTGCTCCCGAAGCATACCCCACTTTTTACCAACCTTCTCCCACTTCCCCCCCCAGTCTTCATGATTCCTTTAAAGGGAACATACCTTTTCATGACTTTTTCCTACTGGCAAAGCAGGCGGCGAGAGCTTATCAATGTCTTATGCGAGATAGCTCGCAGTTGATTAGTGAGGCAGGTACCGAATGGTACGGTTGCTAGCAACCGTAATTAAGTCTGCAAATATGTCGAGAGTTCTGCCTGTTACCTAGACTGAGCGCGTTCTGCTGAAAGATTCTGTCTATTGACCCGATTTGGGGCTTTATGCAGAAACTGTCTGCCTATCCATCTGTTTTGGAGTGTTCTACAGAAAGTTTCAGCCTAATAATAGTTAGCCTACTCAACCTCGATTGAGGCGGTTCTTCAAAGCATGTGTGGGTGTATCTAACTTTTCCCTGACCTTTTCCTAACTTTCCACTACTGACAAAGCAGGTGTGTGGAGCTTAGAGTGGGTTCAGTCTTATGGACACAATTGAGTTGGTGCGCTAAGTGCGGTCAGCCCTTCATTTTATTTTTGGAGTCGTTACAAATGTCTGAATTATTTCCAAAGCTTCAAGACACCTTTACCGCCGATCAGGTAAAAGCTATTGCAGATTCAATTAGCTCTCAGGAAACTGCACCAGAAAGCTACATATTAGCCGATTGCGTTTCAGTGACTGTTAAAGATAATAAGGTATGTCTAGAGCTTCCTTTGGACCTTGGAAAGAAGTGTATTGACCTTCCTGACTGGGTTCCCAATGGTGAAGCGGCCAGGGCGTGCGTAAGTGTCAAGAGAAAGTGGAGAGTCCCAGTAGGCGTCAATTTGTGTGTATACGTTGCTGGCGAAGAGGTCGCATGTGCTTATTATGGAATCTAAGGCAAGCTATGATTGACTGTCAATCAATAGTGATCTCCTAGGCTAAGGGCACAGTTATCATTAGCGACCGCCTAACATTCGGGTGCAGCGGATTGACCGAAGCCACTTGTAGTGTTGCAAAGGTATTGGCAACCGCTGACTAGGAACGTTAGCCTGTTTAAGGTTCCTGGTTAAGGCAGTGATTCAAGCAGGATTGTAATGAGTGTATCTGACTTTTCTCTGACCTTTTGCTGACTTTGCACGGATGGCAAAGCAAATCTGTGAAGGTTAGGGTGAATTCAATTTCAGGTGTTATGCCGAATCGTTCTGCCTATCCGTCCTCTATGGGATTTTAGACAGAATGATTCTGCCTAATAATAGTTAAGCTTCCACGAATCTCACTACTCTAATGCCTGTTACAAGTACTGCCAGGAGATTAAAAGATGTCTGAAAGTTTGAATATTGGTCCTGACGGGATTATTCCCCAACAAGGATGGACTCATCGCCTTAAAGTTCCTCCATCAAAACGTATGTTGTTTCGGTTCAGTTTCGCGGCGTGGTACGAACATCAGATATGGATTTGCTCTGTAGACACAGGCAATATTTTGGTGAAGAAAGGAAACTACCTCGATACCATTGACTGGGTTTCCGATAATAACAATGCGGGACAAGATGCATATCTAGCCATCGTGGGGTATCACAAGGAGTCTCCACCCAATGGCACAAAGCCTTGGGTTCAGAGTCCAATGAAAGTTCGGGATGAAAGCTCGGATGGTCGATCTACTGTCGTTGGGTTTGACGACTCTGGACATCAAGTTTTTGGGAACGCTGTTGCAACTGCGACTATGTTGGATTGATTGAAGAAGTTTCCTTCTGTTCCTGTAGTGCGGTGTTGTAGCACTACAGGAACAGAAGGCTAACCTATATGTAAAAGTTGTGTAGTTTTATAAGTTTTTACGTCCAGGGACGGCAAGTCTACTATTGGCTAGACGAGATAAGAGCTACTCTATATGTTGTCAGTTTTGTACTAGTATCCAGACGAAGAGTGGTGGAAGAACAATATAGAATTATCTTGATAAAGAAGGCTGAATCTGGTTCTTATACTAGAAGCCTAACAAGTGCGTTGCAGCGGAATGAAGAAAATTTTTAATGATTAGTTTAATGTTACTTGCATCCGCTAAACGCAGTTGTTAGCCTGATTATACTTCAATGTCTTTGAGCCAGTACTATTCACCTAAAAACTATTGTCCGTTTGGAGGCAAAATGACAGATCCGAGAACTTGTACAAACATTCAAACTGTAGAAGGTGCGGTCCATAGAGGTACTTGGACTCGAAGCGACAATAGCATAGGGCAAGATGAGCAAAGGTGGGAGCATTACTATGGCGATGACATGTTAATTGTTTTTACCGAAAACAGAATGTTTGTTGAGAGAACCAAAGCATCAAACGGTGCAAAGATTTTCTATCACGGGGTCATCTCTGATACTGGAAGCACTGTAGAGGGAATACACGTAGCGGCAGACTATAATGGCAATTTGCCGTGGTCTGGATCACTAAATTATTCGTGATTTATTCTTGGTTGATGTTAAGGTGGGTGACGCCAATCCTAAGCGGCTGCAATGTTGCTGTCTCATTTGGTGGCGTTATGGATCGTGTCTACAAGTGTTTAGCGTCAAGCTAGACTTCGAGTTCACAAATTTATGATACGGAGCTAAACATGGCAACTTACTGGATTAAAGCTGCACCGGGTGATGGATGTACAGAAACTTACAGAAAGTCGCGTTCCGGTCTTCCGCCTCTCAAGCCTGTGCAAATAGGCACTTGGTCCGGGAATGGAAATCCATACATGGTTTGTTCTGGTGGAGAAGGCAATCGTCCTGGGTATCAGATTGATGGCTTCAATACAGGTACATGCCGTGTTCCACAAGGAGACAGGGAAGTTACAGTAAGTGTTCATTACTGCCTTTGTACCGACGAGGGACAACTCTCACCTGTTCTTGACTAAATATTTCGAATAACTTGTTCTGCTTTTGAATAGCTAGGTAGGCATTGCCCACCTAGCTAAAATTTAGGCTTTTGCTTCAATGCGCTAGTCGCAGCCTAACAGTTCTGTCTGCCCATAAACTCGCTAGAGGGGACATCTGACAGGTCTTGATATTTAGTTCAAGGTTATCTGCTACCGCTTAACTGTGCCGTTAGCCTACTTTACTCCTCAGTTGAGACATTGCGCTCAGCCTGTTTGTCAGTATTTGAGGTTGAATTAGAGACTATTTTAGGGAAAGCAAACTTTAAAAACTGCTCGCTTCATGGTATTCGTCTTCTCGAGTTTCTTTTTCCTGAGCATACTTCGCATTCTCCTAGCCCTTCTCTCAAGAAAATAGTAGGGTTACTACTGCTTAGGATTTCTCGTGAATCATCTAGCTTCAATACATACTCCCCCACCAGCATCTTCCAATCTGGACATCTTCCATTGAAGTGATATTTGCTATTTTTGTTGCTTAAATTTCCAATATATTCCCCTTCTAGGACTCTTATTCGAGAATACTTTTTAAGTTGACTAGTCAGTTGGGAGATTTCATTGTTCTGCTGATCAATCTTCTGAAGCAAGTTGTTCTCTTTATTAATCCAAGATTTCTTCTGGTCCTGCAATTCAAGTAATTTTCTATTTGACTCATTCAAGCTGCTATTTAGACTATTGATTTGACCTTGTTTAACTCGATCTGATTGGGCACGTTGTTTGATTCCTTCACGAAGCTCTAGTATCTCTGCTTCGAGTTCAGCAATGGCTTGATTCAATCCTTTTAGGTTTTCAGAGTATTCTTCTAACTCTTGTTGTTTTGCATGCTTCTCTCTTAATAATTTATTGAATTCCTTAGATAAAATGTCTCTTTGAGATATTATTTCATTGAGTATATCTTCATTAAGCTTGTTCAACTCAGACTTGCTAAGATTGGAAACTTCTTTTTGAGATATCGAATACAGCAATTCCTGAATTCTATAGACGAGACTTAGCCTAGTAGGACTAATTTTATTAGAGTTCCTGGCGACTTTAAAGGATAATTCTTCAAGCATATTTTCAATGATTGTCTCTGAAGGCTGGCCACTCTTGGTATACAAAATCAATTCGCTTAAGATTTTCTCAATTCGTTCAAAATCCCTCTGAGCTTGCAGCAAAGGTAGAAATGCAAAGAACTCCTTTGCTTTAGTCTGTAATTTCTCTAATGTACGATATTTTTCTGGTTTTCGTGGTTCTAACTCATCTTTGATGTCAAGCCTTTTTTGCCTCAAAGCTTCTATTGTCTTTGCAATCCGCTCATGACTAGTAGCCTTTTGATTGCCTAGACCCCCCAAAATCTCCAAATACAACCATGCTTTGGAATCAAGATTATTTAACCTTTCTACTTGCTGTTTTGAATTCTTTGCCTTTAATAGGAGTTCGGCGTCCTGTAGTTGTTTCTGTAGACTATTGACTCTGGCTGCAACAGTTCCTTTAAAGCAACAC
The DNA here is from genome assembly GCF_014696065.1 of Leptolyngbya sp. FACHB-261. NCBI lineage: Bacteria > Bacillati > Cyanobacteriota > Cyanophyceae > Leptolyngbyales > Leptolyngbyaceae > Leptolyngbya > Leptolyngbya sp. FACHB-261. The sequence goes on along the minus strand of NZ_JACJPL010000001.1, from coordinate 34,315 downwards.
AAAATCAGTTGAATTGCTTCACCGTAAGGAAATGAGTAATCGGCAAACCAGCCAAAGAGGAACCAGAAAGTAAGTGCTGATATTAAAAAGATTAGAACCTTGAAGTAGCTAAGAAGTTTGCCCGCTAAACTAAGAGGTTCTAAATCTTCATTGCGCAGAGTGTGGTAGTTATTGTTGGTTACGAAAAAACTGTTGTCCTACAACATTGCTGTTTTCAGCATTGATGTTAACTCCAGACTGATTATTCTGAATAGTTTTTGCGGTATTGCTTTCTAGTTTTTGAAATTTTAATACGAGCTGTTCCAGATCACTTTTAAATCTTTTGTCTTCTAAGGCTCTGTCTAAAACGGTTGCTCTTAGTAGTGCTGGATCTTCTCTGACCTTATCTAGCTTCAAGGTTCCTTGAAGTTTGGTTTTCAAATATTGGAGGAGTTGTGTGCCAACTTCCTCTAAAGCTCCCCCTGTGACTTTGTCTAGAACATCTAGTACAATCTTGACCGTCGCCACAGCTAGTTCAGTTTCCAGCATGAGTGAGGTAGCCCTGAGTACGTTCTCCCAGTTATAACAGGCTTCTGTGAGGAGGCGCCACTATGAAGTTCATTTTTAGGCTAACAAATCAGATGCAGCAGCCTCACGGGATCTCCGAGTAGGGTTGTGAAGACGCAGGCACCCTGATTTACACCGTTAGATCAGGGTGCAGCCCAATAGAGCTGAACTCAAGAACCATGAGATAAGCACAAGCTGCTCCTGAAGAGTGCATTTATCCCAGCACTTCATCCACTAGCATCCTGACGTCAGGAAACGCTTGAACCAAAAGGGTCTGGCCTCGTTGAAATTTCTCTACGCTCTGGTAGCCAGTGGGTGATGGTTGGCGATAGACCTCGATACACTGCCCAGTAATATCTATTAGCCAGACTTCAGCAATACTAGCTTCAACGTAGAGAGGAATTTTTAGCTCTCGGTCGGCTTTGGCTGTGGTGTCTGCTACTTCTGTGAGCAGGAAGATATCTGCTGGTTTTGGATGTCCTGATTCGTAGAAATCTGGGCGAGGTTGTAGCAGAGCTAGGTCTGGCTGAGGCTCGGAAGTATTGTTAAGTTCAACTGGATTTTGGGGAGAAAGAACTGCCTGGTCGGCTAGGCGTTGGGCAAATAGGCTGACTAGTCGATTCACGCAAGCGGCATGTCGTCTGCCAATTGGCGACATTTCCAGAATTTCTCCCCGAATCAGTTCTACCCGTTCGTCCTCGGTTAAGACTCCTGCTTCGGCGATGCGGTGATATTGCTCGACTGTGAATTTTCGCCTGAGTAATTGCAGCGTCATCTTCACCCGCCTCTCGCTTGCAAGTAAGCACTCCTCTATTATCCGGGTTCAATTGTGGTTTCCTGCGCCAGAAGTGATTGAGTGACTGTTGCGCAATGTGTGGTGACTGTCACCCTGAACTGTGTAGCTGTCACAGGATTGGTGGTGACTGTCACCCGGTTGGCGGTATAAGTCACCAGGTTTGTGGTGACAGATGATCTGGACTGGGTAACAGATGATCTGAGTTTGGTGACTGATGATCTGAACTGGGTGACTGAGACTGCTTGCTGGAGGGTAGCTGTGCAAGTTTGTATTAAGAAAATTTGCAGTGGAACCTGGCAAACACACGGAGGAGGCTTCGGGGATTACGGAGGGAAGCGGGAAAATTTTCCTGAGTTTTTCTGAGGTGTTGTGCTAGGGAAATAGTTCATCCTGGACTAGTTCTTGAATGAGTTAGGTACCGAGAGATGGGACGCAAGAAATCGACGACGAGGGTTTTGGAAAATGCGATGAAACGGGCTTCTGGGCTTAAGGCAATTAGTCCTGCGCTGGATTTTGGCGGCTCGCTGAGCCTCAGCAACTTCAGCGGCACGATTGCAGATTTGCGCGAAAAAATTGAAATTTACAACACCACAATCGCGATCATTGACTCGGTCAAAACAGAGATGGCTGAGTTAGAGAAAACTCTGGGTGATATGTCAGAGAAGATGCTGATTGGGGTTGCTTTCACATACGGCAAAGATAGCGTTCAATACGAAATGGCTGGAGGTGTGCGTAAGAGTGAGCATATCCGCCGTCGCTCTAAACCCAGAACCAAAGCTGAGACGCCAGAGGGCCAGAGCACGAAGCCGAGTGCCAAAGCTTGAATTTTAGAAGCACAGTTGAGCCCGCCTTTGTAGTTTCTAAAGGCAGGCTTTGCCTTGTCTAGGGTTTCAATTTGGGGAGGATGGCTCTCGGTTGGGATCTGGTAGTTGAGCGGCAATTACAGCATCGCCGTTGTAGATGTTCCAACCTGGGTGGTCGGATTCGTGGAGCCCTTTAAATTTGCCAGGGGTGTTCAGGCCACCGCTGACGAGTTTGATTGCTGCATGGCCCAAATAGTAAAAGGTTGCTCCAATGGGGAGCGTGCCGAACGTGGTCGTACGCATGGGAATTCCTGGAAATATGGGTGGGTGAAAAGAACAGACCAGCCCGCCAAAGCTTGTGTAAAAGCTTTCAAGCAAAAGACTGTCTGTTAGCCACCCACAGCCCCTTCGACCACGGCCCAGGGGGTCAGATAGTCAGATAGACTACCTTTAGCTCCTAGACCGTTGACATGGTCTAGGGGTCAGTCTAGGCAGGGTGTTCCAAGCGCCCTACCTAGACGTTAGCCGTGGGTGGCTGAAAACAAAGAATACCGAAGCTGGCTTTATCTGGCAAGTGGGTCAGGATTAAATTTCAAATTTAGGCTGGGCAATAGCCCGCACCCACGGTAGGGGCAAGGCAGGCGTTGCCCTATGTATAACGCGTTGCTCTGACTAACATTCGATGACATTAACGGCCAGCCCTCCCCGCGCCGTTTCTTTGTATTTGCTGTGCATATCAGCGCCGGTCATGCGCATAGTTTTGATGACTTTATCGAGAGAAACAAAGTGACGGCCATCGCCCCGTAGCGCAATACGAGCGGCGTTAATTGCTTTAACTGCGCCCATAGCGTTGCGTTCAATGCAAGGAATCTGCACTAGGCCACCCACGGGATCGCAGGTCATGCCCAAGTGGTGCTCCATAGCGATTTCAGCGGCATTTTCAACTTGCTGCGGCGTGCCGCCTAGAACCTCGGCCAAAGCTCCCGCTGCCATAGAACAGGCCACGCCAACTTCTCCCTGGCAACCGACATCGGCACCTGAAATCGAAGCATTTTCTTTGTACAGCGTGCCAATCGCGCCAGCAGTCAGGAAGAACTTGATAATTTGTTCGGGGTTTGAATGGGGACAAAAGCGGGCAAAGTAGTGCAGAACGGCAGGGATAATGCCTGCTGCGCCATTGGTGGGTGCCGTCACAACCCGTCCACCGGCTGCGTTTTCCTCATTGACCGCAATCGCGTAGAGATTCACCCAATCGAGAATGCTGAGGGAGTCGGTGGGGCTAGATTCTACCTGGCTAACTAACTGGCGGTAGAGCTCAGGGGCACGGCGTTTGACTTTCAGGCTGCCCGGTAAAATGCCCTCGTGGTGACAGCCATTGTGAACACAGGCTTGCATCACATCCCAGATGTGCAATAGCCCTTGGCGGATGTCTGTTTCAGAGCGCCAACAGGTTTCATTAGCCCAGATTAATTGGCTGATGGATAAGTGATGAGTTTGACAAAATTCGAGCAGTTGAGCGGCACTGCAAAAGGGATAAGGGACAGAGATCAGCTTTGTTGGGGCTGGCTGACTTCTAGTCTCTTCTTGGACAATAAAGCCGCCACCAATTGAATAATAAGTTGCGCTCTGGAGTTCCTCATTAGCCGTATTGAAAGCGTAAAAACGAATGCCATTGGGGTGAAAAGGAAGAGCCTTCCAGTAAAAATGGAGATGTTCTGACTCAGAGAAGTGAATTGGGTGCTGGCCGAGTAAAAATAGCTGGCCTTGGGTGCGAATTCGCGTTAAGCAGGCGTCGATGATGGCTGGGTCGATTTGGTCTGGAATTTCACCTTCTAAGCCCAATAGTACAGCTTTGTCACTGCCGTGACCTTTGCCTGTCGCTCCCAGTGAGCCGAAGAGTTCTACTTTGACGGTCTGGGTTTGACTCAAGAGCCCTTTATCTTGCAACTCGACCACAAATTGCCGGGCGGCGCGCATGGGGCCTACGGTGTGAGAACTAGAAGGACCGATACCAATTTTGAAAAGTTCGAAAACACTGATCACCATTTTTAGGACCCTGAACTTTTAATTGAGTTTTATGATTAAGCACGATTAAGGTTTGAATCTGTTTTTGCTTGCCTCTATGCTATCTTTGTCAACCAATACCTATCAGTCGATGGCCTGAAGCTTAGAAGGTCTGAGCCCCTTGTGCAGCCTAGTTTGGCAAGTCATTGGTTGCACCTTAGACTTGAGAATTCTTTAGATTGACGCAGCACTGAACCTAGAATTGACACGAGTTTTTAGCCCAAAAACTAGCCCCCAAGGCTTGGATGGGGGCTTTAAGAGTCTGAGTGACGACTGTAAGTAGAATTCGCAGCTTTTAGCAGGCTATTGACTAAAGGGGTGCAACTGCGGTGGGCTGCTCGGATTCTGTAGTTGTCAGTTCATGGGTCAGGCTTGTGATCGGCTGGGCTGCCCAATCATCATCGCGGCTCTGAGCGGTGGTGCGAGAACGGGAGCTGAGCATGCGGTCTACGAGATCGGCGTGGGTACTGAAGTAGGGCAGCGATAGGCCGATGAAGTCGCGCACTGACTCAAACTGGTGCTCGCTCATAAAGGCAGCCAGAGTTTCCTGGAGTTCTGCCACCATGTCGTAGTTCTTGAGCATAACACCAGTACAAACCTGCACCGTTGATGCGCCTAACAGCATGAATTGAATGGCGTCTGCGCCCTGGTGAATGCCGCCAATGGCCGAGATTGGAATGTTTGGTAGACTCCGCGCCAATTCCATAACCATACGCAAAGCAATGGGGCGCACTGCCTGGGAGGAATAGCCACCGGGAACCGTCCAGCCTTTGACACAGGGTTCAGGACGTAGAGTTTTAAGGTTAATACTGATGATGCTGAGGATGGTGTTGATTGCTGAGATGCCGTCGATGCCTTGGTCGATAGCAACGCGGGCCGGTTGGGTAATGTCGGTAATGTTGGGGGTCATCTTGGCCCAGGTAGGAATGGTTGCGACTTCCTTGACCCAACTGCACACTTCCTCGGTGATGCTGCAATCTTGACCAACGGCCGCCCCCATTTTGCGCTCTGGCATCCCGTGAGGGCAGGAGAGATTTAGTTCTAAAGCATCGACTCCGGTTGCCTGCACCCGAGTGACAATTTCCTGCCAGGCTTCTTTGCGATATTCCTCCATAATCGAGGCGATTAAAATCTTGTTGGGGTACTGCCGTTTGAGGTCCCGAAACTCCTCTAGCCAGACCTCAAATGAACGATCAGAAATGAGTTCAATGTTTTCAAAACCGATGATTTCGCCGCTCTCGGCAGCTCGTAATTTGCCATAGCGAGGAATGACATTAACAACTTTGTCGCTTTCTAGGGCAATCGTTTTGGCAATTACGCCTCCCCAACCCGCATCAAATGCTTTGGCAATCACATGGCCATTGGTGCCAGGGGGACCGGAGGCAATCACAAAGGGATTATCAAACTCTAGACCATTGACGGTAATACTTAAATTTTTGTCAGTCATAAGAGCTTCAACAGCGATGTGAGAGCAGCCTATACCCTAAACAAGTTTGAAAATAGAGATTGTATCCAGGCTTACTGGCTTATGGTTTTTCAGGTTTTTTAAGCTACTTCAAAATTGAAGTTTTAAGGGAATCGAATCAATCAATAACTCTCAAATCAAAGCTTAAAAAGCAAGCTATTAAAGTTGCGAGCAATAGTAATCGTTTGTAAGCAGTAAGCAAATCAGCACAGCTTAGCCAGACGCAGCAAAGGCAGACGAAATCGAGTGCAGGGGGCTGAGCAGTGAGTGAGTCTACGCTGCTACCAGGCGATCCAATAGAATTTAAAGTGTTAGCTCAGGCAGATTAGGTTTTCCATGCGCTCCCTCCAGGACGTTCAGTTCCTTGATGAATTCGATGTAGTCGTGGTTGGTGCCGGTCACGCCGGTTGTGAGGCGGCCCTCGCTTCAGCCCGCTCGGGTTGCCGAACGCTGCTGTTGACGCTGAATTTAGACCGGATCGCCTGGCAACCTTGCAACCCAGCTGTGGGAGGACCGGCGAAGTCTCAGCTCACGCACGAAGTAGATGCTCTAGGTGGCGAGATTGGCAAAATAGCTGACCGTACCTATTTGCAAAAGCGCGTACTCAACAGCTCACGCGGACCAGCTGTGTGGGCATTGCGGGCCCAGACTGACAAGCGCGAGTACGCCCGCGTAATGAAAACGGTTGTGGAGAACACCGAGAACCTCAGTCTACGCGAGGGCATGGTTACAGATTTGGTCTTAGGACCGAATCAAGAGGTTGTTGGCGTTGAGACTTATTTTGGCGTTGGCTTCAAGTGCCGGGCTGTCATTCTCACCACGGGCACGTTTTTGGGTGGCCGGATTTGGGTCGGCAGCAAGTCGATGAGTGCGGGCCGGGCTGGAGAGTTCGCGGTTGAGGGACTCACCGACACCTTGAATCAGCTGGGTTTTGAGACAGGACGGCTGAAGACGGGGACGCCAGCGCGTGTGGATCGGCGTTCAGTTGATTTCAGCCGCTTGGAGCCGCAACCCGGAGACACCGACGTGCGTTGGTTTAGCTTTGATCCAGAGGCGTGGGTTGAACGGGAACAGTTACCCTGCTATTTGACCCGCACGACTGCTGAAACCCACCGCATTATTCGGGAGAATCTGCACCTGTCGCCGGTCTACGGGGGCTTTATCGATGCCAAGGGACCGCGCTACTGTCCCAGTATCGAAGACAAAATTGTGCGCTTTGCCGATAAGGAAAGCCACCAGATTTTCATCGAGCCAGAAGGGCGAGATACCCCCGAACTCTATATTCAAGGGTTTTCGACCGGCTTGCCGGAGACCATTCAGCTGTCGATGTTGCGGACTCTACCGGGTCTGGAGCATTGTGCCATGCTGCGTCCTGCCTATGCGGTGGAGTATGACTACATCCCCACTACGCAGTGCTTCCCCACCTTGATGACCCAGAAAATCGAAGGCTTGTTTTGCGCTGGTCAAATCAACGGCACCACGGGCTATGAGGAAGCCGCAGCGCAGGGCTTGGTTGCGGGCATCAATGCGGCACAATTGGTGAGGGAGCGGGAGATGGTAATTTTCCCACGGGAGCAGAGCTACATTGGCACGCTGATTGACGACCTCTGCACCAAAGAACTGCGCGAACCCTATCGAATGCTGACCAGCCGCTCCGAGTACCGGCTGATTCTACGTTCGGATAATGCCGATGCTCGTTTGACGCCTCTGGGACGAGAAGTGGGGCTGATTGATGACCGTCGCTGGCAGTTATTCACCGACAAGTACCAGCGCATTCAGGCTGAGCAGGAACGCTTGAATCGTGAGCGGGTCAAGGCCCATGATCCGGTAGGTTTGGCGATCCAGGCTGAAAGTGGTGAGTCGATTAGAGGCTCGATTACGCTGGCGGAATTGCTGCGTCGCCCAGGCTTTCATTACGCGGATTTAGAACGGTACGGCCTAGGTGATTCCAGTTTGGAATTAGCGGAAAAAGAGGGGACAGAAATCGAGATTAAATACTCGGGTTACATCCAACGCCAGCAGCATCAAATTGACCATGTTGCTCGCCAGGAACATCGGAAGCTGCCCCAAAATCTCGATTACTTTGCCATCGAGACGCTGTCAATGGAGGCGCGAGAAAAGCTCACGAAGATCAAGCCGTTGACAGTTGGGCAGGCGTCGCGTATTGGCGGAGTCAATCCGGCAGATATTAATGCCTTGCTGGTGCATTTAGAAGTGCGAGACCGGCTAGCGGCTGCAGCTGTAATTGCCTAGAAACGTCTAGCACCAAAGAGTGTTTACCAGTGTTCAGAACCAAAAAAAGGACCCTTCCACACAGCCAGGGAAGGGTCTAGAGCACCAGAACAAACTTAGAAAATCAGAATAAAACCAGAGCGAACGCTAGTGGGGAAACTTGCTCAGCATATACCAGGTTGATGGGCCAACAGTACCATCAGCGACTAGGCCATAACGACGCTGAAAAGTAACCACTGCTTGTTGGGTCGCTGCCCCAAAGTCGCCGTCTACCCAGTTGGGTTCGAGATAGTCTCGGGTCAGGCGCAGAACACTTTGCAGGAGCCTAACTTCATCTCCCTGGCTACCCAGACTTAGTGTTGGTAAATCGACAGGAGAGCCAGTGTAAAGGGCCTGCCAAGTCTGAGAGCCAACGACGCCATCCTCCGGTAAGAAGACTCGGTGCTGAAAGGCCTTGATCGTATTCTCGACCGTGGCATTGAAAACACCATCAAAAGGACCTGAATAAATCTGCCAGTGAGCCAGAAGTTTCTGAACTTCCATCACTTCCGCACTGCGGGAACCCCGATAGAGCAGTGGCTTATTTGTATAAGTTCTGCCCGGTGAAACCGTGGCTGGAGGATTTAGAGATCTCATGGCAAACCCCTTTGAACTCGTGCACCTGAGACTGTGCCCTGGACTGAGGCATTTGAACTGAGGCACTTGAACTGTGCACCGACAGGTTCAAAGTTACTGCCCCACTGCTGCAAGTCAACTCACCTGTCTGGGTGATTAAGACTCACCTGAGCGGGTGATCAACTGCTCGAAGCGTTCGCGCAGTCTATTTTGGTTTGCTTTGCTCAACTTGGAATCCTTCGGCCTAGCAGCGTGATCCGAAATGGCTGAAATGGCTGGGCCCGTCGCTAGCTCGGCAACTGGTGTTGTTTCAGGCTGACTGGATTGCCATGCCTGGTCTAGAATCATGCCTGCACGGATACTGGTCAGGCGTTTCAGAATGGCCAAGAAATGCCCGTTGTCGATCAGATGCGCCAGATATCCGTCTGCTAAAAATTGCTCAGTACAAATATGAGTGGTCAGTAGTTGTTGGAGCGTTGGTAGAGGGGCGGCATTGAGAAGGCTTGGATCTTCAACAAAGTGTTTGGCTTCGGCTCTCCAAGCTGCCCAGTTGAACGAGAGGGTTAGGCCTTCTTGTTCTAGGCTATTTAGAAAGTTTAAAAATTCGAATGAGTAGCAGTAGGGATCAAAGAGGCTTGCTTCTGGCTCAAACTTATAAAGTTTGAGGTTTTGGTCTTCAAATAAGGGCAAAAAGGCTAGCACTCTGTCAAGATTCTCAACGGTGATGGTGGTAGTCATTAGAATTCTCAAAGAGGTTTAAATGGCTTAAATAGTCTGGATGGAAAGTTCTAGCTTGTTTTTCAGCCTGTAGAGATAGCTTACAGAGGGTCCTCTAACACTTCCATCAGCTTTTGGGTGATACCTTCTAGGGCAACTTCAATCCGTTGCCATCGTGGAATCAGGGGGGAACCGAAGGGATGCTGACGGAAGTCCTCAAAAGCAAGATTCAGGGCTTGAGCAAAGGCTTCGACGGCTGTGAGTTCTTCGTGCAAGTCGTACTTTTGCAAGCCGTGCATGTCAGCAAAACCTTCATAGACTCGCACCGAGTTACGAGCATGGGAGAGGTAAGTCAGTTTGAGAGTCTGCGAGAACTCACTGCTCAGGACTAAACCCTGCGAGGCAATATGGGTGAAAAAAGTTCGAGCAATGTCTGAAACCATTCTCATCAGTCCCAGATGCGCCTCGGCTCCAACCTTCTGGTGTTTGTGATCGTAACGGCCCGTTAGCTCCACTTGGCAAATGCGAGGCACTGTGACTAGATCGTAAATCTCAGATAGAATACCGACTTCAATACCCCAATCTGAGGGAAAACGAATTTCTTGAGCAATCGTGGCAAAAGTGGCAAATTCTCCCGAGAGGGGATAACGGAAGTCCGCCATATATTCCAGAAAGTCGAGATGGCCGAGAATCTCGCGCAGGGAGCGGACAAAAGGAAAGTAAAAAAGGCGAACGACTCGACCATAAAGGCGATCGGCATAGCGAGCGTAAAAACCCTTGGCAAACTGATAGCGCAGCCGCACCACTGGGTAGAGTAAGCGCACTAAAAAGTCGCGATCATAGGTGATGATATCGGCGTCATGAAAGGCCAGAACCGATACCTCGGCTTTAGCTAAAACATACCCCAAGACGGTCCAAACCACCCTACCTTTGCCGCGGGGTCCGATGGGTAAAACGTTTTCAATAGTCTGCAAAACTGCCTGGAGTTGAGGGTTATCGCTCCACAGCAGAATGCCCTTGTCTTCAAGCGGTGCAATGATCTCCTTGGCCTTACGAAATTCGTCCTCGTCGGCTCGATCGAGACCAATGTAAACTCGCTTGACAAATTCCATCTGACGCAGCTCTTGAATGATCCGGCCCATCGCCGGGCTGCACAAGTCAGAGTAGAGAGCTGGGATGATAACGCCAATCGGAATCCGAGTGGAAACCTGAAGCAGGCGTTGCTCCATTTCATTTAGAGATTGGTCTTGTAAAAGGGTAAAGGTTGGAATGCGGTTGAGATGAAAGTCAGCCATGAAGAACCATCAATAAGCTATCTAGAGCGGAACAGCGCGGATGATCCTTCGTGCCCAAGGGCAACCTTTACCAAATAGAGATTTTGGATGGAGCTTTTGGAACTGAAATCTCAGGAGCGAAGTTACTCGTCTTGGGTGAAATAGCGGTCTAAGAAGTTCAAGATGTGGTTCCGCAGTTCAAAATATTCAGGAGAGCTACGCATAGCTTGACGATTGCGAGGATGGGGGAAGGGCACCTGCAGAATCTCACCAATGTTAGCGGCAGGGCCATTGGTCATTAACACAATGCGGTCGGACATATAGATGGCTTCATCCACATCGTGCGTAATCATCATCACAGCCTGACGCTGGCTTTCCCAAATATCGAGCACTTGTTTTTGCAACTTGCCTCGGGTGAGAGCATCCAGCGCCCCAAAAGGTTCGTCCATCAGTAGCATTTTGGGACGAATTGCCAGAGCCCGAGCAATGCCTACGCGCTGTTTCATCCCACCCGAAATCTCATCTGGATATTTATCAGCGGCAGCATTGAGATTGACCATCGCCAAATGCTGAGTGACGATTTCATTTTTCTCGGCGCGAGAAGCCTTTTCTAGAACTTCGTCTACAGCCAGGCGAATATTTTCGCGCACGGTGAGCCAGGGCAATAGGGAGTAGTGCTGAAACACCATCATGCGTTCCGATCCGGGTTTGCGAATCTCGCTGCCCTGCAAGCGCACAGAACCTGATGTTGCCCGATCTAAGCCCGCTACGATTTTCAGTAAGGTCGATTTGCCGCATCCTGAGTGGCCAATCACAGAAACATATTCGTTCTCGCTCACACTCAAGTTAATGCCATCTAAGACGACAAAGTCACTGCCATCAGCGGTGGGATATGCCTTCACTAAGTTCTCAACTTCTAAGAAGGTGAGGGCACCGGCTCTGCTGTCAGCAGCGTTGGCAGGGTAGGGAGTAGATTGGGCCATGAGCGACTCCTAAACGATTTGAAATAAGGGTGGGACCAAAAGACCATCCAGAGGAGAGGCCAGATCTAAGACAAATAAAAGCGACTGGGACGATTGGCTCGAATCTCAAAGCTGTTGAGATAGCCAACCGGGTCGCTGGGATCAAAACCTTTTTTATCTATAAATACTTCTGGAGCTTCAACTTTGTAATCCTCCTTGGGGCTCTCGATGCCTAACTCCAAAGCAATCTCGCGATAAAGGTCAGCTCTCCACCCCTTAGCTGCTAATTCTTCTGCATTTTTGGGAAATTCCTTAATTTGTCCCCAACGGGCTGCCTGAGTCATTAACCATATGCTGCGGGAGCGCCACAAAAAGGTCGAGTGCTCGTGAGGTTGTTTGGGAATATTGTCAGGAATATCAAAGAAAATGGTAGTATCTTCTGCCTTGACTGTACGGTCTTTGCCATCAAATCCACCGTAGTTATAGTCACCAACAATTGCCGGTCGGGTAAATTTGTCTGCTGGACCTTGTTTGGGTTTTGCGCCTGTATAGGAGCGCTCAGTGATCAGCAGTGCCACTTCTTCGCGGTTCTCTGGCTTGCTGCAATACTGGCAAGCCTCGATCATCGCTTTGACCAGGGAGCGATAGGTTTTGGGGTTTTGCTCAATGAAGGATTCCATCACCCCCAGCAGTCGGTCAGGGTGTCCCAACCAAATTTCTTTGCCCTGGGCAAAGGTGAAGCCGACCCCTAGGTTGCCGGTGATCGCGCGGGTATTCCAGGGCTCAGCCACCATGTAGGCCTGCATGGCGCCGATGCGCACATTTGTCACCATCTGCGGCGGTGGAACGATGATGATCCGGAATTCCCTCATGGGATCAACTCCGGCTGCTGCTGATAGATAGCGAACGAAATATTCGTAGATCGCTGAACTTAACACCACGGCCCAGACTTTACGTTCTGGGGGTTGGCTCTGAAAGTAGGCTCTGAAGTCTCGTCCGAAGGCTTCTAAGTCGCCGTTGTATTCGTACCAAGGACGCAGCCCCGCTTCCCACATTGCCCGGTTCATGGTCATGGCATTACCATGCCGGTGAAGCGTCATAGCGGCGCACAAAGGGGCATGGCGTGCGCCTTCAGCACCGATGCGGGCGTTGGTTACGGCTCCAGATACGACTGGTGAAGCATCAAGACGGCCGAAAATAATCCCATCACGCGAGGTGGCCCAACTTGCCTCCCGGCTGAGTTTGACGTTCAGACCGTACTTGCGAAAGAAACCTTTCTGCCAAGCAATCGCAAAGGGTGCACAGTCGTTGACCGGCACATAACCGATCGTGAGATTCGGTTTTTCTAGAGTGCTGGGATCAACAACGGCTTTAATCTCCGAAGCCTCAGCAGATAAACCCTGAGGGGCACGGTTGGCATTGATGGCGCAGGAGGATAGAGCCGTACCCGCCGCAGAAGCACCCATTCCAAGCAAGAAGTCGCGACGGCTCCAGTGTGTGTCACTCATCGTTAGTCCCATCAAAGCTTTTACAAAGCAGCTGAGCCTTTGCAGGGTCAGCGAATAGCTACCTGACTAGGCAAACTAGGACTGGGAGTTGGACATCTCATAGCCGCCCATCACCAGTTAGCCCAATGTCAGTTACTAGCCGTCAAGCACGCGGTTGGAGAAGGTCTAGAAATTGCTCTGACGCACAGGACGGTGGGTGACTAATTCTTGAAGTTTGCCAACTGCGTAGTCCAGAATTAACCCCGTCACACCAATCACCAGAATGGCTAGAAACACAGAACTTAGGTTAAGACGGCTCCATTCATCCCAGACAAAGAAACCAATACCAATACCACCCGTTAGCATTTCTACGGCGACAATTACGAGCCAGGCAATACCTAAGCTAATCCGTAAACCCGTGAAAATATAGGGCAAACTAGCTGGCCAAATAATCTTGGTAATGCGCCGCCAACGAGGCATTTCTAGAACTCGGGCCACATCAATGTAGTCTTTGGAGACGCTCGAAACTCCCAAGGCTGTATTAATAATCGTTGGCCACAATGAGGTAATGAAAATTACAAAAATAGCTGAGGGATCAGCCAGATTGAAAATTGCTAAAGCAATCGGCAGCCAAGCCAGCGGTGAGACCGGCTTAAAAATTTGAATGAGGGGGTTGAGGATCAGCATGGCCGGTCTAGACATGCCAACAAGAAAACCTAAAGGAATAGCAACGACCGCACCTAATAAGAAACCTAATAGAACGCGGCGAAGACTGGCTAGCAATAGCCAACCGATGCCTAAGTCTCCCGGTCCCCGCCGATAAAATGGGTTCAAAATGTAATCTAAATTGGCGACCAGAGCTTGAGCTGGGGTCGGCATCAACTCTGCATTAAAGGTCGAGATAAACCACCACAGCAGAATAACGCCCAGAAATCCCAGTGCCGGTAGCACAACAACATCGCGAAGCACGATGGGTTTAGCCCGCTTCCAAGCCGCTTGCCCAGCTACGGCAAACACAGCAAGATTCAGTTGAAATGTCATCAATATCTCCCTATCGAAGGTAGGTACAAGGAACTGAACCGTACCAATACCAGATGGGATCCTGACGAATCAAATAATTTTGACTCTTCAGTCTCCTCCCAACGCCGACGGAGTTAGCTGACGGGCTAGGACTGAGAGATGTCCCTCTCGTGTTTATCCTCGCTTCTGGTGAAGGAGGTTAGAGATAAGCCCCACAATTTGGTTCCTCCGCTTCCGAGTTCCTTTTGGTACCGATACCTTTTGTCAAGAACCCCGAATTAGGCCGACTTAATTTTCACTTTGCAGAGTAACATCGCTTTTCAAGGCAGTCAATCTTTCTCACGGCTAGTGCCTAGCCTCAGTGCTTAAGTGCTAGTAGGTTCACTAGTAACATCTGTACCTAAACTAAGCTGGGTTGTTAACTTAGGATTTAGGCTATGGAAGGCGACGCGAGCTGCAGCCTGTTCTGCCGATTTTTTGGAACGTCCTTCGCCTTGGCCAATACAATGGCCATCAAACCAAACCTCTGTCACGTAATGTGGGGAGGGAGGGCCGAGTTCAGAGGTCAGCCGATACTCCGGTAAGCGCTGATGATGTTTTTGGGTCCACTCTTGCAGGGCTGCCTTGTAGTTGGTTGGAGTTGGGTCCGCTAGCAGAGCTTCAGCCTGTGCTTCTAGCTGAGGCAGTAACCAGGGCTGAATGAGGCTGAGGTCACCAGTGCTGAGATAGAGCGCAGCCAGCATCGCTTCGAAGGCATCGGCTAGCTCTGAAGTGTTGTGCCGGTAGTAGTCGGCAGCTTCGAGATCGTCGCCCAGCTCATAGCCCTGAGCCAAGTCTGCCAGCCGCAGGTTACTAACCAGGACCGAGCACAACTCAGTCAACGTCCCCACCTTGGCCTTGGGATAGCGCTCATACAGAAACTGCGAGGCCACCAGCAGCAACACCGAATCCCCTAGAAATTCCAACCGGTCATTGTTGTGGTGTGGGTTGGCAGTGGGGTGGGTGAGCGCCAGATCTAGAAGCTGCCAGTTTACGGCTGCATTCTTCGGTAAGCCGAGGCGTTGAACCAGGCGCACAAGCTGACGTTGGCGCCTGGGATAAGGGAGTTCGTTGAAGGAAGCCATGAGCCTGAAGGGGGAAAGCGCAACGGGAGCAGTGGCCCGGATCCCTATTAGATTAATAAACTTAGAGTGCTACCACTCCCAGTTGTTGGATCGGTTGTTGGATTTTTTGCTGGGTTGGGTTTCAGGGTTCAGACTAGCCGTCAGGTTGGTGAAGGCAGGCACCGGTAGACGAGGGAACTGAACTGGGCGTGAGGACGGTGCAGGCAATGCAGGGGCAGGCCTTACCGCGGTTATTGGCCCAGTTGTTGACCTAGTTGTTGGCCGATTGGCCCCAGGCTGGGTCGTTTCTTCACGCAGGAGAAACTCTCGGATCAGCCGTGCTAGCGTGCGCTGGGCTAGACGAGAGACGACGCGACGGCCCAATTGCTGAGTTTCTGGCTTAAATAGAATTTGACCTGCAACGGGTAAAACTTTGAGTGGATCAAAGTTGCCGTTTTGCTGCAAAATTGCCCAGATTCGCTGCAAATGTTCGCTAGCTGGATTCGGTGTTCCCTGAATGACGTACACCGGGTCAATGCCTTTGACAATCTCGTCAATCAGGCGCTCACGAATAAATTCACCTCTCTCTGACATCAGAAAGTCGAGCGCTTGATCCACTGCTTTGCTCAAGTCATAATCTTTGCTGCCCTTAGTTGCGTTGCGCAGCAGGTTCTCTAAGCGATTCCAACGAAAAGAACCATCTTTAAACAAGACATCGCGCAAAGCAGAACGCAATTGGGGTGCCGGATCGCTGAGCAAGCGCTTGGCGACATAGGGATAAGCTTCGTTGAGAACTTTGAAGTCTGGATCGACATTAATCGCAATGCCTTCTAAGGTCACCAACGAACGAATGATCAACGCATAGTAAGCCGGTACCCGGAACGGGTAGTCATACATCATCTGCGAGAGTTCGTCGGTGATGCTCTTAATGTTGAGTTCAGAGACACTCGCGCCCAACGCTTGACTGAACACGCTAGCTAGGGCGGGCACAATCGGCCTTAAGTCTACATCGGGAGTCAAGAAATCGAGCTTGACGTAGTCTTGGGCTAGCTCTTCAAAATCGCGATTGACTATGTGCACAATCGCTTCGATTAAGTTGTAGCGCTGCTCCGGCTTGACCTCGCTCATCATGCCAAAGTCAAGGTAAGCTAGCTTGCCATCGTTCATGGCGAATAGGTTGCCAGGATGAGGATCCGCGTGGAAGAAACCATGCTCTAGCAACTGTTGCAAGGAGCACTGCACACCAACCCCGATGATCTCTCTGGGGTCTAGTCCTTTGCTGCGAATCGTATCCAATTGTGTGAGTTTAACGCCGTCAATCCACTCCATGGTTAGGACACGACGGGCTGTGTATTGCCAGTAAATTTTAGGCACATAAATGCCTTCAATATGCCCGTAGAGCTGAGAGAAACGCTCGGCATTAGCGCCCTCGTGCTCGTAGTCCATCTCCTCGAAAATGCGATAAGCAAACTCATCAAGAATGCTTTGCAAATCGCTTTTAATGAAGGAGAATCGACGCTGAATCCAACCGGCTAGACCGCGCAGGATATACATGTCTAGCGTGATTTGACCCGCCAGGTCAGGGCGCTGCACTTTGATCGCCACGACTTCACCAGTCTTGAGCTTCCCCTTGTAAACTTGCCCGAGACTGGCAGCCGCGATTGGATCGGCAGAAATTTCAGCGTAAATATCTTGGGGCGATCCTCCCAGTTCTTCCCGGATAAACTGGAAAGCGAGGGCATTGGCAAACGGAGGCAACTGATCCTGAAGCTGTGCGAGTTCCTCCAGATAGGTAGATGTCACCAAATCGGGCCGGGTGGAGAGAGCCTGACCAATCTTGATATAGGCCGGTCCCAGTCGGGTCAGGAGTTCGCGCAGTTGGATAGCCCGACGCCGTTCGTTGCGCAGCTCCGCTCCAGTTCTTTTGTCCCACCACAAGCTAAAGGCCAGCGTCAGAATGGGCCACAGAGCCGCAACACAACGGCGCAACACCGTCCAGGGCTGGCGACTATAGTGCAAGGCGACGAGTTGCGGATCGTAGGACTCCAACGCGAGTTCCCCAGTCGCCAAGACGCGCTCCTGCTGAGTCAGCCGTTGCAAGACCACTTCGTTCAGGACAACCTCAGGGTCAGTGGGTCGAACTGCCGACCGCCGCGAATCAACTACCGTTGGGGATATAGCCATGGGGTTAAGACAAAAGATCTCGTAACGTATTGTAACAAGTGCAGCCCGTCCCACTAGGAGGGCCACCGTAAAATGAGTTTCCGGATTTCCTTACCGCTTCATCATTAGTTATTGATAGCCCTGACGACGTCAGGATTCCTCTACCGGTCGGTTTGTTAATTTCCCCATGCTCCTGACGCTTCACATCGAGAATTTTGCGCTGATCGACCGGCTGGAGCTAACCTTTGGCTCGGGCTTGAACGTGTTGACCGGTGAGACTGGTGCTGGCAAATCGATCATTCTAGATGCCATCTCGGCAGCTTTGGGCGGACGCATGAGTAGCAAATCCGTCCGCACCGGATCTGAGCGGGCCTTGATTGAGGCTAGTTTTGATTTGAATAGCCGACTCAAGGATTGGCTCGCTAGCCAAGAGATCGACTCCCTAGACGGAGAGTTAGTTTGTTCGCGGGAAATTTCTGAGCGCAGTTCCCGCTCTCGGATCAACGGCATCTTGGTGAATCGCCAGCAAATGCAGGAGTTACACAACCTGCTGGTCGAAATCACGGCTCAGGGTCAGACAGTACAGTTGCTCCAAGGCGCTCGCGTCCGCGATTGGCTCGACGACTTTGGCGGTGCCCCACTGTTGAAGCAACGCACCAAAGTAGCCGAGGCCCACGCTGCCCTAGTCAAAGCTCAACAGGCTTTAGAACAACGCCTGACCAGCGAGCGTCAGCGTATTCAGCAGTTGGACATCCTGGAGTATCAGGTCAAAGAACTAGCCCAAGCGCACCTCAAAGACCCCAAAGAACTGGAAGATTTGGAGCAAGAGCGTCATCGCCTCAGCCACAGCGTCGAACTCCAGCAGCAGAGCTACACCATCTATCAGGCGCTCTACCAAAACGAGGACAGCACCACGCTGGCCTGTGCTGACCTCTTAGGCAATGCTGAAGCGACCCTCAGCCAGCTGCTGAGCTACGACCCGGGGCTAGGACCGATTCTGGAGCTAGTCAGCAGTGCTCTGGCTCAGGTAGAAGAAGCGGGGCGCTTGATCAATGCTTACGGCGAAGACTTGGAAACTGACCCTCGCCGTCTAGAGCAAGTGGAACAGCGGGTCAGCGAACTCAAGGTCCTGTGTCGCAAATATGGCTCCACTCTCGCGGAGGTAATCGAATACGAGCAGCGCATCTGTGCCGAGCTGTCCCAGCTCAACGATGCCGGTGCCTCTCTAGAAGCGCTAGAGGAAGCAGTACAGCAGCAGCAAAGTACCCTCACCGCCGCCTGTACTAAGCTCACGCAACTGCGCAAACTGGCAGCGCGTAATCTGGAAGGCCGTCTGATCCAGGAACTCAAGCCTCTAGCCATGGATAAGGTGCAATTCCAGGTGGAGCTGACGCCAGTTACGCCCACCGCCTATGGGGCTGAGCGCGTGCAATTTCTATTCAGTCCCAACCCCGGTGAACCTCTACAACCCTTGAGTGAAACCGCATCAGGTGGGGAAATGAGCCGTTTCTTGCTGGCGCTGAAAGCTTGTTTTTCTCAGGTAGATCCCGTAGACACCTTGATCTTCGATGAAATCGACGTGGGGGTTTCTGGGCGGGTGGCGCAAGCAATTGCTGAGAAACTGCACCAGCTCGGCCAGCACCATCAGGTGCTCTGCGTGACTCACCAGCCAATCGTGGCAGCGATGGCCGATACTCACTTCCGCGTCGATAAACGGCAGATCCCAGAAATTTCGCCTATTAAAGAAAAAGGTGAGAAAGGTCGCAAAACCAAAGCGGTTAAGACCTCTGAGCGCACGGTTGTTCGCGTAGGTCAGCTTGAGCCGGAGCAGCGACGCGAAGAACTAGCTCAGCTTGCTGGCGGAACTTCTGCTCAAGAAGCTTTGGCCTTGGCGGATGCGCTGCTGTCTCAGTCGCACCACAACCGTCAGGCAACAGCCAAGGCTCAGTAAGGCTCAACAAGGCAGTAGCAAGCCGAGGTTGAAGAACAGGGCTAGAGCAGAGCTAAACCGCGCCTATAGGGCGGAGAGTCAGCATGGTTGAGGCGACTGTCCGGATGCAGGCTGGTAGCTCGTGAAAGGGATGAAAAAGGTCGATGCAGCCTGGGTAGGATTGAAGCAATCAGGGAGCAATTTATCACACATCCTTTGTCACTTTTGTCACAATTTTCTTATAGAGTGCTCCGTCTGCCAGGTTACTGCTGGATCCGATAACAAATATGCCGAGCCCCTCTGCCTCCGCTGAGTCCGACGATTCTAACCGTAGCCTGAGCCCACTACCGCCGCTTTCCTCCGAACCCAATGCCATCAGCCTAGAGATGCCGGTTGCACCCTCGATTGGCTTACTGACAGCTCTGGTTGAGCATAAGGGCTATCGGGGTTTTTCGAAGCGAGTCGAGGGCTTAACGCTAGATCGTTTTAAAAACTTGTTGGATCGCTTCACCACGGAATTTACCTATTCCTTAAGAGCGATTGATTTAACTCATAACGACAATTTAGAAGCGCTGCTCGACCAGATTCTTGAGGCTTTTACCCTCAAGATTGGTCAAATTCTTCAGGCAGATCGCACCACTATTTTTCTGCTAGATCCAGAACGCGAGGAACTCTGGTCCAAAATTGCGCAAGGGGAGGGCCAGAAGTCTCTCGAGATCCGGCTGCCCATGCACACGGGTATTGCGGGCTATGTAGCTACCACTGGCGAGTGCTTGAACATCCCGGATGTCTCGCTCTGCGATTTGTTCAACCCAGACATTGACCGCAAAACTAACTACCAAACCCATACGATCCTGTGCATGCCAATTCACAGCTCCGAGGGCGAGGTGGTTGCCGTTGTGGAGTTGCTGAACAAGAACGGCGAGCAGCCCTTTAGCCATGAAGATGAGGAGCGCTTCCGTGAGTTCTCCAACTCAATCGGCATCATCCTGGAAAGCTGTCAGCGTTTCTATGTCGCTGCTCGCAACCAACGGGGAGTTGCTGCTCTACTCAAGGCGACGACATTTCTTTCCCAAAGTTTGGACCTCGACCGCACACTCAAGGCGGTGATGGACGAGGCTCGCGAACTGATGCAGGCTGACCGCAGTACCTTGTTTTTACTGGACCGCGAACATAATGAGCTGTGGTCTAAGGTGGCTCAAGGCAAAAACGGCGCACTTCTGGAGATCCGCATTCCAGCCAACAAAGGCATCGCTGGTTTTGTCGCCTCCACGGGCCGCACCCTGAACATCCCCGATGCCTATGCCGATCCCCGCTTTGATCCTTCTACCGATCGCAAAAGCGGTTATCGCACTCGCAACATGCTGTGCATGCCGGTGTTTAACTCAATGGGAGATTTGATTGGCGTCACCCAGCTGATCAACAAGCACCAGGGCAGCTTCACCAGCTCCGATGAAGAATTCATGCGGGCTTTCAATATCCAGGCTGGGGTCGCTCTGGAGAATGCCCAGCTGTTCGAGAGTGTGCTGGATCAAAACCAGCGCATCACCGAGCAAAACCGCCGCATCACCGAGCAGAACCTGCAAATCTCGCGGGAAAAGCGTTACCAGGAAGACGTACTGCGCAGCTTGTCCAATGCCGTGATTTCCACCGATCTGGAAGGGCGGATCGTCACGATTAACGAAGCGGCTTACAAACTGCTCAACCTGACAGAGGCCCAGAGCATTGAAGGCTGCTTTGTCTGGGACATTGTGCCGCTTGACGAGCTAGAACACAATCTGCACGAGAGCCTCCGTAACCAGAGCAAGCTAGACTTCCCCGGTCAAGATTTAAGGCTGATGGGGCCAGATGGCAAGCAGGGCGAACTGAGTGTGAACCTCTCGGTCAATCCACTTTCTGACCCTGAAGGCGGTGTTTGTGGCGGCTTGGTAGTGATGGAAAACATCAGCCAAGAAAAACGCATGAAATCCATGCTCTATCGCTACGTGACCAAAGACGTTGCTGAGCGGGTTCTGGCGACTGCTGACGACTCCCTGATGGAAGGCGAACGGCGGGATGTAACTATCCTGTTTTCCGACATCCGCGGCTACACCGCCCTGACCGAGGATCTGGGCGCTAGCGAGGTCGTTTCGCTGCTCAATAGCTATTTTGACAAGATGGTCGAGGCCGTACTCAAGTACGAAGGCACCCTCGACAAGTTCATTGGGGACGCGCTCATGGCAGTCTTCGGTGCGCCGATGACTCTTGCCGACCATGCTCACCGCGCTACTCAGTCAGCCTTAGAAATGCGCGAACTGCTCAAGGAGTTCAATCGGGCTAGAATTGCCGATAACCTAACCCCAGTACGGGTGGGCATTGGTATCAGCTCCGGCGAGGTTGTCTCGGGCAACATCGGCTCCCGTAAGCGTATGGACTACACCGTGATCGGCGATGGTGTAAATGTCAGCTCTCGGCTAGAGGATGCCACCAAGCAGTACAAGTGCGACATCATCCTCAGCCAGCACACCTATGCCTTGTGCAAGGATCACATCCGAGCGCGCGAGCTAGATACGATTCGAGTGCGTAACCGTAATGAGCCGATTACCCTATACGAGTTAATCGGCTCTCACGGTGAACAATTAGACTCAGAACTCAGCCGGTTTCTAGAGGTGTATGAGAGGGGGCGGCAAGCTTACGACTGTCGAGAGTTCCGGATTGCGATCAATCACTTTCGTGACGCCTTCACGATGCGCCCTAATGACCGAGCTACCCTGCTACACATTGAGCGTTGTCAAAGTTTGATCCGCAATCCCCCGGGCCCAGCTTGGGACGGAGTTTGGAACATCGTCGAAAAATAGAAGCTGGGGCCGGAGTTGCGTTGTTAAAAGGCGTTGTCTGGGCTTGAGCTAGAGATTGAACCTAGAGTTTAAAAATCAAGAGTTTTAAACTCTAGAGCTCAAATCTAGGCCCGGTCTCCATAAGCTTCGTTTTGCTTGGCAATAATCCACACAGCATGAATAATGCCGGGCACATAACCTAGTAGGGTGAGCAAGATGTTGACTAGCAACGCGCTGCTAACACCCGTGGTTAGAAACACGCCGAGGGGCGGCAACAAGATAGCAAAGATGATTCTCAAAATATTCATGGTTGTAGTTCTCTATGAGCTCTTCAATGGCTTCTTCAGTCTTCGCACAAGCAGATAGCTGCTTGGCTCCCGCCTTGGGCTGAAATCAGTATTCTGTAGGCAGAACTACAGGCTCAGCTAACCTAGAAAAGCCCTAGAGAAGTCCCTAAAGAGCTTCGCCCTAGAGAACTTTGCTCTAGAGAACTTGTAAGAGAACTCCGTCCCTTCATGCTGTCAACGTCTCATCTACCCAAGTTGGCACTGACCTTAGGAGATCCTGCCGGTATTGGACCGGAGGTCGTGCTCAAAGCCTTAGCCCATCTGCCTAGTAATTGCCGCTTGACCGTGGTGGGTGAGCGTCACGTGCTGGAGCAGGCTTACACTCAACTGCGGCGGCAGACTGAAACGCCGTTGGCTGAGCCTGATGCTATCGAGTTGCTGGAACTGGACACTGGAACTCAAATCACACCCGGCTCGGGCAATGCCCAGAGTGGCAGAGCCAGCTTCGACTATTTAAAAGAAGCTATTTTGCGCACCATGGCCGGAGAGTTCGATGGTGTGGTCACAGCTCCCATTGCCAAGTCTGCCTGGAAAGCAGCAGGCCACCACTATCCAGGCCAGACTGAGTTGCTGGCCCAGCTCAGCGGTGCTGAGCGCTTTGGCATGCTGTTTGTGGCTCGCTCACCCCATACCGGTTGGCTACTGCGCACCCTGCTGGTAACCACGCACATTCCCCTCGCCCAAGTGCCCAGTACCCTAAACCCTGACCTGATCCACCGTAAGCTCGACTTGTTGTGGCATTGTTTGCAAACCGATTTCGGTTTGAGTCAGGCTCAAATTGCGGTCGCTGGCCTCAATCCCCACAGCGGTGAGGACGGGCAACTCGGCAGCGAGGAGCGCGACTGGTTGCGCAGTGCTCTGACCGATTGGCAAGCCCAAAATCCGGCTGTCAACCTCAGCGGTCCAGTCCCGCCAGATACCCTTTGGGTCAAACCCGGTCAGGCTTGGTTCCAGCCGGGTTGCAGTGCTCACGACGCCTACCTAGCGCTCTACCATGACCAAGGTCTGATTCCGGTCAAGCTCATGGCCTTTGACCGAGCTGTCAACACAACCATCGGTTTGCCCTTTGTGCGCACCTCTCCAGACCACGGCACCGCTTTTGATATTGTCGGACGCGGCATTGCTGATCCAACCAGTCTTCTGGAGGCTATTGCTCTTGCTGCCAGCTTGACAGCACTGCGACAGAGGTCTCTGGTCTAGGCAGTCGGGTTATAATTTCCTCAGACGACGCATTATAGACCTCCAAGCTGTTCATGAGTAGTCCCCAAGTCCGTGCTTTCTTCTTCGGTCGAGCGGTGGCAAACATGCTGCTGGAGCAACTTGAAGATGCTTTCACTGATGCTTTAAGCGAACTCGGCAAGTTCGACGCCGAGCAACGTGAAAAGATGCGTAGCTTTGTCAATCAAGCGCAGGATAGAGCCCTGGCGGATGAGCAAGGTGCCATGCTAGGTAGCCGCTCAGCCTTGGTCAAAACTGGAAGCGATGACCTCCAAGCCACAATTGACGAGCTACGGGCTGAGGTTGCGCAATTACGCTCAGAACTCCAGCGCTACCGGAGTAGCCGTCAAGGCTGATTTCTTTTTAACCTCCCGGTCCTACTCTGTATGTAGGTAGTAGAGGCTCATTCCCCTATTCCACCCTGCCCCAAAGGCACTGCATCAAAGAACCGAGAGAAAACCGCCTTGTCCGTCCTGCCCTCTGATTCTGCTTACCGCTGGAGCCGGGAGAACTATTCCACCACCCGTCGCCAGGTGGATATTTGGCAGGCGGTTTTAACCCTGCTGCTTTATCTCTGGCTGGATGGGAAGAAGTGGAGCTACCCCGGTGGCAAAACTGACGAAGCTCGCTCAAGGCGTCGTCGATCTCGTGCTATCTGGCTACGTGAAACTCTGCTCAATCTCGGTCCTACCTTCATCAAGGTTGGCCAGCTGTTTTCGACTCGGGCTGACCTGTTTCCTGCTGAGTATGTCGAGGAGCTCTCCAAACTTCAAGACAAGGTGCCTGCCTTCAGCTACGACAGGGTTGAGGCGATCATCGAAGCAGAGTTTGGCAAAACCATTCCAGAGCTGTATCAGTTCTTTGACCCAACGCCCTTAGCTGCCGCTAGTTTGGGACAGGTGCATCGGGCTCAGCTTAAAACCGGCGAAGAGGTCGTAGTCAAGATCCAGCGACCCGGCTTGCGCAAACTATTCGAAATCGATTTGGCGATTCTGCGCCAGATAGCCAATCGCTACCAAAACCACCCGAAATGGGGCAAGGGCCGAGACTGGATAGGGATCTACGACGAGTGCCGTCGCATCCTTTACGAGGAGGTTGACTATCTCAACGAAGGGCGTAATGCAGATACTTTTCGTCGCAACTTCCGTGACGATCCGCAGGTCATCGTGCCGCGTATCTACTGGCGCTACACGTCACCACGGGTCTTGACTCTGGAATACGCGCCTGGCATTAAGGTCAATCACTACGAAGCCCTAGAGGTTGCAGGGTTAGATCGCAAGGAGATTGCTCACATTGGGGCCCGCACCTATCTGCAGCAGATCCTCACGAACGGTTTCTTCCACGCAGATCCTCACCCCGGCAACTTGGCGGTTAGTCCCGATGGGGGGCTAATCTTCTACGATTTCGGCATGATGGGCCAGATCCAGCCGGTTACTCGGTCTAAGCTGATGCGCACCTTCTTTGGCGTTGCCCAAAAGGATGCCGATGAAGTTGTGCAATCGCTGGTTGATCTTGGCGCATTGGTGCCCACTGGCGACATGGGGCCTGTACGGCGTTCGGTCCAGTACATGCTCGACAACTTCATGGACCAGCCCTTCAATGCTCATACTGATGTTTCGATTGCATCCATCAGCGACGACCTGTATGAGCTGGCCTACGATCAACCTTTTCGCTTCCCAGCGACATTTACCTTCGTTTTGAGGGCATTCTCAACTCTAGAGGGTCTGGGGAAAGGGTTGGATCCGGACTTCAACTTTATGGAGGTCGCAAAACCTTTTGCGACAGAAATGATGAGCGGCAACGGTTCTCCCCTCGAAACGGGCGGCGATATTATCAGCCAGATTGGGCGGCAAGCGGCTCAAGTCAGCAACACGGCCTTGGGTCTGCCTCGGCGAATTGATGACACGATCGATAAGCTTGAACGGGGTGACATTCGCATTCGGGTGCGGTCTCAAGAGACAGACCGGTTGCTGCGACGGCTTGGGAGTGTCAATATGGGCACTAACTACGTCCTTCTAGCGGGTTCCTTTGTCCTCTCGGCAACGCTGCTACTGATCAGTGGAAAAGGTTGGCTAGCACTTGGTATGGGAGTTTTAGCTGCGGTTGCAGTGGGCGCATTTATTCGAGTGCTTCTGCGTATCAATCGTACGGAGCAAATGTTTTAGTACCGGGATTTAGATTCGATTGTTTTGCGCCATGAAACGACTGTTCACAGGTGTAACGGATCGGGGCCTCCTGCGTTCAGCCAATCAGGACGCCTATCATATCGACCGTGAGGGACGCTTCTTTGTGGTGGCTGATGGCATGGGTGGTCATGCCGGGGGGCAGGAGGCCAGCCGCCTGGCAACAGAGACGATCCGCTATTACTTAGAGGACCACTGGAGTAGTGGTCAGCCACCCAAAAGCCTTCTAGAGGGCGCATTGCAAGCGGCCAACCGGGCGATCCTTAAAGACCAACACGAGCACCCAGAACGCTCAGATATGGGCACGACAGTTGTGATCGTGCTGTTCGAGGGTGATCAGCCCTGGTGTGCTCACATTGGAGACTCGCGGCTCTACCGTCTGCGGGGTCCCAAGCTTGAGCAAATTACAGAGGATCACACCTGGATTGCCCGAGCCCTGAAGCATGGAGAGGTTAGTCCTGACCAAGCCCGCAGCCATCCCTGGCGGCACGTCTTGGCTCAATGTCTGGGCCGAGAAGACTTAGACCCTATAGAAATCCAGGCGTTTGATTTTCAGGCTGGGGACCGGCTCTTGCTGTGTAGCGATGGTTTGACTGAGGAATTGTCCGATCACCTGATCGCCGACCGGCTTAAGCAAATCCGCTCCTGCGAGAAAGCTGCAATTGCCCTGGTTGATGCTGCCAAGGACCGGGGGGGACGAGACAATATCACTGTGGTCATTGTGGCTTTGGATGCGCTGACTTGATTAGCACCGACTTAAGCGCCTTAATTCCAGCGCTGCTCCAGTAGAGCCATCTTCCTAATTGAATCGAGGCTAATGTCGAATTTGCTAGCGATCTGATTGAGCACCCGGTCTTCGTCTGGCGAGCTTGTCTGGTTGAGCTGAGCAATCTTATAGCAACGAGCTAGTAAAGGCACAGCGAAGTCTTTATTGAGCTGATTCAATAAGCTGTCGAGCGGCTGGGGCGAGCGGATATGCTGCTCAATTGCTTCTAAAGAGGTAGGGCTAAACTGCAAAGCCTGAAGCTCCGGCAGAATAGTTTGCCAAGACTGATCAGGATGGTCTGCCAGGATCACATGGACCAGAATCTGATCCATCACTGTTTCTTGAGCAATCGCTGCTGCCAAATAGTTATCGCTTACTGTTTTAGAGTCGGCCAGCGTCGCTTGAGGGACTGACGTATCAAGTCTCGCTTCGTAGAAGCGGCAGGCTGCATACCCTAATGAGTAGAGCATGGTTGCATTGGCACCTGCGCCAATCACTGCTCCAGCGACTGGGGTATTGCGTAGCAGGGCTAAACCAGCCTTGATGGCCCTTCCTCCACCCAAGGCCAGCCCGAAAATTGCCAGGATTTCGCCTTTACGGGCTGGATCCTGAAGGCTAAGCCCATAGGCAGCAGCGATTTGATAAACCATTTCAGACTGGAGCAGGGTGGTGGTTGCTAGGTCAACGGTCAGCAGCGCTGCTGCTTGACCAGGAACCAGACTGGTCGCAAGGCCAATACCACCGGTGTAGACTGCCTTCTCCAGCATCAGGCGATGGGCAATTTGGCTAGGAGAATCCTCGGGATGTTCTTGCTGGAGCTTTTTGACCTGGTTTTCGGCTTTGACCAGGTCGACCCGGTCTAGGATGCCGAGTAGCCAATCCATACGTACTGCTTTTGAGGCACGACGCAGCAAGGGGCTTTCACTGACCCAGGTAAACGCCTGCCCCGTATTTTCAGTTGCTTGCTTGAGCAGGCGGTGGCTGTGCTTAGCTGTCGTTGTGCCGAGACCAGTTGCGGTGCCCAGGACTGTTTTGCCAGTTTGGGCAGCAGCACCACCCGCCTGCGTCACTCGTTCTCTGAAAGCCTGGCCAAGATTAGCAAGGGCACCCACCATAGACCTAAACAGCGCAAACTTCACACGCGATGATTGAACTGGTGACTGGCTTAACGGCTTAGTTTCAGGGGCAGACACATCTTTCAGGGTAGCGGGCTGGGCAGGTTTGGTTTCCATAGCGGCTCATCAAGGCAACAGCTCCTAATCCTGATAGTTACGCAGGATACGCTGAGCAACTTGTAGCTAGAGAGTGATTCTGCACCTCTCGCTTTTGGCTGAGCTATGGTCTGGCTCTCCTGCCTCAGCTCCCTCTCACTCCAGCCTGGCCCCAGGGAATTCAGCATAGCGACCGTAGATCTTCACCATGGCTTTGAGGCGATTGCTGTAGTCCTCGGTTAGGGCTTCACTGCGATAGCGCCAAGCCCAGTTGCCCTCGGCACTGCTGGGAAAGTTCATACGGGCATTCGAGCCTAAACTGAAAATGTCTTGAAGCGGAATTAGGGCTTGGTTGGCCACGGAGCTGAGGGCCAATCGAATCATGTCCCAGGCGATGCCATAGGAGCCTGTGCAGCCCAAGTATTCGTGCAAGCGACCTCGCTCGTAATCAGAGATTTGGTTGTACCAACCCACGGTCGTGTTGTTGTCGTGAGTGCCGGTATAGACGACACTATTGGCACTGAAGTTAAACGGTAAAAACGGATTTTTGGCATCATTGCCGAAGGCAAACTGCAGAATGCGCATGCCAGGAAACTCGAAATGATCCCTCAGTTGCAGCACCTCTGGACTAATATCCCCTAGGTCTTCTGCCAGGATAGGCAGGCTACCGAGTTCTTCTCGAATCGTCTCAAATAGCGCATAGCCGGGGGCCTTAATCCAGCGACCATTCATCGCAGTTTCCTCGCCGGCAGGCACAGACCAATAGGCCTCCAGCCCTCGGAAATGGTCAATGCGAATCAGGTCTACGTAAGTCAACAAAGCGCGAATGCGTTCGATCCACCAACTAAAGCGGGTCGATTCTAAATACGGCCAGTTGTAAACTGGATTGCCCCAAAGCTGCCCATCCGCTGAGAAATAATCGGGTGGAACGCCAGCCATCTCTTGCGGTTCGCCAGTTTCTGGGTTGAGCTGGAAAATTTCTGGGTGAGCCCAAACATCAACGCTGTTGTGCGCTACATAAATTGGGATATCGCCAATAATTTGAATGTTTTGATCATTGGCATAGCGCTTGAGTTCAGACCATTGCCGGAAGAACTCGAACTGCATGTATTTGTGGAAGAAAATTTCGTCGGCTAGCTGCTGCCGCGCTGCCTCTAATGCTTCAGGCTTGCGATGGCGCAACTCGTGCGGCCACTGGTTCCAGGTTGCCTCCTCCCGTGTATTTAGCAACGCCATAAACAACGTGTAGTCATCGAGCCAGCTCGCCTTACCACGACAGAAGCCATCAAATTCCATCTGCTGGATCGCAGTAGCATGCTGGGCAAAGTTTTGACTGGCTTTGCGTAGCAGTGGCAGCTTCCAGGCGACCACTCGCTCAAAATCTACCTGATCTAAGGGAAAGTCAGGCACGTTGCGCAGGTCATCCTCGCCCAGAAAGCCATTGTCTCTCAACACTTCGGGGCTAATCAGCAATGGGTTGCCTGCTATTGCAGAGAAACACATGTAAGGCGAGTTGCCAAAACCAGTTGGACCCAGCGGCAACACTTGCCATAGTTGCTGAGCACTGCGAGCTAGAAAATCTACAAACTGGTACGCCTCTAGCCCCAAATCTCCAATTCCATAGCGGCCTGGTAAACAAGTCGGGTGCAACAAAATGCCACTGGAACGAGGAAAGGGCATGGTGAGAAGACCTCAAAAGCAAAAGGCAAATCACTCAATATCCTATTGAATTCTGATGCGGTTAGAACTCTCCCCACCAATGGATGCGACTAACAGGCAAGATGGAGACAGGGCTCAGCTCGATGTTGAGTTTAGGGTTGGGCCCAGTGTGCCGTCCCGTCCCAGTCATTTTGCGTCAGTGTTTCGTTATGGTTAGCCTGCCTCCCAGCTTGAAAGCCCGCTTAGCGGCCCCGCTCAACATTGGCGATTTCACGGTGCATAGCCGAGTCTTGCAATCGCCTTTGTCAGGTGTTACTGACAAAGTGTTTCGTCGGCTGGTGCGACGTTACTCGCCAGAGTCGCTGATGTATACCGAGATGGTCAATGCAACTGGGCTGCACTACGTCAAGCAACTGCCCAAGATCATGGAGGTAGACCGGGACGAAACCCCCATTGGTATTCAACTCTTCGATTGCCGCCCTGATTTCTTAGCAGAAGCTGCCCAAAAAGCGGTGGAGGAAGGCGCGGACTTGGTAGATATCAACATGGGTTGTCCAGTCAATAAAATCACCAAAAATGGTGGCGGCTCCTCGCTCCTGCGTCAGCCGGAAGTTGCCGAAGCTATTGTGCGCTCGGTCTCCAAGGCTGTGAAAGTACCTGTAACTGTCAAAACTCGCTTGGGCTGGTGCGACTCGGAGATCAATATTCTGGAATTTGCCCAACGCATGCAGGATGCCGGAGCCCAGCTGATCACAGTCCATGGCCGCACCCGTGCTCAAGGTTACAACGGCCCTGCTAAGTGGCACTGGATCGGCAAGGTTAAGGAGAAGCTTTCGATCCCCGTGATCGCTAATGGCGATATGTTCTCGGTGGAAGCAGCGGTGAAGTGCCTGGAAGAAACCGGCGCTGATGGCGTGATGTGCTCACGTGGCACGCTCGGCTATCCCTTCCTGGCTGGTGAAATTGATTATTTCCTGAAGACTGGGGAGCATAAAGTCCCACCTACAGTTTTGGAACGGCTAGAGTGCGCACGTGATCATCTCTGGGCGCTGTGGGAGTACAAAGGTGAGCGCGGCGTGCGTCAGGCTCGCAAGCACTTGACCTGGTATGCCAAGGGGTTTTACGGTGCCGGGGACCTGCGCGGTAAACTGTGCCGCATCGCAACTGTGCAGGAAGGGTCAGACCTGCTGGATGAAGCGATGGAGCGAATCCGGCGCGAGGGTGTCGTAGAGCTGTCAGAACTCGCTGAGCCAGTCATGCTCTGATCCCAGGCTGGTTCCTAGACTTAGTTTGGGCCTGTTCGAACCTATTTGAGCCCTGAAATTAAGCCCCTGCGCCTTCACCGCCTTCACCTAAGATGGCCTTACAGTAACGGCTTAGGGTAGCTAGACGCTGTTGGATTTGTCCCTGACGTTGCTGCACCGTTTCTGGCTTCCGAGCTGCCTGCAAAAACGACAGATCGGTTCCTAGCAGACGCAACTCCCGCTGAATTTCGGTTTGGTAGGCTCGCAACTGCTGCTCGGTTTCTAAAGGTAATACCTCTGCGTCCAGACCCAGCACCTGCACCTGAAAAAACTGTTGAGCTTCCAGAAACACTTGGAGCAATTGGGCGGGAGCTGGATTCGCCTTTCCGACTAAGGTTTGGAGTTGATCCAAACGCTCTTGAAAGGCTAGATAGGACTGGCGGTGTGGGTCAGGCAACATGGCAAACCAGAATTGTGATCAAATCTCTATATAGTTGCCGGAGCAAGCAGAGTTGACCTGTATGGGAAAACTAAGTCAGGGCTCGGTAATCTGCCATTTTGCCCCACACAAACCTCACTTGAAAACGCTTCTGGGTCTCTCTTAGGCTGTAGAGAGGAGTAAACCATTGGTAGAGGTAACTGCCCTGGCAATGATCTTTGCTTTTGTTACATGTGTGTTCTGATACACTCTTTACAATAAAAACAACAGCCATCTTCTACCAACCTGAATAGGCTCAGCAGTATGAATCTGACGGTAGCCTCGCTCTCTGAACAGGACTCAGAGCTAGTCCTGTCATCTCTAGATTTCGCCGTTCCTGACTGGCTTCAGTCCTGTTGGATCCAGAATCAACGGGCTAACGACCCTAGCAGCGATACTGCTCTGATCTGCCGAGCCTTTGACTTCGCCTATCGTCTGCATGAAGGCCAGTACCGTAAGTCCGGTGAACCCTACATTGCTCACCCTGTTGCTGTAGCTGGTATGCTACGCGATTTGGGTGGGAGTAGCGCCATGATCGCTGCAGGCTTCCTGCACGATGTAGTTGAAGACACTGAGATCACTGCTGAGCAATTAGAGCAGCATTTCGGTGCAGAAGTGCGTTGCCTGGTAGAGGGCGTTACCAAACTTTCAAAGTTTAACTTTGAAAGCAAAACCGAGAGTCAGGCTGAGAATTTTCGACGCATGTTTCTGGCAATGGCCCAGGATATTCGCGTCATCGTGGTGAAGCTAGCCGACCGGCTGCACAATATGCGAACTTTAGAGCATCTGCCTGATGCCAAGCGGCGTCGCATTGCTCGAGAAACTCGTGAGATTTTTGCTCCCCTGGCCAATCGCCTGGGGATTTGGCGTTTTAAGTGGGAACTGGAGGATCTGGCGTTCAAATATCTGGAGCCAGAAGACTACCGGCGCATGCAGGAACTGGTCAGCGAAAAGCGGACCGAACGGGAAGCGCATATTGATCGAGCGGTAGAGTTGCTGCGCGAACGGCTGCTTGGAACCGGCCTCCGCGATGCTGATATTACTGGGCGCCCCAAGCATCTCTACGGCATCTTCCAAAAGATGCAGCGCCAAAACAAGGAGTACCACGAGATCTACGATGTCGCTGCGGTACGGGTCATTATCAATGGTGACAATGGCGATTGCTACCGTGCCCTGGCAGTCGTTCACGACTGTTTTCGTCCAATTCCTGGACGTTTCAAAGATTATATCGGCTTGCCCAAGCCCAATCGCTACCAATCGTTGCACACCGCCGTCATTGGCCTCAGCGGTCGGCCTTTAGAAGTGCAGATTCGCACGCGGGAGATGCACCATGTTGCCGAATATGGAATTGCTGCCCACTGGAAATACAAAGAATCTGGCACCAGCAATGCCGTCAAGCCTGAAGATGAAAAATTCACCTGGCTACGGCAATTAGTCGAGTGGCAAAGCGATCTCAAAGATGCTCAGGAATATCTAGACTCGATCCGCGAAAATCTGTTTGATAGCGAGGTCTATGTCTTTACGCCGAAGGGCGATGTGATTGCGCTAGCTCAAGGCTCAACCCCTGTTGATTTTGCCTATCGCATTCACACAGAGGTGGGCAATCGCTGTTGTGGTGCCCGTGTCAACGAGCGCATGATGCCTCTAGACACCAGGCTCAAGAATGGTGACATTGTCGATATTCTGAACAACAAGAACGCCCATCCCAGCTTGGATTGGATTAACTTTGTTGCGACTGCCTCAGCTCGCAACCGAATTCGTCAGTGGTTCAAGCGCTCCCGCCGTGAAGAGAATCTAGCCCGAGGCCGTGAATTCCTAGAGCGTGAAATCGGCAAAAAAGGCTTCGAATCCCTGCTGAAGTCTGACCAGATGCGCTTGGTTGCCGAACGATGCAACTATCACAGCTCAGAAGATCTCCTAGCGGGTTTAGGCTACGGCGAAGTGACGATTACTGCTGTTGTCAATAAGCTACGGGAGAACGTCAAGTCTCAGGTATCCCCCGACCCAACGGCCCGCCTGAGCGATAGTGCTGCTGCTCTGCTCAGCATCCGTCCCACACCAACCGCGCCTGCGTCCACGGGTGGTAATCGTAAGTCGCCAATCATTGGCGTTGAGGGGCTGCTCTATCACTTAGCGGGCTGCTGTAAACCGGTGCCGGGTGAGGCCATTATCGGGGTGGTGACGCGCAGCGCGCGAGGTATCTCCATCCACCGGCAGGGCTGTACAAATGCCGACAGTATTCCTGGGGATCGCTTAGTGCCCGTCAGTTGGAATCGCATGGAAGACACAGGTCGTGCACCTACCTATCCCATTGATATCCAGGTTGAGGTTATCGACCGAGTAGGTGTGCTGAAGGACATTCTGACTCGATTGGCCGATAGCAATATCAATGTGCGCAATGCAGAGGTCAAAACCAATCCGGGCGAGACGGCGTTTATCAATATGTGCATTGAGGTGACCGACCGCGAACAGTTGC
Source organism: Leptolyngbya sp. FACHB-261 (assembly GCF_014696065.1). NCBI lineage: Bacteria > Bacillati > Cyanobacteriota > Cyanophyceae > Leptolyngbyales > Leptolyngbyaceae > Leptolyngbya > Leptolyngbya sp. FACHB-261. Next base: position 740 of record NZ_JACJPL010000001.1, on the reverse strand, counting down.
AACGCACGCTCGACCGCATCGACAGAATGTCGGATACCATTCTGATTCGTCGTCTTAGTCATGATGAGTCGTGAACTGTGGGCTTGATGGTTCTGATATCAGCTTGAATCATTGGTCTTGACCGGTCAGTTTTGATCGGTCGGTTTTGACCCGTTGTTTTTTGGCTTCAGTCCACCCATTGCTACTCAGCATGAGGTGTAGAAGCCCTTTGCATTACCGATTGAGAATCGCACCGAGAACTGCTCAGTGGCTGATGGCTGCTGAGCTTCAAGCCGTGTACGACTTCTTGCATGGTTTTGTGGAGCTTGACGACATCATAATTCGTGTGTAGTATCTTGTATTATACCGGCATTATTCCTGGTTTGTTCACTGAGTTCTATTCACTGAGTGCTGCTAACTCGGTGATTCTGCAATTTAGTCGTTAAGCGTACTTCTAACTGCTGAATCACCTTTGCTACGGAGGTTTACTGGGCAGGGTTTAGTCATGGGTTTCTATGCCTACCTGTGGCGCTGGTTTGTGCTGCTCGTTGTACTGCTGGTCGTAATAGGCTCTAGCAAAAGCAGCTCAAAGATTGAGTTTTTTATGGGGGCTTTGCCATGCCTGGAATTCGCGACGTTATTAATTATTATAGCCCTACGCACGCACGTTAGGACGCTATTCTAGAGAGAGAAGCATTGAGATACACCCATGCCTGCGCCTTACAGTTATGACCTACGCACCAAAGCGATCGAAGCCGTTA